>JAYSTO010000195.1:0-13755 GCA_043719675.1 Gammaproteobacteria bacterium | reverse complement strand
CCCACATTTTCGGTAGCGTTTCTTTTTTAATCCCAAGGAAGTCAATCCGTTGACCACCGGTAATATGTACGGTGGGCACCTGGTATTTTTCGGCAATTTCGGCAAGCGCCCGCAATTCACCCGGTGTAGTTTCGCCACCCCAGATGCGCGGTACAACAGAGTAGGTCCCGTCCTTTTGGATATTCGCATGGGCACGTTCATTGATGAAACGCGATTGATTATCGTCTTTGTATTCACCAGGCCAGGCGCACAACAAGTAATAATTCAATGCAGGGCGGCACTTGTTACAGCCATTGGGGGTTTTCCACTCCAAAAAACCCATGGTCGCGCTGATGGTTTTCAGATCAAACGACTTAATAGCCTTGCGCACATCATCGTGAGAACGATCAGTACAAGCGCAAACTGGTTTTGCATGCGGGGCTAGCGAATAGTTACCACCTAGTGTCGAGGCTAATAAACTCTCGACAAGTCCCGTACATGATCCACAGGAGCTGGATGCCTTGGTATGCGCTCTCACATCGTCGAGGGTAAATAATTTCTTTTCAACGATGGCCTTGACGATGGTGCCTTTACAGACTCCATTACAACCGCAAATCTCAGCTGTATCGGGCATGGCTGCAACACGATTTTCCTTGCCGTGACCGGAGTCGCCTAAATGTGCCTGACCAAACAAAATACGTTCACGCATATCGGTGATATCGGTGTTGTCGCGCATTAAATCGAAGTACCAGTTACTGTCCAGCGTATCGCCATACATGACAGCACCTTTGATACGATTGTCATGGATGACTAATTTGCGGTAAACGCCGCGTGCGGAATCCTGATATATCAAATCTTCGGTGCTGGCATTACCCAAATAATCCCCGGCAGAAAACAGATCGATACCGGTGACCTTGAGCTTAGTGGAGGTGATGGAGCCTTCATAACGGCCTATACCATGCAAGGCTAAGTGATTGGCGCAGACCTTTGCCATCTCGAACAGTGGTGCTACTAAACCATATGCCGCACCACGATGTTGCACACATTCACCTACTGCATAAATGCGCGGGTCATAAGTTTGCAGGGTGTCGCTGACTACAATGCCGCGTTCACAATGGATTCCCGCTTTTTTTGCCAGTTCAAAGTTTGGCCGGATACCGACCGCCATCACAACCAAATCGGCATAAACTTCTGTGCCATCCTTGAAACGGACTTTTTTCACGCGCTCATCACCAATGATGGCTTCAGTTTGGGTTTGCAGTAAAAAGTTGAGACCGCGTGCTTCCAGGGATTTACGCAACATACCTGCGGCTTGTTTATCCAGTTGCCGTTCCATCAAGGCATCCATCAGGTGCACCACGGTGACACTCATGCCCTGCTGTTTTAAACCATTCGCGGCTTCCAAGCCTAATAAGCCACCGCCAATGACAACGGCATGTTTGTGTTTTTTAGAGGTATCCAGCATGCGATGTACATCATGAATATCACGAAAAGAAATGACACCTTCCAAATCATTGCCGGGTATCGGTAAAATAAAGGGGGTCGAGCCGGTTGCAATTAATGCTCTGTCATAGAACGCTTCAGTACCATCGGTAGCAATAACCTTGCGCTGACGTCGATTGATTTCGCCAACTTTTTTACCTTTGAATAACGTGATGTGATTATCCAGATACCATTGTTCGGTGTTTAACATGATGTCATCGATGGTCTTCTCCCCTGCGAGTACCGGTGACAGGAGAATGCGGTTGTAATTTCCATAAGGCTCATCGCCAAATACGGTGATATCGTACGTATCCGGTGACAATTTAAGTAACTCTTCAATGGTGCGAATACCTGCCATACCATTACCGATGACGACCAATTTTTCTTTCATTACCACTACTCCTTGAACCATGAGTCACACAATCTGCTAACCATATAGAGCAACCACCATGCCAGCAGATAAGCAAATACTTAAATACATTGTATCCTATTGATAAATAATAATAAATAAACTATTAGCCGTAGTCCAACCGCGCTAAATGACCGCCGAATCGCACTGAATAAGTGCAAATAACCACTGATATGCATCGCAACAAAGCAAGTGCTGTATTACGATGCAGCGGGATATATCACCACCAAATAGCTGCACAACTTTGGAAGATATGTGGAAATGTAATGCGATTTTTGCGCTATGTTTGGGCGCCACTGTGAGTACATAGCACGATTGATTTGAAATACTCCTTAGCAAACAGCATGTTGTCGTTTTGGCACAGTGCTTGCCTGTGCATGAGGATCTAAAATAGCGGAGTATCGTGATGTCAATAATCAGCAGTGAGGCAAAATTAAAGTTGTGGACATTTACAGGGAACATGCGCATTTTGCATCTGACCTGGTTTGCATTCTTTCTTAGTTTTTTTGTCTGGTTTAACCATGCGCCGTTGTTGGTCGCGATACGCGATACACTGCATCTTACCGATCAACAAGTCAAAACGTTGTTAATCCTCAATGTAGCGCTCACCATCCCGGCACGCATCATTGTTGGCATGCTGGTGGATGCCTTTGGCCCGCGACGAATCTATTCATTATTATTGTTCACTTCCAGCTTTTTGTGCTTCGGCTTTGCCTTTGCGGACAGCTTTGAACGTCTCGCGTTAATGCGGTTTTTACTGGGTTTTGTCGGGGCGGGCTTTGTTATCGGTATTCGCATGGTTGGTGAATGGTTTCCCGCTAAACAAATTGGTCTAGCCGAAGGCATTTATGGTGGCTGGGGAAATTTCGGTTCTGCGGCAGCCGCTTTGACTTTGCCGACACTTGCTTATTTATATGGTGGTGCCGAGGGGTGGCGTTACGCGATAGCAACAACCGGTTTGCTCACATTAATTTATTCCATTATTTATTTCTTCTCTGTTTCGGATACGCCAAAAGGTTCGACCTATTTTAAACCAAAACGTAGCGGCGGCATGGAGGTTTCATCACGACAAGACTTGATTCTCTATCTGGTGATGAACATCCCGATGTACGCTGCGCTTGCCACCCTTGCCTGGAAGTTGGGGCCGACCCAATTAGGCATGCTAAATAATGTGATCGTATACGGTATAGATGGGTTATTAGCCGGATTATTTATTTTTCAAACCATTCGAATTTATCAAATCAATAAACATGTATTGTATAGCACAGTACCAGACATCGATCGTTATGCGTTTAAACAGGTTGCCATATTAAATATCTCCTATCTGGTGGCGTTTGGTTCAGAACTTGCGGTTGTCTCCATGTTACCACTTTATTTTACCGATACCTTTGGTCTGTCCATTGTACTTGCCGGATTACTGGGTGGCAGTTTTGCCATTGCCAATCTGTTCGCTCGGCCGTTTGGTGGTCTCATTAGTGATAAACGAGGCCGGAAGAAGACCCTGTTAATTATCTTATTCGGGATTATGGTTGGTTATGTGGTGATGAGTCAGATGAATTCAGGTTGGCCGTTAGCACTTGCCGTTTTAGTGACAGTATTATGTTCGTTATTCGTGCAAGCGGGTTGTGGCGCGGTGTTTGCCGCTGTGCCGCTGATTAAACGCCGATTGACGGGACAAATTGCCGGCATGGCCGGTGCGTATGGAAATATTGGTGGCGTATTATATTTAACCGTGCTGTCCTTTGTAGCACCATCGGTGTTTTTCCTGGTGATTGCGGTTAGTGCCTTGCTGACGCTGATCGCGGTAGCTATTTTCTTTGACGAACCCAAAGGTCACATGGCAGAAGTATTGCCGGATGGTACAGTGCAAATGATTGAGGTTGCCTGATTTGTCAGTCAAACTAGTCACATGAATGCACAACTTGCAATATCTTTTGGCCAGGCCAGTTCTGCCGGTATTAAACCGGAAAATCAGGATTGTTATGCCATTGAAATACCCGATGAACCATTGGCGACAACAAAAGGTATTGTTATTGCTCTGGCGGACGGTGTCAGCGGCAGTGAGGCCGGCCGTGAGGCAAGTCATGCCGCCATCAAAGGATTTTTAGCCGATTACTTCAGTACGCCGGAGAGTTGGACAGTTAAGACCTCGGTGCAAAAAATCCTCTCGGCACTGAATCAATGGTTGCACAGAAATAGCCAGCGGCGCTATGAAACACAGAATGCGATGGTTACCACTTTTTCTACACTGATTTTAAAATCTAATTCTGCTTATTTGTTCCATGTGGGTGATTCTCGTATTTATCGATTACGTAATGACACGCTGGAACAGTTGACCCAGGATCACCGTGTTGTGATCAGCCAGGATAAAACCTATCTATCCCGTGCACTGGGTATGGATTTAAGGCTGGATGTGGATTTTCGCGAATTCCCTTTGGAGATCGGTGATCGGTTCATTCTTGTTACCGATGGGGTATACGAGTTTATCCGTGAAGAACAGTACAAAATAATCATTCACGCCGCGGATGATTTAACGATTGCGGCGAATTCGATTACGGCCATGGCGCTGGCTAATGGCAGTGATGATAATCTCACCTGTCAAATTATCGAGATCAGGGATTTACCCGGCAACAATGCCACGGACTTTTATCAACGACTGATTGAATTACCGTTCCCACCGCCACTTGATCCCGGCCAAATACTAGATGGTTATAAAATTATCCGTCAACTGCATTCCACCAAACGAACGGAGGTTTACCTTGCGCTTGCGCCACAATCGCAAAACACCGTCATCATTAAAGCTCCATCCATTAACTACAATGATGACCCGCGGTTTATAAATCAGTTTTTACATGAGGAATGGGTGGGTCGGCGCATTAACAGCCCGCATGTTTTGAAAGTATTGGAAATACATCAGAAACGCACTTTCTTGTACTATGTTACGGAATTTGTCAGCGGCAAGACGCTACGACAGTGGATGACAGACAACCCAAAGCCGCAATTACAGCAGGTGCGCAATATTGTTGATCAAATTGCAAAAGGCTTGCGTGCTTTTCATCGGCTTGAAATGGTTCATCAAGATCTCAAGCCGGAAAATATTATGATCGATGAACATGGCACGGTGAAGATAATCGATTTTGGTTCCACCAAAATCGCCGGTATTGAAGAGATAAGCACGCCGCTGCTGGATAATTCAGCGCTCGGCACGGTGAATTACTCTGCACCGGAATATTTGATCAATTTGCCGGGCAACAACCGTTCGGATATTTTTTCTTTAGGCGTAATCACTTATCAATTACTGTGTGGCCGTCTCCCCTATAATAAATCCCTGAGTGCCCGTAATTTAAATCTGGTCCATTACGTATCCGTTCGGGAATATTTACCTGAGCTCCCCGCCTGGCTTGATAAGGCCATGGAAAAAGCCGTGGCAATTAACCCGGAGCAACGGTATGGATTGTTGTCAGAATTTACACATGCTTTAAGCCAGCCTGACACGAATTCACTGAAGAACGAGTTTGTTCCATTACTGCAACGTAACCCACTGCGCTTCTGGCAGTGGATGAGTACTATTTTATTTCTTATTAATCTGGTTTTATTGTACTTATTGCTGCGGTAAGTAACATACGTGAGATTCATCACTCCCTGTAAACCGGCAAGAAAAAATGCCGACAAGCCAGTCAGCGGATTGTCGGCACGTGATGCGGTAGGCTGCTTACAACAACTTTTCATATTCCTTGAGTTTTTCTTCGGCGTGTTGCTTACGTTTCTTTGCCTCGTCTACCTTCACTCCATCCGGATATTCACTCAGGTAACCATTTACGTTACTGATAACTTCTTTTAAAAAATGCGACTTGACCGCAAGTTTTTCAGCCTTCTGATACTCCTGCCATGCCTCTTCCACATAGTTATAAAATCGTTTGTCCTGCTCTGCCTTCCCTGCCTTGTCCCAATACGTCGACAGATTTTTCAACTCAGCATTCTTAGGAAATGCCACACGTGCGTCATCAAGGTACTGTTTTACCGCATACGCGCTGGGTAAGTCTTTTTGGCTGAAGTATTTTACCAGCTGTGATTGGGTTTCCCCTAACATGATCACCCCAAGAGTATTTTTGAAAAAATCACTTGAGTGAACATGCAGCATTACGCCATCTGTAACCGGCTTATCCAGTACTAGTTCATACATATCCGTTTTGGAAAGTGGTTTGACATTAAACTTGATCTCTCTAACGTCCACAGTGGTTTGAATCGGCCGTAACGCAAAGACAAAATTGTTCTCGTTAAAATCTTTTTTATAGACAATCAACTTAAGTGTCTGATCGGCACGTTTTACATATTCAATTTCATTAAGGTGATTAAAATCCACGAATTTGTCGTCATGGGTATACGGGCCGACTTTGACAAATCCTTTTTCCGCAACAACATAGACACCATACGCCTCAATATTTTCAACAGTTTTAGCATTCACTGGAATTACCCCACTTATTAATGTTGTCACCATTATTAAACGCACTAAGATGCTTTTCACGCTCAATTACCCCTCAGATGTTATTGTTAATCCAAAACAACAGAAATATGAGCCAGTAACGATTCTTACACACATGACTTGTGTTACAAAGCATCCATATTTCATCACTTAAATATCACACTTTGCTTTCGGGTATTACATCCCGATCTGCGATTCATTTGAGCATTATTTTTGGCGGGTTTCAAGTGAAAATGGGGTCGGTTCTTGCCACCAGCGTTTGAATTTGTGAGCTGAGTACATGTTGACGTAGTTTTGACGGTTATAAACGGAATGTTGACAAATACAGGTTCATCACGCACCCTAGGCCGACGTGCTTACCACAGGATTCCAAATGTCAGCGTCACACCATGGCGACGAATTTCAACTGGATCCTGCTATTGTCTATTTAAATCACGCCGCGGTATCACCCTGGCCCAAGCGCACCGAACGCGCCGTACAGTTATTTGCCGCAGAAAACAGCACATTTGGTGCCGCGTATTATCCAACGTGGCTGAAAAAAGAAGCCGAACTCAAACAGATGTTGGCGGCGTTAATCAACGCACAGTCTGTCAATGAAATCGCCTTAGTTAAAAACACCTCAGAAGGCCTGTCGATCGTGGCCCAGGGATTGTCCTGGCAGAGGGGTGATAATATTGTCATCCCGGCACAGGAGTTTCCTTCAAATCGGATTGTGTGGGAGGCGCTGGCGCCGCAAGGTGTCGAGATTCGTAAAATCCACTTCTTGAATCATGATGATCCTGAGCAGTTGCTGATCAACGCCTGTGATAAACGCACCCGCCTGTTGTCGGTGAGTGCCGTACAATATGCCACGGGTCTGCGGCTAAATCTGCAACGCCTGGGGGATTTTTGTCATCAGACCGATGTTTTTTATTGTATTGATGGTATTCAAGCCATTGGTGCCATGCATTTTGATGCATGTGCATACCAAGCTGATTTTGTCATGGCAGATGGCCACAAGTGGTTGTTAGGGCCAGAGGGATTGGCCTTGTTTTACTGCCGCGCTGAGGTACGTAATCAATTAACCTTGCACCAACACGGTTGGCATATGGTTGAGCAGCCAAATAATTTCATGTCAGAACAATGGCAGATCGCTGATTCGGCGCGGCGATTTGAACCAGGCAGTCCTAATATGTTGGCAATCCATGCCTTGGCAGCGAGTGTTTCCTTGTTACTTGACATTGGTATGCACCGGGTTGAACACGCCATTCGCGCGCAGATCGATTATTTAGCCGAACTCATTCATGCCCAAGCTGAGCTTGAATGCCTGAGTGATTTACGCCCTGGACGGTATGCGGGCATCATTACATTTCGACATCGTCAGCAATCAAATGAAGCTCTATACTCGCGGTTGATGGAGAATGGCGTGGTGTGCGCCTTGCGAGGCGGCGGAATTCGCTTTTCACCGCACTATTACCTCCCACAACAGCAATTATTGGCAGCGCTGACCATCGCTGCCGCCTAAATTATCAGCAGAACTGCTTGTTATACAACCAGTTAATCAAGAATATTAATGAGAATGCCGCTATACATTAGATGAAAATTGATCCTTAATAACAATATTATTAATACGGAAAACAATGATGTCTCTCATCAACACAATACCTGAGGCGGTAATGGTGGCTAATGCAGCAAACTTGTCTGTATTGTCATTGAACTAAGCAAATTTACCCGTGATTCAATGCGACATGATGCTAGTGTACTATGTTTGAATTACGGTATTGAACAGGTGTTACGCTAAAGGAGTTACACACTATGTTGTATCTGAGAATCGTTTTGATTCTACTGTTGTTAGCAGGAATAGTTACCGAATTAGACACGCTTACACCATTTTGGAAGCTCATTATCATCGTCGCCCTACTTGCTGATCTATTGGTGTTTCAGCGTCGTGTGTTAGTGCAGGCAGTGAGCAGCAATCCCATCGGTGTTTTGCGCATGCGTTGGTTGACCTCGCCGTTATTAAAGCTATTTAAGCGTCTCGTACCGCGTATGTCACAAACGGAACGTGAAGCATTGGATGCCGGTTCCGTCTGGTGGGATGGTGAATTATTCAGTGGCAAACCCAACTGGAGTAAATTACGTAATACCAAGTTACCTAGTCTTTCTACTGAGGAACGGGCCTTTCTGGACGGCCCTGTCAATATCTTGTGTGAAATGTTGGATGATTGGCACATTACTCATGAACGCTACGACCTGCCTCCCGAAGTCTGGCAATACATTAAAGAGAATCGCTTCTTGAGCATGATTCTCCCCAAACGCTACGGTGGTTTGGAATTTTCCGCCTTGGCACATTCTGCGGTGGTCATGAAGGTGTCCACTCGTAGTGTGAGTGCGGCGGTCACGGTGATGGTGCCAAATTCGCTGGGGCCAGGGAAGCTCTTATTAGAATACGGTACAGAAGCACAAAAAGATTATTATTTGCCGCGTTTGGCGATAGGCCAGGAAATCCCTTGCTTTGCCTTGACGAATCCGGAGGCCGGTAGTGATGCGGGTGCTATTCCGGATTTTGGTATTGTCTGTCGTGGTGATTTTCAGGATCGTAAAAATATTTTGGGTTTACGTCTCACATGGAACAAACGCTATATCACACTGGGACCGGTGGCGACTATTTTGGGTTTGGCCTTCAAGTTATTTGACCCCGAACATTTACTTGGTGAAAAAGAAGAACTGGGTGTTACCTTGGCGCTGATTCCGACCAATACCCCCGGTGTAAACATTGGTCGACGTCATTTCCCTTTAAATCTGGTCTTTATGAACGGCCCCAATAGCGGCAATGATGTGTTTATACCAATGGATTACATCATTGGCGGTCAAGAACGCATTGGCCAAGGCTGGCGCATGTTAATGGAATGTTTGGCCGATGGCCGTTCCATTTCATTACCGGCGTTGAGTGTCGGCTCAGGAAAACTTATCTGCCGTGCGGTAGGTGCCTATGCCAGGGTACGGCGTCAATTCAAGTTACCAATTGGTCGTTTTGAAGGTGTTGAAGAGGCGTTAGGCCGCATTGGCGGTTATACGTATATGATGGACGCTGCGCGTGAGCTAACCGCTGGCGGCTTGGACTTAGGCGAAAAACCCTCAGTAATTTCTGCGATTGTTAAATATCACTTAACTGAAAACATGCGTCGTGTCGTCGACGATGCCATGGACATACTGGGCGGCGCCGGTATCTGCATGGGGCCGAAAAACTTTATTGCCCGTGCCTATCAAGCAGTACCCATCAGCATTACGGTGGAAGGCGCTAATATCTTAACCCGCAGTATGATCATTTTTGGACAAGGCGCCATCCGCAGCCATCCGTTTATCTTTCAGGAGATGCAAGCGGTCAATGAATCTGAGGTCGACTGGGATGTGTCGTTGAAAAAATTCGACCGTGCCTTCTTTGGACACATGGGATTTTTTATTCGCAACATCTTTCGGTCATTCTTTCACGGCCTGACCGCAGGTCATTTTGCCATTTCCGGATCACAGCGGCCAATGCAGCGCTATTATCAAAAACTCACGCGCATGAGTGGTGCCTTTGCCCTGTTAACGGATATTGCTATTTTTGTCCTGGGCGGCAGTCTGAAACGCCGTGAAAAATTATCGGCGCGCTTGGGGGATGTGCTGAGCAATTTGTATCTGGCCAGCGCAGTACTCAAACGTTTTGAAACCCAAGGTTGCCTGAAAGAAGATGTTCCCTTTCTACGTTGGGGTTGTGAACAGTCACTGTATAATATTCAACTGGCAATTGATGGTTTCTTGCAAAACTTCCCTAATCGATTGATCGCATGGTGGTTACAATGGATCATTTTCCCCCTGGGTCGCAGCTTTAAACAGCCGAATGACAACCTGGGCGGGCAGATAGCTGACATCTTACTGTCGCCCTCGCCGGAAAGAAATCGTTTGACTACCGACATATTTATTTCCCGCAATGAAAAAGACACCCTCGCACGCCTGGAAGATGCCTTAATGAAAACCATTAAGGCCGAACAGATCGAGCGCCGCTTGCGGCAGCAAATGGAAAATTTTCAACCTGGTTACCAAGTACAGGAAAAAATGCTTAAGGCTGCACTGGAGAAAAAATTTATTAATGAAGATGACGCGAAGATTCTGCGAGAAGCCGAGCTTGCGCGTTGGAATGTAATCCAGGTGGATGACTTTAGCCGCGACTTTAAGTCTTGAAGGAGGCCCGCAGTGGCAGATAAAAACAGTAACAACCAGACACAACGTAATTATGGGACAGGTGGCAGCCCCGCTCGTCCTGTTTATATCGTCGATGGCAATCGCACCCCTTTTTTGAAGGCACGTGGCAAACCCGGCCCTTTCCTTGCTGCGGAACTGGCGGTGGGTTGCGGTCGACAACTCATGGTGCGTCAGCCCTTTGAACCGTCGGCGATTGATGAAGTTGTGCTGGGCTGTGTCATGCCGGGACCAGACGAGGCTAATATCGCACGGACCTTAGCCTTGCGCCTGGGTATTGGCAATGATGTACCTGCCTATACAGTGCAACGCAACTGCGCATCAGGCTTACAGGCAATTGATTGTGCTGCTATGGAAATTGCGGCGAACCGTGCCGAGCTTGTCTTGGCCGGTGGCGTTGAGTCGATGAGTCATGCGCCTATTTTATATAACAATGACATGGTGAATTGGTTGGCGGCATTAAATGGTGCCAAGACATTTGGCCAACGCCTCGCGGTATTTAGCAAACTCCGTCTGAGAAATTTCAAACCGATCATTGCGCTGTTACGCGGCCTGAGTGATCCGATTGTGGGATTGTCGATGGGACAAACGGCCGAGAATTTGGCCTATCGTTTTCATATTTCACGTGCGCAAATGGACGAGTTTGCCGTGCGTAGCCATCTGCGACTGGCCAATGCACAAGACAAAGGGCATTTACAGGAAGTCGAGCCACTGTATGATTACAGCGGCCATTTTTATGACAACGACGATGGTCTGCGCCGTGATTCAAGTGTTGAAAATCTTGCCAAGCTCAAACCGGTATTTGATCGCCCGTTTGGTAGTGTTACGGCTGGCAATAGCGCACAAGTGACAGACGGTGCTGCGCTGTTATTACTCGCCAGCGAAAAAGCCGTAAAACAATATCAATTGCCGGTCCTCGGCCAAATTATCGATAGCCACTGGGCTGGGTTAGAACCCGCACAAATGGGCCTGGGACCGGTACATGCGATCTCGCCCATTCTCAAACGTCACCAATATCAGCTCAAGGACATTGATTATTGGGAAATCAATGAAGCCTTTGCCGCACAAGTGCTCAGCTGTTTGGCGGCATGGGAAAACGAAAACTACTGCAAAAACGAGTTAGGCCTGGATATGACTATGGGCAAATTGGATCAGGAACGTTTGAATGTTGATGGCGGTGGCGTCAGTCTCGGTCATCCGGTGGGTGCCAGCGGTGCGCGCATCGTACTGCACTTGCTGGATGTATTAAAGCGCAATAACGCCAAACGCGGTATTGCCAGTTTATGTATTGGCGGCGGGCAAGGTGGTGCCATGCTCGTTGAACGTGTATAGGAGTTTGCCATGACAACAACATATCAACATTGGAAAGTTGAAACAGATAACACGGGGATTTGCTGGCTGCATCTTGATAAAGCGGAATCCAGTGCGAATGTGCTCTCCGCCGATATTCTCAATGAATTGGACAACATCGTCACTACTCTGACAGGATCGCCACCCAAGGGTGTGGTGATCTTGTCAGATAAAGCCTCGGGTTTTATTGCTGGTGCGGATGTCAAAGAGTTTACCGCCTTTGCCGACGAAGCCAGCGCCTTAACCGCCATTCGTCGTGCGCACCGGATATTTAATGCGATTGAAGCCTTGCCCTGTCCCACCGTCGCAATGATCACTGGTTATTGCTTGGGCGGCGGTATGGAGCTTGCTCTGGCCTGCCGTTATCGTGTGGCCGACGACAGTCCGAAAACACGCCTGGGTTTGCCTGAAGTACGCTTGGGTATTCATCCAGGATTCGGCGGGACAGTGCGCTCAATACGTGCCATTGGTATTTTGGCGGCAATGGATTTAATGCTGACTGGTCGCACCGTGGATGCGCGTGCAGCAAAACGACTCGGGTTAATAAGTTACGTGGTCCCCGCACGTCATTTGCGCACGGCTGCGCTCAATCTGATTACCAGCCCACCGGCACAAAAGCCTCTGAAGTGGTGGTTGAACCTGCTCAATCGCAAACCTATTCGCCCCTGGGTCGGTAACATGTTACGGAAAAAAGTGGCGGACCGTGCGCCACAATCGCATTATCCTGCACCGTACGCTTTGATCGAATTGTGGGAAAAATATTACGACGATCAGTTTTTGATGCTGGATCAGGAAGCACAATCCGTCGCGCGGCTCATCAGCGGACCAACCGCGCAAAACTTGATCCGCGTATTTTTGTTACAGGAACAACTCAAAGGATTGGGACGTGCAGATGATTACGAGCCACGTCATGTGCATGTGATCGGTGCCGGGGTGATGGGCGGTGACATCGCGACGTGGTGTGCATTACGCGGTTTTACCGTTACCTTGCAAGACCACAAAAAAGAAGCCTTGGCCAATGTTGTGAAACGCGCCCACGCTATGTATAAAAAAATCGTCAAAGATCGTTTTCTGGTGACAGCCACCATCGATCGCTTGATCCCTGATCCAAAAGGTACTGGCTTACGCCGTGCGGATGTGGTCATCGAAGCGATCTTTGAAGACGCGGAGGTCAAACGTAAATTATTTAAATCCATCGAACCGTTGGTCAAGTCAACCGCGATTCTGGCTACTAATACCTCCAGCATTCCGCTGGACGAAATCAATACAGCGCTATCACGACCAGAACGTTTAGTGGGCTTGCATTTTTTTAATCCTGTTTCCAAGATGCCCTTGGTGGAAATTGTGCAAAGTCCCACCACGGATAAAACAGTCGCACAACAAGCCGCCGCATTTACGAAACGCATTGATCGACTGCCGCTGCCGGTAAGCAGCAAACCTGGATTTTTAGTGAATCGGATATTGATGCCTTATCTGATGGAAGCGATGATCATGGCCGAGGAAGGCGTCCCACTGGCGGTGATTGATAACGCCGCCGTTGATTTTGGCATGCCGATGGGCCCGATTGAGCTTGCGGATACCGTTGGTCTGGATATATGCCAACACGTCGCCGAGAACTTAAGTAAACACCTGAACATGGACGTTCCGGAACGTCTGAAAGCCATGGTCAAAGCGGGCACGCTTGGGCGTAAATCCGGTAAAGGTTTTTATGAATTCAAGAATGACAAACCGGTAAAATCAGCTGTGGGCAAAGATACTGTCGTAGCGGCTGACTTACAAGATCGGTTGATTTTTCGTATGCTCAACGAAGCGGTGGCTTGTTTGCGCGATG
>JAYSTO010000194.1:0-5077 GCA_043719675.1 Gammaproteobacteria bacterium | reverse complement strand
GCGCCTCAATTGCAGACTTTACCTTTGTTAATGGCAACGCAGTGACATTACGTGATCCCACTGTGTTCAGGGAAGCAAGGTTGACGGACATGAATAACCGTGCTTATGAACACACCGGTATATTGAGTACTTTGCCATTCCTGGGCCGTTATCCGTCGACAGCAACAAACCGCAACCGGGCGCGGACGCGGTATACCTTCCTGTATTTCCTCGATACCGATATACAAGGACTGGCTAATCGTTCCGGGCTGGATTTCAATAATGTCATCGGCACGGTCCCAACTTTGACTGATCCGCAATGCACGGTTTGCCATAACGTGATGGATCCTGTTGCTGGTTTGTATAAGAATTATAGTAACAGCGGTACTTTCCAGGGCAACCGGCCTAATTTCTCGCAGATGCTGGCGCCCGGTTATACGATGGTCGATCTGTTACCCGCGGGCGAGAGCGCGACGGCGTTGCAGTTCCTGGGCAGACGCATTGCCGTTGATAATCGATTCGCCGTGGCGACGGTGAAGACACTATTGCGCGGATTGGTGGGACCTGTGGCAGCGCAAGATACCGTGCTGGTAGAACAGCTCAAGACGCGGTTTGTAGCCAGCAATTATAATTTCAAGAGTTTGGTGAAAGAGGTGGTTGCCAGTGATATGTTCAAGGCTGTTAATCTGGGTACCAGCGAGAATCCGGCTGCTTATGCAACCATAGGTTCACCTGTTGTGTCGACACCTGAGCAGCTGGACCGCAAAGTGAGCGCCATCACCGGTGGTTACCAGTGGCGCTCACCCAGCAATAACGCCCTGACGGGCGATACTTTTCGCATACTCTATGGCGGCATCGATTCCATGGACGTGACTGTCCGTACCCAGGAGCCGACGAGTGCGATGGCCTCGATACAGGAACGTATTGCCTATCAAACTGCTTGTAGACAGGTGCCCACCGATCTAGCCAGGGCAACGGGTCGCATATTGTTCCCCAGCGTGGCGGCTACCGATTTGCCAGACAACGTCACGGGTGCTGATCGGATCAAACAGAATATCGTCTACCTGCACAAGCGTATATTGGGCGAGGAGCTGGCGATAAATGATCCCGAAATCACTCGTACCTATGATCTGTTTGTATCAGTCCGGAATAGCAACGCCACGGTAACAAGTCTCCCTACCGAATGCGGCGGCGCACCAGATACAAACCGGACAATTCGTGCCTGGATGGCGGTGGTATCGTACCTGATAATGGATTATAAATTTTTGTTTGAGTAAAACCCAACGCGACATCGAATAACATGTCAGCGTTATATTTTGAAATTGGAGTTTAACTATGAAACGCAGAGATTTTCTTAAACTGTCGGGCCTGCTTGGCGCAAGCGCAGCCCTCTCGTTGCCGTCCATGCAAGTGTTTGGTGCCGTCGATAATTACACGGGTCCGTTATGGTTGTTTGTGAATGCCGATGGCGGCTGGGACCCAACCAGTCTGTGGGATCCAAAAGGTTATACCAGCGCCACTGATCCAGCGCGTCTGAATAACTACCCTAGCAGTGCTATTCTGCAAGCACCGAACAGTAGTCCGTTACGTTATGCGCCACCACCAGACACCTTCCTCAATAACACGACGCTATACAATGCCAGAACCTTCTATGACAAGTACTATCAAAAGATGCTGGTAATCAACGGAGTCGATACCCGCACCAACTCGCATGAAGACGGTCAACGACACAGCTGGAGCGGTGAGTTGTCGCGCGTTGGATTTCCATCCATTGGTGCGTTGATTGCCGGGGTGGCCGCACCGGCTCGACCCATGACTTATATCACCAATGGTGGTTACGCGGTAACGGGCGGGCTAACCGTGGCCACACGGATGAGATCCTATGATTTAAACCCACTGTATGAAATCGCTTTTCCGCACCGGAGCCAGAGTGCCAGGTCAGAGAATATTAACCAACACTATCTTCCAGAGGCAACGCGTGGGCTTATAAAAACAGCCAGTGATGCCCGTACCCTGGCCATGTTTAATGCACAGCGTCTACCGCGGCTCAAAGAGGCAGTAGGTAAACTGCAAGAGTCCCGCTCAGGTCCCAGCCGCTTTGCCGCCATGGCCGACAATCTGGCCGCTAATGCCGAGAAAGCGCAGGCCGATTTTAACGGACGTAACAGTGCCTTCGACTTGTATCGGCAGGGACATATTGCGCTGGCCGCGTATGAGTCCGGCGTTGCCTCAGCGGTGCAGATTACTATTGGTGGTTTTGATACGCACTCCAATCATGATGCCGACCATTATCCGCGTTTGATGGACTTGCTGCAGGGCTTGGATGCGATCCTGAGTGAGGCAGCGTTACCAACTCGTAATTTGGCAGACAGGATCATTGTGGTAGTGGGTTCGGATTTCGGCCGTACCAACGTATACAACACTGACAATGGCAAGGATCATTGGCCGATTACCAGCATGATGATGATGGGTAATTCAACCCACCCGATCCGCGGTAACCGGACCATCGGTGCTACAACTGACAACCATAACGCGCTGTGGATCAACCCAACGACCCTGGCATCGGTGCTAGCGCCGGTACCTGCTATTGAATCGGCAACTGCAGTGCGATTAACACCGGGTGTTATTCATCAGTCGCTGCGTCAGCTTGCCGGTTTTGGGACCGCATTGACGGTTCCCAACGACTTTCAGCTGACGGTGCCGAGGTTGAATTTATTCGCATAACATCGGGGTTAGGCGGGAACATGCTTGGTGGCGAGTAACGCGAGACATCACAAAAGAAACAGGGTGCGAAACTCTCGCTACGCGCCCTGATTAAATAACGGTTCCGAATTTCTGTCCACCTCCTATTTTTCAAAGAGGGAAATGGTTCGTTTGATGTAGCCATTCTGCGAATTAATTAGGGGTTCCCTAGAAAATATTTGTTATCAAGCCCCGTCACCTCCCCAAAAACCACCACTACTAGAATTACTGGTTTGTTTAATACCTAATTTGTGAAATAGCATCACAAACCAAACGCCAAGAGCTATTAATGAAAAAAAAACTATAAAAGGAAAAACGCCTGAATAAAATACAGACGGGCTCTGTATATCTGTATAGATAAATGATGTAACCCCGATCACAACAATTATTACTAAGCTCTTAATCATGCGCCTTATAACGTTTGACATGAGATGCTCACAACGGATTGCTGCTGTGGGTCGCCTCGAAGGAGGGGTTAGAGATCATGCGCACGCGATAGGTCGGTATTGCCAGATTGTGAGTGCCCGTGTTAGTCGTCATATTCATAGTTCTCATTGCGGCGCTTATACTGAGTATGCCAGGATAGTGGCGACAGTGGCGTGGGGTAGCAAGGGATTTCATGATCTCTAACTACGCCTGTTCATAATCCACCTTGTTATGCGAACGGTCACAAAAGTCGTATACCAAGGAAAATGGCGAACGGGCTGTTTGGTTCTCGTGCATGCGGTAATTCTGCTCCAGAATCGATCCAAAGAAAAGGGTTCATAGATTTTCACTTTCAATTAAACATGAAGGGTAGTGGCATAGCCGAACAAGCGTTTGTTCGGCTATGCCACTATCCTCGCAGATTGTCGCGCAGCCAGTACAAGACCGGCTTCTTGATTTCATCGTCAACAAAGGCGGGTTTAGAACCCGCCCCTACAAACGGCACTGGTAACCAGTGTATAAAATCACTTGGCTTTCGTTGCGGTTAACACGATCTCGACGCGGCGGTTGCGTTTTAA
This sequence comes from Gammaproteobacteria bacterium, assembly GCA_043719675.1. Lineage (GTDB taxonomy): Bacteria > Pseudomonadota > Gammaproteobacteria > UBA6429 > Thiohalophilaceae > JACQBC01. Next base: position 1,352 of record JAYSTO010000194.1, on the reverse strand, counting down.
TTCGTCGGGTGTGGTACCGGTGGCGATGGGGTGGTATTGCGAGAAGCCAACAGCTTCCATACGTGTGGAATCAATTTTGTGCGAGTGTTCAAAATAACGCACGACACTGGAGGCGCGTGCGGCGGAGAGTTCCCAGTTCGAGGGATATTTTTCACGAAGTTGCGGGCCGATGGGGACGGTGTCGGTATGGCCTTCGACACGGATATTGTCGTTTTCCGTGGCCATCAGATTGGCCAGTTTTTCCAGAACGGCTTGACCTTCCGGTAAAATTTCGGCGCTGCCGGATTTGAACAGGATTTTATCCAGTACCCGTACCGAGAGCTGGCCACGCAGTTGTTCGATCTCCACATTACGATCGGCGATCTCAGTTTGTAATTTGTCGCGGAAACGCGCGGTTTTTGCTTCCAATTCTTTTAGGTTGGTTTGTTTCGCATCGAGTTCTTTGCTGCAACTGGCATGTAATTGGCGAATCACTTCCAAATCGGTTTCCAGTTTGTGGCGGCTGTCAACGCAACTGACCAGTTCATTGTGTGACTTGCCGCGATAAGCCTCCATGTCCTTGCGGGTGCTATCGAGTTCCTGAGTGAGCGTGGCTTTGGCGGATTGCAGCTGCGCAATTGTCTCATTGTCGGCGTGCGCCTGAGTTTGGCACTGCGTCAACTCTTTGCGGCAGGTGGCAAGTTCGTTTTCCTTTTCCTCAAACGTGGTTTTACTGACACAACCGCTGAGGATGACAGCAATGAAAAATATTCCTGAGTGAAAAACATGATTTGTCATGATCGGTTCCTTGCGTGAGAAAAAGTAATGTCGGCCGTTATGGTACTGCAAAGCATAGGGCAGGATGAATGACCTATGTCATAGTTTGTGGCTAGGAATGGTGCCAGCAGGGGGCAAAAAACAAAAAGGCATCCGTAGATGCCTTTTCACACTATATATACTGGCTGTTCGATGAGCGTGAGATTTAGCCGATCTTATCGAACTTGGGTTCGAGGATCATCTCGGCCCAGTAGAACTTGTCTTGGTCTTTGCTCCCCAGCTCAGCCGCTTTCTTGGTGGCCTCGCCGTAGGTCATGGAACCGTCCAGAAAACCGCGGACCAGATCATAGCGGTGTTTCCAGCCAATGCGATAACCCTTGTCGTTTGCGCGTTTGACCAGGGGGTCGGCGCTAAATTTGAATACACCTGCCATTGTTATCTCCTCTGCTGCTGACTCGAAATCCGGGGTCAGAGTATATACACAAAGCCAAACGCGGTAACAGTATCTCGGAGGGTATAAGGTGGCTAGTATGGATACTTGCCGCCAGTGCTATTTCTTGCCTTTTGGTTGATGAAACCCTAGCATATCGGGCTTG
>JAYSTO010000193.1:0-2412 GCA_043719675.1 Gammaproteobacteria bacterium | reverse complement strand
TTAAGGGGGTTCCCCGGAGCCAGATATACCGGATTTTGCGTCGGGGGGAGGTGCGTGTTAATAAGGGTAGGATCAAACCTCATTACCGACTGCAAGGTGGTGATGTGATAAGAATTCCGCCGGTTACCCGCGCCGTCAGCGAACCTGCCATACCGACGACGAAGGCGGTAGAACGCATCAAATCGGCAGTTCTGTATGAGGATTCACGGGTGATTATCCTGAATAAGCCCAGTGGTATGGCTGTGCATGGCGGCAGTGGTCTGAGTTTCGGTGTCATTGAGGCCATGCGCTATTGGCGTTCCGATTTACATTATCTGGAGCTGGTACATCGGTTGGACCGTGACACGTCGGGGTGCCTTGTGATTGCAAAAACACGGGGCGCATTACGCCAACTGCATACTTTGCTGCGTGGCGAAGGCATGGATAAACGCTATCTTGCCCTAGTGAAAGGGCGTTGGCAGGGGGAGGCACGTAATATCACAGCCCCCCTGCAAAAAAATATCCTGAGTTCCGGTGAACGCATGGTGAAAGTCAACCACGAAGGCAAACCATCACTGAGTGTTTTTATTCCACGCAGTGTCTCGCCAAGCGTCAGTTTGATGGAGGTATTACTGAAGACCGGGAGGACTCATCAGGTGCGGGTACATGCCACACACGTTGGCCATCCCATCGCAGGTGATGAAAAATATGGCGATGAAACATTTAATCGTGAAATGCGCGATATAGGCGTAAAACGATTATTTTTGCACGCATGGCGACTTGAGTTTAGTTTGCAGGAGCCCCAACAAACAATTTCAATCACTGCACCACTGGATACTAATCTGCAACAAGTACTAAAACACCTTGCTATTGACATTAAAGTATAACCGCAACGTGCAGACACAGCATTACACAATATTCAAACTATTTTTAACAACAGGTGACCTATGACAGAATCCACGCATGAACCGAACACGAAAGATCCCGAAAATTGGCAACAGGATGTGTTAAATAAATTGATTTTTGCCTCATATAATGAGCAACGCCGGGCACGCCGCTGGAATATTTTCTTTAAGAGCCTGTTTATGGCCTATATGTTTTTATTACTGATCATTATGTTACTTCCATCCGCGGGAGACGACGGCAAGCGCTTTAGTACTGGGAATCACACCGCACTGATTGAAATTAATGGTGTCATTGCGCAAGATGCCAAGGCCAGCGCTGATCATGTTATTCATGCCTTACGCGCAGCCTTCAAAGAAAAAAAGGCGGCTGGTATTATTTTAAGAATTAATAGTCCTGGTGGCAGTCCGGTACAGGCAGGTTATATCTATGACGAAATTAAACGCCTGCGCACTGAATACAAAGATAAAAAAGTGTACGCAGTGATTACTGATATCTGCGCATCCGGCGGCTATTATATTGCTTCTGCCGCCGATGAAATTTATGCGGATAAAGCTAGCCTTGTGGGTTCAATCGGCGTTGTCATGAACGGATTTGGTTTTGTCGACACCCTCAAAAAATTAGGTGTTGAACGACGTTTGTACACTGCCGGCGAACATAAAGGTTTTCTTGATCCTTTTTCCCCACAACGCAGGGAAGAAACGGCCCATATCAAACAACTGCTTAATGAGATACATAACCAATTCATTAAAGTGGTGAAAGACGGGCGTGGCGCCCGGCTTAAAGATGATCCTAAATTATTCAGTGGTCTCATCTGGACAGGTGAGGAAAGCGTAAAATTGGGGCTGGTCGATGGTTTAAACAGCAGCAGCGCTGTGGCGAGGGATATTATCAAGGCTGACAAAATCGTCGATTACACACCACAGGAAAATTTACTCGAACGGTTAACCCAACGTTTGGGTACCTCGATCTCATCTTCGTTGTTACAGCAGGCAGGCGCAACGAATAACCTGGTTTCAGAATAAAGCCGATTCGGATGTTAGATGACGTAGACGCCTTCGTTTTCTAGCATCCGAATCAACCGAATCAAGGGTAAGCCGATCAGCGTATTCGGATCAGTACCTTCAAGACGCTCAAATAGGGCGATACCTAATCCCTCGGATTTAAAACTGCCAGCGCAGTCGTAGGGTTGCTCCTGCTGTAAATAATTTTGGATCTGCTGGTCACTCAGTTGGCGCATGACTACATAAAACGGTACAACATCGGTTTGGCTACAACATGATTTGCTGTTGTAGAGACACAGTCCGGAGAGAAAGGCTACCCGTTTACCGGACGCGTGTTTGAGTTGGGCTACCGCTTTGTCATGTGTGTGCGGCTTGCCAACAACTTGACCATCAACTACTGCTACCTGATCTGAGCCTATAATCAGCGCCGCCGGAAACCGCTGTGCGACCGCTTTGGCCTTAGCCTCGGCTAAACGGGCGACCAGCTGCTCAGGGCTCTCACGGTCATGGCTGGTTTCATCGACAT
>JAYSTO010000192.1:0-2416 GCA_043719675.1 Gammaproteobacteria bacterium | reverse complement strand
GGCTCAGCATCTTAGAAATCTTCGGCCTTAATTCCGCGCAAGCAACAACTATCTTTAATGCCAAGGTCAACAACTCAGCTTCCGTCAGCTTTAAGATCAAGGCGCCGAAACAGATAGGTACCTATGCCTTCAAAGTAACCGCAACCGCCGATAATTATTCTGATGGCGAGTTACGCCCGTTCCCTGTGCTACCGAGCCGGATTCATTTGGCACAGTCACGTTTTGTGACGTTAAACAAGACCGATAAAAAAATTATGCGGTTTCCAGATCTTATGGATAACTCTGATGCCACGCGGCTCAACGAAAGAATGGTCGTCACCGTGGACGGACAATTATTTTTCAGCGTCTTGTCCGCCCTGCCTTACTTGATCAATTTCCCCTATGCGTGTGTCGAACAAACCTTCAATCGGTTTTTTTCAACGGCCGTTGTGCATTCCATCTTCGATCGCTTTCCCAGCGTTGCAAACATGGCAAAAGAAATGTCAACGCGAAAAACACACGTAGAAGGTTTTGTCATTGATGATCCGAATCGCCGGATGACCTTAGAGGAAAGTCCTTGGTTACAACAGGCACACGGCGGCGCACAACAGGAGAAAGATTTAGCAAATGTATTGGACGCCCGCGTGGTGAAAGATGAAAAAGACCAGTCCCTGGAAAAATTAGCCAAGATGCAACTGCCCTCCGGCGGATTCCCCTGGTTCCAGGGTGGACCTGCCGATAAATATATGACCTTGTATTTGCTTATGGGAATGGGCAAGGCATTCGAATTCAAGATTGAGATACCCAAAGACATGATTATCAAGGCGTGGCGGTATACGCATGGCTGGTTGGAGGAAGATTTTCGCTACGCGATGAGTGTCGACTGCTGTTGGGAATACATCACCTTGGTGAATTTTACCGTCAGCCTCTATCCGGATGATTCCTGGAGTGATGGGTTATTTACGCACGTTTTCCGTGAAGAGTTACTGGCCTTTAGTTTCCGTCATTGGCAGGATCATGCTCCCCTGTTAAAAGGCTACCTGGCCTTGACGCTGAAGCGCATGGATCGTGTAGAAGACGCGAAATTGGTCTGGGACAGTGTCATGGATTCAGCGCAATCCAATGACGAGTTGGGCACCTACTGGGCCAAGGAGGACCGCAGCTGGTTGTGGTATCAGGACACCATTGAGACCCATGCCTTTAGTATCCGTACCTTGATGGAGTTAAATCCTGGCAACAGCAAACTCGAGGGGCTGGTGCAGTGGTTATTTTTGAATAAAAAACTGAATCAATGGAAGTCAACCAAGGCCACCGCAGAGGCAATCTACGCACTCGCCTATTATCTGGAGAAGACCGCGGCATTGGGCACGGAGGAAAGAATCCATATTGATGTCGGCACACAGCAGCTGGAGTATATTCTTGATCCCAATAAATATACGGGGAGAAATAATCAAGTCGTGCTTACGGGTACAGAACTGGATTCTGAAAAAAATAGTCAGATAACCGTGACAAAAACAACACCCGGTTTTGCCTTTGCCTCGGCGGTGTGGCATTTTTCCACGGAACAATTGCCGGCGACAGAACAAGGCGACTTCTTCTTCGTCCGCAGAAAATATTACAAACGCGAAAATACCGGTAAAGAATGGGTATTAAAACCATTGGCGGAGGGTGAAACCATCACGGTTGGCGATCAGATTGAAGTACAGATTTCACTTAAAACAAAACATGAAGCCGAATATGTGCATCTGCGTGATCCCAGGGCCGCCGGTTTTGAGCCGGAGAACGTGAAGTCCGGTTACCATTGGAATGATGGGATATCCTGGTACGAGGAAATTCGTGACAGCGGCACAAATTTCTTTTTCTCCAAGTTACCCGTGGGTGAATATAACTTTAAATACCGGTTACGTGCCAATATGGCAGGGACGTTTCAAATCGGCCCGGCAACCGTGCAGTCGATGTATGCGCCGGAATTTAATGCTTATTCTGCTGGAGACATAGTGCTGATCCAGTAGATATTAATATAATAGTTTATTAATAATATCTACTTATTTAAGCACCGATTAAATTGGCTGAATAAGAATTAACAATACTGCAAAGATAGCTTTGGCACAAAGCAATATTACACGCTGAGTGATACATCACAACGCTTGAAAGTGGGAAAAGATATATGAGTGGCATGGCCGGCGCCAGTTTATACGAAAAATATTTTTGCTTGAATGCTGAAAGCGGGGTGTATGTTAGCATCGACAAAGGCGCTTTAAACATCAGTAACTATTTTGAAGCAGAGAACAACATCTATCAACAATGGGTGAGTAAATTGGCGTTGGCATTGCGCCCTTTGTTTGATCGTCTGGGCGACGCCGGTTATATCAAGGAAATATGCAACGTTACCGGTGAGGCATTTATACTGCAGTCCGGCGCATTAAGTAGCGGTACA
>JAYSTO010000191.1:0-5129 GCA_043719675.1 Gammaproteobacteria bacterium | reverse complement strand
TCGTTTTTGGGCATCCGCAAGCGCAGCGAATTTGAGAATGACTTGGCCCGCGTCAACCCGCTGCACGTGATCGTGGTGGCGCTGTCTGCGGTGTTGATGTTTGTTTTTGCTTTGATGGTTTTTGTGAATTGGGTGGTTGCAAAATGACCCGGCGCCGAACAGGGCACCGCGCCACCCTTGGAAAATTGATTTTTGAAAAAGGTTTGAAGCTGACATGAGTTCAACATCCCACGGTACTGCAGGCCATACCACCCCGTACTACTTTGTGCCCAACCCATCGCGCCACCCGGCCATGGCGGCGCTTGGCCTGTTCTTCACGTTTTTCGGCGGGGCCCAGTGGATGAACGGCGCTGACTGGGGCCAATGGGTGATGACCGCCGGCCTGTTGTGGTTCTTCTGGGTGCTGTAACCATGAAGGCAGAGGATTTAAAGAAATACAACGTACATGTCACCGCGATGGAAAAAGCAGGTATTGACCCTGAGTATATCCAAGGTTGGCAAGGTGGTTTCCTGGTAAACCCCAAACGTGAAAAACAACGGTCGAATGAGAAGTATGAAGCCGGTTATGACGACGGCGTCGCACACAACACCGACAACTTTAAAAAATGGGCGAAGAAATAATGAGTCCGCGTTGTTTGTGAGCCCTTGAACAACCCCGTGATGTTGATAAACAACACGGGGTTTTTCCAATGAATGACGCTGGACAGCCACACCGCCTAATTTTTGGGGTTTTTGAGGATAACATCACGTTTGAGTAGAAGCTCACGCTTTAGTAACTCCGGTCTGATGACCGCCCTGTCACCAACAACAATCTGGATATCTTGTGTTACCTGCTTGCCTGCTGAATTACGCGCCATCAGCGTGTAGGTTGTTGTCGTCGCCGGGCTTACGGTATGGGTTCCGGTACTGGATGCTTTACCAATTGGTTTCAGTTCAATATTTTGTGCGTTTTGTGTCTGCCAATTAAGCGTGATCTCTTCACCGGGTTTGATCGTTGTTTTGTTGGCCTGAAAGGTAATAATGACCGGATCGGGTACGACAACGTTAATCGTTACTACCTTCTCGGTTGTTTTACCAACTGTATTTTGCGCAACGAGTGTATAGCTGGTTGTCTGTTTTGGGGAAATACTATGTCTGCCGGATTCCTTTACCGGCCCCACGCCTTTTAATTCCACCTTATCGACATTCGCCGTTTTCCAATTAAGTATTACTTTTTGCCCTATACTTATTGTCTCCGTAGTCGCACTAAAATCCTCAATCACAGGATCAGGAACAGTGCGAACAGTGACGGTGACTTCCGACTTGGCTTCTCGCCCTTCCTTGTTTTTGGCAATCAGCTTATAAACAGTATTGGTAGGTGGCGTAACACTCGCATTACCCGACAAGGCAACATTACCAATACCGACAATTTCCACCGAGGCGGTGTTGCGTGTACGCCAGTTCAAGGTTGCCGAACCATTTTGATCGAGTTCATTCGGGCTTGCTGTATATAACTCGACAATCGGAAATGGCACCTGTTTAGGTTTTAATTCGGCATTCACAATCAGTTTTTCACCTTGCGCCAAATCAATACGCGTTGAATAGGTTGAATAACCCTGTTTCTCGACTCGAACAATATGACGTCCCGCATCCAGCTCAACATCCAGCTGGCTGCTACCTTTGGCACTTTCATCGATATAAATGGTGTCACCGGAAACATTTGATTTAATGGTTAACATACCTTTGGGTTTTACCGTGGGTATCACCGGCGGTGTTGTCTCGTCGCTTGGTGGCTTGCTGGGTGTCGTTACCGGCTCGAGTCCACGCTCGGCAGGAGGGGTCTCTTTCGCGCCGGAAACATCAGCCACTTCCTGTGCCGCTTGTTTTTTTACAAAAACAAACTGGCCATTGTCGCCTGAGCCAGAGGCGATTCTTGCAATTGCCGGTGTCTGTTGGCCTGCAAAACTCAAACGTGGATACACCTCTTTATTAAAAAGCATTTCCATATCAATTAGCTGATATTGGTTGCTTTGCAAGGCTTCAACTATCAGTTTGGCAAATTCACTTTTGTCAGGCACCGTTACATCTGCTCCGCCTGAGGCAATCACCTGACGACTACGTTTTTTTGCTATGCTTTTTAGTTTTTTCTCGTAGAGGGGATAACCAACATCTGCCGGGCTTTTGTGACCTGGGGTTGGGCCACTACGCGTTAATGCCCCGCCGTAACAGGAGTCCGTCAACAACACAATGTTTTTTGCTTTCACCTTTGTGGCCGACAATAACGATTGTAAATGTGTAAACATAATCCAGGAGGACTCCACATCCAGCTTTCCATCGACCGGTATCCAATAACCTGTTTCAGTGAGCGGATCAAGCTGGCCATGACCGGCATAATAAATCAGCAGATTGTCATTTTCCTCCAAGGTCTCCAGAATGCGCCGCAATTCCTTCTCAATATTTTCTCTGGTGGCTTGCTCGTCAAGCAGATAAGTGACATGTTTATCATCAAAGGTATAATGTGTGGTGAGAACGCTGCGAATATTCTCGGCATCACGTTTTGCGTATTTTAGTTTTGGCCATTTATTATAGGCATTTATCCCGATAATCAGCGCATAATAATTTCCAAAATCGGTCGCCAACACCGGCTGTTCGACTTGTTGCGCGCCACGATTTTGTGATTGTTCCGAAAATTTATCACATGCGGAAATATTTGCCAGAAAAAAAATCAGTAAAGATAACCCCGTTATCTGCCCTATCATTTTCTTCCCACCATGCTGGCTGGCTGCAGAAAACCATGCATCCGGTCCGGTTGATTTTGGTTCTTTAATAGATAACATACCACCTCCACTTTGATAAATACGCCTATCTATTTACACTGCGGTATTTGTTTACAGTTCTTTCCAACATGGAATTCGTGTGAAAGCTTGTCTTTATTTGCCCTGGTTTCACAGTAGTCCTTATTGGTTGTCGCACACACGGGTTGCGGTGTTAAAAATACGCAACAGCCCGTATCAACGGCATCAGCCAGCATGAATTCCGTATTTTCGGAATTTATTGCCCCTGCTTGCGTGCCAGCGGCCTTATTGTCGTCCGCCCAACATAGTGCACCATTCATTAATATCAAATTAGCAAGCAGAACATACACAAAATTTTGAGGTTTCATGATCATTACTCCTGTTTAAACATTCGTGACAAAACATATTGTTCCTGCTTTTCATAACCACCCATTTTTAATTTTGTACGCCACACCGGTTAGCCTGATCACAGACACTGGTTAATGCCTTGGCTCCGGGTTGCCCGCCCGGTTTTTTTGCTTCTTCGATGAATGGCCGATAACGCCAGCAGGCCTTTAATTCCATTGTGCTTCTGTCCCAGCGTTTCATGTCTTTTTTTACTTTTATTTTTTGATACTCGACACCCGTATCGGCCAGGGTATCAGGAATAACTTTGGCATTTCCGTCCCAGGCCATGGACCCCACTGCGATCCGTTTTATCGGATCAATCACCATGACGGTATGTCCATCACCCTGGTTATCATCGCGATAGACCAGTACATCGCCAAGTTTAAAATCCTGATCATTATCACATCGTTCAAATTGATCATGCATACGGCTATTTTTACCTACCATGTCGGCGGTAGCGATATAGTCGTTTGATCGATTATAAGGTAGCCCTGCACGAGTAAAGCTAAACCAGATAAAACGCGAACAATCGATCCCCATTTTTAGATTTTGCTCATCATTTGGTTTATTCCACGTGTGTTGTTTGTAGCCAACACCATCTTTACCGGAGGCGTTGACCAGCCAGTCTGCTTTTGCAAGAACCTTATACAGTGCGGTTTCAGGGTTATCCGGCATATAGGGTGCAATATTAAAATTACTGACCGTGTATTCACGTTTTGCGATTGGCGTCTCTTCACTTTTTTGTTTAAGAAATTTCTGATTGGCCTCCACTCGCATACTGATTGAACTCATGGTCCAGGGTGAACTTTCAATTGCCTCTGCTTCAATTTTTACCCCGCGTGATCCCGGTGCAAGATACGCATCCAGTGCTTTATAAAGCGGACTTTTTTTCGGCCCCATCGCCCGCGACACTGCCGGGCTGGATAACAGGTGCCAGGCAACAGGGTTTGTTTCTTGTGTGCCAAAAACAAGGATACGATCTTGCAAATCAAGCGGCGGAGTACCTCTGAAAGTTTCGCCTGGACTATTAAAAACAACTTGCTCACCCGGCTTTAGTAACACCGTACGCCCATCAGTGGGAAAACCATAGGTCCCACCATCGGTTGAAGCGATAATGCCGCCAACCAATAATGGCGTCGGCGATTTTTCAGCAAGCCTGACACGGATATTCCAGGCATGACAAAGTGGGATGATTTGTTCGGTATTGGCAGCGGCCTGTTCCCATATCCCCTTGGCACAAGCACCTTGCTTTTGCGCGGGAACAAGCTGGACTTGCAGGGTTTCATTGTCAACATATAAACTGCCGCCTTCGCCTTGTAACGCCAACAAGGCATGTTGCCGCGCATGCTGCCATAGGCTCGCGGGAATTTTTGCATCGGTCACATAGGTATTACGAATCTTGTTCTCCGGTCCCATTAACTGTAACTGGTTATCATGTGTCATCACCAGCTCGTAATCTCCCCTGCCCTCGGTTGGTTCCACCAGTATCTTTGCATCCAAGTCTTGTTCTATCGCTTTGCGTAGTGCTGCAACACGATCTTGCGAAATACCACCGGGTTCATTTAGCGGGCGCAGTCTTACCTTGATTTTTAGAAAGGCATCTGCCGGGCGCACCAAGAGTGCCAAATCACCTTTTGCAATCTTTGCTGCGCTGTCCGATGCAGCAGAAATATGTGCGGTTGCACTTAATCCGGAGGTTGAATCCACAATCAAAGTTGCTTTTGCCTTGCCTGGATCACGCGTTGTATCTCCGGTTGCCGTACCATCATAAACGCGCAGTTCCGCACCTTTTCCCATTGCAGCAAGTGGCGTACCGGCAAGTTTTATTTGTGCTCCTACATCGGTGACCTCCCAGCCACGCGGACGTGTGCGAACGGTATTACCAAATACCGGCCGATCCAGTTCACCTTGGAAATAAGGTATCTGGTAACTTGTTGCTGCAATTAACGAAGGTACTTGACGCGCCAC
>JAYSTO010000020.1:0-3497 GCA_043719675.1 Gammaproteobacteria bacterium | reverse complement strand
GTTGTTGCAACGAGGCAATGATCGAGCTGGCGATACGCGTTGCCGATTCGCGATCAACGTGTGGCAGCAGGGTTACGAATTCATCGCCACCCAACCGCGCCACGGTATCGGAGCTGCGCAGGGCCTGTTTGAATATTTTCGCCATCTGTTGCAATACCACGTCACCGGCGTGATGGCCTTTGGTGTCATTGATTTCCTTGAACTTGTTCAGATCAATCATGAGCACCCCAGTCTGCGTTTTGTTACGTAGCGCGGTGATCAGTGACTGGTTCAATCGATCCATCAATAACAATCGATTGGGCAGGCCGGTGACGGCATCGTGCAAGGCCTGATATTGCAGCAGGGCGTGTTGTTTTAAATGGGTCAGATCGGTGAGTGAGCCGGTTACGCGAATCACCCGCTTATTCTCGTCGTGCAGGGCCTTGCCACGCAGCAATACCCAGCGATAGGAATTGGCGGCGGTGAGACAGCAAAACTCGACGGATAATAACGCATTGGCATCATCGCGCAAAAAATACCGAAGGTTACTGAGGAAACCACGACGATCATCCGAATGAATCAATTTCCGGATGAGGCAGATTGGTTTCACTACAGTATCGCTGATATGATCCAAACCGATCATTTCGCGCATGCGCCTGGAAACCGACAGGCTATATTGTACGATATCCAAATCCCAGATACCGTCATTGATTTTTTCCGGCGGGCCGAAGATCGCAAACTCGTCGGCCATAATGCTGGCACGCACGGTGGCAAAACCGTGTTTAATAAAAGCCAGTTCGCTCGGTGCATGATGGGTGATAATCAAATCGGCCTTGCCGGTGCGCCCTTCGTCCAGCACCTGCAGCGCTCCAGCCATGTATAACTGAATGTCAATGCCCGGGTGGTAGCGATGAAAATCATCAAACAGCCATTCCATGATACCGGTTTCACCAGCAGAATTGGCGATGGCGACACGAACGGGTTTGGGATTTGATGCAGCGGCTGCGGCTGCGGCTGCGGCTGCGCATAGCATCAGCGCTAACAGGAATAAAACGGAAGTACAGCGTATGCTGCTCATCATGCTGTTACGTGCAATTCCATAAAAAAGGTGACAGATTCCGGCTCCCACCGTACCCACTTCAGCAAAAGTGAAAGCACAACAATTGCAACTATCGCCACTAAATAGACGATAATTTTTTCGTTTTATTTACTCTCCCCCAATACATCCAGTATTCCCTGCACGTCAGTTTCCCAGCGTGCAAACACCGCCTGTAATTCCGGTGCCTTGAAATATCCGCGCAGCACATGCGGATTGTTAGTGACGAGCAGTGCGCTTTCGCCTTCGGCAAACAAGGTGATCTTCAGTGGCAGGTACGGCATTAATTCAGGATATTTTTTGCTGATCGCCTGCACTTCGTCTGCCTTGCCGAAGAACACTACGCGATACTCGGCCGTAGTGAAGCCCCGTGATTGCAAGCCGATATCCACGCGTTGTACCCGCATCACCTGGTAACCGTTGAGTGTGATGATGTCTTGCAGCGCCAACATCGCCTCGGCATACGGCTTGTGGATTCGCGCCATCATCAGTTCTTCCGCCTGCACCGAGCCAAGCATCAGGCTGGCCATGAAAAAAATTATCGTCCGCCAATGTTTCATTGCACCGCCTCATCGAGCAAGTCGTTGTAGATTTTCGACATTTCATCGCATAACTGATTAAGTTCGGAGTTATTGAAAATCGCCGCGAGGCGTTTGGGATTGATGGTCATCACCAAGACCTTGTCATTGTGTTGGGTGATCGTCACGCGGCACGGTAAAAACAAGCCCACCCGTGGATCCACGGCGAGTGCTTTATTCAGAAAACCAAAATCACAGGCATCCACGATCAGTTGTTGCGGATTTTCGTCTTTCGCTTCGACCATGCCTTGATTAAACGGCACCGTACGAATTACCCGCATATTAAAACGTGAAAAGGCCTCTTTGACGCGTTCACTGGTTTCCGCCACGGTATACGCCGAAGTGCGGATCAAGATGGGGTTTTCACTGTCGAGGACCTTTGCCGACATCGCCGGTTCGCGCTGTACAAAGCCGCGCACAAAGGCAACGATGTCATCAATCTCGGCCTCCGTCATGCCTTGTTTGAGAAAGGATGGCATCGGTGTCCCTTTGCGGCCATGCACGAGGGTTTTTTTAATCACCACATCAGAGGCCGCAGCTAAAAATCCTGGATTGTTGAGCGCCGGTGCCAACACCGGCAAATCACGCGGCCGTGAATAGGTGACACCGGTGCCATGACCGCCTTCACCATTGGCACCATGACAAGCGGCGCAGTGGACTGCATACAATTTTGCACCACGTGTGATATCACCCTTAGGCGGCTTGACTGTGATGGTTTTTATTTTCGTTTTGTTAAAACCACGCACATGTTTGATCAGTGCGCCGACCTCCGCATCGCTGAGTTTGTTAAACGCAGGCATGATCCGACCAGGACGACCGTGACGAATGGTGAGGCGCAAATACTCGTCATCAACAACCGCATGCAAGTCTGCCAACGACAGTGGCACACCTACACCACCATTGCCCTGCGCACCATGACAGGCGGCGCAATGACGGGTGTAAAGTTTCTCACCAGTGGCAACTGGCGAAGCCAGGCCACTGTTTGTCCATGCCAAGCTTAACAACAGCAATATATAAGAGATACGAGACGAAACCATGCCAATTCCTTGATGCAAATGCCCTGCGCTGAGCGTGCGGTCATTGTGCGTGGCCTGTCCGGCAAAGACAACCCCCGCCTACTGTCGAGAATGCGTCAGCGGCAAAAAAAAAGCGACCACGGTGGGTCGCTTATGAGTGAATTTCCCTTCGAGCCATCCTGCTCGCCTGTTGTTTCCATGCAGATTTGTTGCGATGTTTCCGTTCGGCCTCCTGCCGCTGCTGGGATAATCCATGGGTTCTTCCTTATCAGGCAATCCTGCCTGGCACACGATTCCTTGTGCGAATATCCTCGAGCCGTGTAGCGCCCGAATGAGGAACTTCTTTAACTGCGGGCAAGGATACGCGAGTCGTACGAATAAATCTGTGACAAATTGTGTCTTGCACGAGTGAGATTTGACCATGGCCATTGCTGATGTGACATAGGCACGCTATTTACCCTCTCGCGTTTGCACCTTATGCTAGCCCCCTATGTCGATCACTACCGCTACTGCCTATGCATCCTTTCTGACGGTGGCCGCCTCCGCCGGGACTGGCAAGACCCATTTATTAGTGAGTCGCCTGCTGCGCCTGTTACTGCAAGGTGAACGTCCCGGTGCGATGCTGGCGATCACCTTCACGCGCAAAGCCGCCGCTGAAATGCACGCACGTTTACTGGATCGCTTACGGACGCTGGCACTGCTGGACGATGCCGCGCTGGATAAGACCTTGGGCGAACTCGATCTTGATCTCAACGCTGAGTATCGCGCACGTGCACGCACCCTGTTTGAAACCTTGCTGCATCACGACAACCAGGTGAAGACCGCCAC
>JAYSTO010000190.1:0-5141 GCA_043719675.1 Gammaproteobacteria bacterium | reverse complement strand
TTTCCTACTGAGGAAATTTCATGGCCAGACGCATGGTGTTCCAAATGCAACACAGCGTATTTGCAGGAAAAGCAATGGAACGACAAAAACGAAGATTGCCTTGATCTGCAAATAATTTGCAACCATTGCTATGAATCCGCCATCGCCGCAAGTATTGACTCGCCAACCGGTAATGTCCTCGAAGCGTGGATTGATACCTTGACCGAATGTCACGAGGCATTAACTAAGCAACAAGCGTTGCTCGAAGCTGATTTTTTCCTCTCCCAACATAAGCGTTACGACTACGACCAGTCAACCGCTACCCTTGTTTTCTCAAATGATGGTGTACCTGCCGTCATCGCTGAAATCGAGCTCATCGGCTCCATTTCTACGATAAGCAATACCTGGCTTTGGTCATGGGCGAATTTTTATAATCTCCCCAATGTGAGAACCCGTATCAAAGTAATTCGCGACTTTGGGGAAGAAAACGGTTTCACCCGGTTGACAGTCCCCAAATGGAATGCCGACAGTGTCGATGGCTGGGAAATGTCAGGCATTGCCGCGCAGGTACTTGGTGCACACGGAGTGTACCGCGCCCCTACCGCCAACGGGTTTCTCTATATGGCAATCACTCACATACGGCACGCCCCGTGAGTTCTAACATACATTTATACGCGGTGCCGATCAACGAACAAGCCTGCGCACATCAATTATTTGAAGAGATGTAGAGGCACGACTATCATGAAGTTTTTCCACTGCCGCGTTAAACCATAAAGGATTACCTGTTTGGCTGAACCACTCAAAAATCAATTTGGTAGTGCGATTCCCAGCAAGATTGCCGGGATGATCTCCGCCGTGTTTCCCGAATTTAATCGGACTGCCTTTATTAAAGAAACATTGCACGGCTATGCCGCACTTGATCTGATGCAACGCGCATGGAAAATAGCGCGAACACTGCGTCGTCACCTGCCGGACGACTACGAGGCCGCCGTTAAAATACTGATAACCTCGCTCGGCCCGAAATCCGAAAAGACCGACGGCCTGGGGATGGCTCCCTTTCTTTATCTCCCACATACTTTTTTTGTCGCTGAATACGGCCTTGAGCATTTTGAAATGTCGATGCTCGCTCAATACGAATTGACGCAGCGATTTACCGCTGAGTTCAGCGTTCGCCGGTTTCTGGAGCAACACCCCGCTGCGACTCTCGCACGCCTCAAAACATGGGCGCGGGATCCCAGTGAACATGTGCGACGACTTGTCTCCGAGGGCACTCGGCCACGTTTACCGTGGGCACCGCGCCTGCGTGAATTTCAGAAAGACCCCCGCCCGGTGTTGGCACTGCTTGAATTGTTAAAGGATGACCCCTCGCTGTATGTGCGCCGCTCCGTGGCGAATAACTTAAATGACATTGGCAAAGATCACCCGTCGCTACTCGTCGAGACCACGCGCCGCTGGCTGCGTGATGCAACGGAGGAACGACGCTGGCTGGTCAAGCATGCGTTACGATCCGCCGTGAAACGCGCCGAACCTGCCGCGCTGGCAGTATTGGGTTTTGGCAAAGACGCCAACGTCACCGTGAGTAAAGCGAGCATCACGCCCAAGCGTGCAACAGTTGGAGACTCAGTGATCGTAACCTTTGCAATGACAAATAAAAGTGCAAAGAAACAGCGTGTGCTGGTGGATTTACGTGTTCATTTCATTAAAGCCAATGGCAAGCCCAGCCCGAAGGTTTTTAAGTTGAAAATTATTGATCTCGCACCCCACGAGACGATACAGATGAGAAAAACGATATCGTTAGCGGAAAAAACAACACGGAAACACTACCCTGGGACACACAAGGTCGAGGTGGTGTTGAATGGCGTCGCGCAACCGCTGGGTAAATTTGAACTGCTATAAAAAACGTGAGGATGTCATGAGTAATCGATTGGTACGTAGTGTAATTAAAATTCTTATTGTCGTTGCTGTCAGTATTGTTTTATTTATTGTCCTTATACCGCTCATCTCAATGGTGATTGATAAAGGCCTCGGCTCATTGTTTATCCTGATAATGCTGGTACTTTTCATTGTTGGCGTTATTATTGACAGACTGATAAAAAGTAAACGTTAAACGTCATTTATATAAGGAAAAGCCATGCCCATCCGCAAGATTTTAATCTCACTCTGCCTCGCCGCCTTGTTGTCCGGTTGTGGAAAAGCCGTGCCGCCGGAGAAGTCTGCCTACGTCGGCGAATGGCAAGAAAAGGCCATGTATCTGCTAATCACCCAAGATGGCAGCGTTAGATACAAACGTTTAAAGGGTGGCGCGACGGTATCAGTCGATGGCCCATTAAAAGGTTTCATTGGTGATAACTTTGAGGTCGGCGTCGGCCCGATGAGCACCACCTTCATGGTAAGCAAACCACCGTACCAAGAGGGCGATAATTGGAAAATGGTTGTCGATGGTGTTGTCTTGACGCGGACTGCGTTATAACGGCTATAAACTCAGATAACGATTATCCACTTGCTGCTTTCTGATCTTGATTGCTTCACATCTACTCTTCGCCCTAACCCGATAATCCCCCGATATATTTCCCCATAGTGCCATGGATGCTCGTAAGAGCATCCATGGCAACCACCTTTAGATTAAATAGTTAGCGTCGATAATAATGCCGGTTGCTGCCATCGAAACGTTGTGTCTGCAGACAACAGTGCTTAAAACCGGCGGCCAGAACCACAGGGACAGGGGTCATTGCGGCCAAGTTTTTCTAACAACTCCTTTTCGCCATGTACGATACGCGTGCCGCGCTTGACCTGTGATTCAGATGGATAATCGTTACGCCGTTTGCTCATGATTTGAAAAGCTCGCGGTTTCTTGAGTTTTGTTTTTACGTTTCATGGTACACCTCCTGTTTATGTACAGTTATTCATGCCGACTAACGTCGGAAGCCAGCAACCTTTTCTTGTAGTGCGTTCCGGCTCGCACTGCGTTTGACCGGACGAAAAGCTATTGAATGTCAAATTAGCCCGCTAACTGTTAACTAATCTGAATTAACCCTTTACACACACCACCTGCCGCAAGGTATGCACTACTTCCACCAAGTCGCTCTGGTTCGCCATGACGACATCAATGTCTTTGTACGCACCCGGAATTTCATCGATCACGCCCTCGTCTTTGCGGCATTCAATCCCGGCGGTTTGTATTTCCATATCCGCCTGAGTGAATTCGCGTTTGGCCTTGTTACGGCTCATGCGCCGACCTGCACCATGGGAGCAAGAGCAAAACGAATCCGGATTGCCTTTGCCGCGCACAATATATGACTTGGCACCCATGCTGCCGGGAATAATCCCCAACTCGTCCACTCCGGCACTGATCGCACCCTTGCGTGTGATATAGACATTCTCACCAAAGTGTTGCTCAATCGAGACATAGTTATGGTGACAGTTAATTGCTTCCTTCGTCGTCGTGAAGACCGGTAATTTCTTTTTTAAGCCCTCGACGATCAAGCGCATCATCTCGCGACGGTTACCCATAGCGTAATCCTGCGCCCAATGCACCGCCTCAACGTAATCTTCAAAATGTTCTGCCCCTTCGGTGAAATACGCCAGATCTTTATCCGGCAGGCTATGTACATGGCGCTCCATGTCGTGCTGCGCCAAGCGGATAAAATACTGACCAATAGCATTACCAATACCCCGACTACCAGAGTGCAACATGATCCAAACATCGTCATTTTCATCCAGGCATAACTCGATAAAATGATTACCGCCACCCAAGGTACCTAATTGGCGCACCCACGTCTGATACGGTTTTTTTTGCATCTTTAAAATCTTGGGATGCTTACCAACAATTTTATCCAAACCTCCGGATAACGCACTTATGGTTGAAGCCCGTGCTTTGTCGGTTTTATGCATGTCAAAACCCACCGGAATGGCTTGCTCAATTGCCAAACGCACCGCACGCAAATTATCCGGTAAATCTTTGGCCTTGATTGACAGCCGCACGGCATTCATTCCGCAACCAATATCCACGCCCACCGCTGCGGGAATGATCGCGCCCTTGCAGGGAATAACCGAACCCACTGTCGCGCCTTTACCATAATGCACATCCGGCATAGCAGCAATGTGGTGATGCACGAAGGGAAACTGCGCAATATTTAATAACTGTTGATAAGCCTCGTGCTCAATGTCATCGGTATAGATATAAACCGGCACTTTACCTTTAGTAATAGTTGTTTTAATCGGCATAACTTTATTCCTGATTCATTAATTTTAATTCTACAACAATTCGTCTTGCCATAACTGGACAGTCATAAATAACGGTGAATAATTTCAGTACCCACGAAAGCGTTACAATGCCTTTTCATATTGCTATCTAACTTAAAAAAGCGGGTCCTCGCTTGAGCACGAACCCGCCGTCTCCTTTTATTTACCAAATTAATCCGCCTTCACATTGATCCGAACGGTATCCTTCAAGATACCTTCCAGACCACCGAACACGGTCAACTTGTCGATCTTCTCCGTTACCTTCTCCAATACTTCCAATTCCTTTAGACGCATCAGAGTCGGGTTCTCATCCATGAGCCGTGCCGTGTTTAACAACGAACGTGTCGCGGCCGTTTCCTCACGGCGCTTGATCACGTTGGCCTGTGCGGCCTTTTCTGCCTGCACAACCTGGTTGAGGATCTCCTTCATGTCGCCCGGCAGGATCACGTCCTTCAAGCCGACACTGCGTAGTACCACACCCACGTCCTTGAGCTTGCTGCTCACCACGGCGAAGATCGCCTGATCCAGTTCATCCTTGTTGGCCAGCAATACATCCAAACTGCGAGTACCGATCACCTGGCGCAAGGCCAACTGCAATTCACGGTACAAGTAGTCGCTGTAGTTACTCAGCGTCGTACGTGCCAGCACCGGATCATTCACCTGAAACAACGCGGTTAAGTTGATCCGCAGGCTGACCTTATCGGCGGTCAAAATTTCCTGACCGCTGACGTCGACCGCCTGCACACGCAGATCCACCAGTTCCACCTTGATGCTGCGGTTGAACTTCCAGAACACGTACAGTCCCGCTTGCAACGTCTTGACCAAGGCGCCATCAACAATCAACAAACCCACGTAATTGTCAGCGACCTCCACCTTGATCACGGCATTGAGTGCCTCCGCCGGTAACTTACGGGCGTTGG
>JAYSTO010000189.1:0-2425 GCA_043719675.1 Gammaproteobacteria bacterium | reverse complement strand
AGTTGTTTTCAAATAACCGGCGTATCGATTAAGATCGATGTTCTGATGTCGGCCTAAAGGCCGACCTACAAAACAGATTGACAACAATATTTTTGAATAACGAAGGAACCCGCATGACCCGTTCGCACGATTTGTTTATCCAGGCCCAACAACACATCCCCGGTGGCGTGAATTCACCGGTGCGCGCCTTCAAGGGTGTCGGTGGTGATCCGATCTTTTTTAAACGTGCGCAAGGTGCGTACCTGTTTGATGAAGACGGCAAAAAATACATTGATTACGTTGCCTCCTGGGGCCCGTGTATTGCCGGGCATTCCCACCCGCAAGTGCTCGCCGCGATTACCGAGACCATGCGTCATGGCCTGACCTTTGGCGCACCCACGGAACTGGAGAGCACCATGGCGGAACGCGTTTGCCAATTGGTGCCGTCGATGGATCTGGTGCGCATGGTCAGCTCCGGTACCGAGGCAACCATGAGCGCAATTCGTTTGGCGCGTGGTTACACCGGGTGCGACAAGATCATTAAATTCGAAGGTTGTTATCACGGTCATGCGGATTCATTGTTAGTCAAGGCCGGTTCCGGCGCGTTGACCTTGGGTGTGCCCACCTCACCGGGTGTGCCCGCGGATCTGGCCAAACACACGCTGACTTTACAATTTAATGACCTCGAACAAATCCGTGATGCCTTCGCGCAATATCCCGAGCAGATCGCCTGCATCATTGTTGAACCCGTCGCCGGTAACATGAATTGTGTGCCGCCACTGCCGGGATTTTTGCAGGGCCTGCGTGATTTGTGTGATCGCAATAATAGCGTATTGATCTTTGATGAAGTGATGACCGGCTTTCGTGTTGCGTTGGGTGGTGCGCAGGCACATTACAAGGTCAAACCCGATTTAACCACATTGGGTAAAGTTATCGGCGGTGGCATGCCGGTGGGTGCATTCGGTGGCAAGCGTGCCATCATGGAAAAAATTTCACCGTTGGGTCCGGTGTATCAAGCCGGTACCCTCTCCGGTAATCCGGTGGCGATGAGCGCTGGACTCACCACGCTGGATTTAATTCAGCAACCGGGATTCTTTGACAAACTCACGGCGATGACCCAACAGTTCATGCAAGGTCTGGAGGCGGTGGCGAAAAAAACCGGCGTGCCGCTGACCACCAATTATGTCGGCGGCATGTTCGGGATATTTTTTACCGAGGCCAACAAGGTCAGCAACTTCGCGCAGGTGTCCGCCTGCAATGTCGAACGTTTCAAACTTTTTTACCATGGCATGTTGCGCGAGGGAATCTATCTGGCGCCATCGGCCTATGAAGCGGGATTTGTCTCCAGTGCCCATACACAAGCTGATATCGAGCAAACCTTAGTGGCAGCGGAACGGGTGTTTAAACAATTGAAATAATAATTTTCTTGTCATCAACCCGGTTCAGACACCGCTGAGTTTTGACTCCCGAACAACGTGAGTGGGTGACGACCACCTCAGATTTCCCGAACCTCGCCTCACGTTGTTCGCGACTCGAAATGACAAGATAGCAATTAATCTGTGTTCACTTAGAACCGATGACTCAACCCCACACTCACTGCCTTATCTGCAGTGAGTTGCACACCGTTTACGTATTGATACAGCGGCAGTTGGTAATACATATAGAGTTGAGTAACACGGCTCAGCGCCACACTCACCCCCGGGCTTAACCACAGCGTATCGCCGCCGGAATCATCCACCTCCGCATTGTCACCGGAATCCGCCTGCTTGTGACGAAAATTTAACTGTGCCAACAAGCTCGTGTGTTGCCTAAGCGCGTAACTCATCCCGACATCCAGGCCATGTTCATCACCGGGGGTAAAAGCATCTCGCGTGGTCAGCGGGTGTTGATACATATATTGCACGAACCACTTGGTCTGTGCGCCTGAGTGATTCCAAAAAACGCCAAGCAATAGATCATGACTGCCTGTCCCCGGTTGCAAAGTACGCTCCGCCAGATCACCGTCGTCGTTACGGATAGTGATCGAGCCGCTGGCCAGTTTAATCCCAGCCTGCACACCCCAAGTGTCGGCGTTAGCCAATTCATTTCGATAACGCGCCAACACACGCACATCACCCAACTCGGTCAAGTCCCATGCCTCGGTAATGGGTGTCCCCAAGTGATTATGGATATGGTAATGCGTACGATCCACCAGCGGCATCACCAGCGAGCCGCTCCATTGCGCGGTAAAACCATAATCAATTGTGGTTACCAGATTACGATTGATGGTTTTGACTTCGTCATCATGCTGGGGAATTTCACCCACCGCCACGGCGCGACTACCACTGCGCGGTTGATCCAGACTAATGTATTCATAACGAACATCAACACGCCAACCCGTCTCCGTCCAGGCAGTTTGTGCATCCCACTGTGTATTCAAACTGCAAAAGGCGCCGCTACAACTTGC
>JAYSTO010000188.1:0-2431 GCA_043719675.1 Gammaproteobacteria bacterium | reverse complement strand
CCACCGTCGCCGGACTGGTCGTCGCCATCCCGGCGCTGTTTGGTTACAACTACCTGGGATCGAAGGTCAAGGAGGCCACTGCTGATATGCAGGTGTTTGTGGATGAGTTCATTACCAAGATTGGCGAACATTACAGTCGTTAGAGGTGAACCATGAAAGTAAATGATGATAATAAACCGTTTGATGACATTAATATCACGCCGATGTTGGATCTGGCCTATGTATTGCTGGTGATCTTTATCATCATGACCACGGCGACGGTGCAGGGTATCAAGGTTAATTTACCCAAGGCCAGCTCCCAACCGAGTTTGGCCAAGCCCAAGACCAAGGCAATCAGCATTACCGCCGATGGCACCATTTACCTGGATACCTATCCGGTGACCATGGTCGAATTGGAGAACCGCTTGCGCCAATACAAAGCCGCCACGCCGGATCTGCCGGTGGTGGTAAAAGGCGATGGCCAGGTCGCCTACACCAAGGTGATCGATGTATTGGATCTCATGGGGCGTTTGGAGATCACTCAATTGGGATTAGTGACACAGCGACTCGTTAAATAACGACAAGGACGACCACAGATGAAGACAAAACTCCTTAAAATTATGCCCGGCGTGATCATGGCGTTGGTGATCACGGTGGTGAGTGTGACGCTGGCGTTGATGTTACGCAGTTGGATTATCAATGTACCGGACAAATCATCACGAACCGTCGTGGTCAATCTGATCATGCCACCACCACTGCCACCCAAGCCGGAAGAAAAGATAATTGAGCCAGAGCAAAAAATAGAAGAGGTGAAACTCGATGAGCCGCTGGAATTACCGGATCCGAATGACCAGCCTCCGCCCGGTGACCTTGGGTTGGATGCCGATGGTAATGGTGCGGGCGATGGTTTTGGTTTGCTGGGGCGCAAGGGCGGACGTGGCCTGCTCGATGGTGGCCCCTTCGCCGGATATACCAGTGCGTTGCAGAAGATCATTTATGATGCTTTGTATGAAAACCAAAAGATCCGCAAGAAACGTTATTCCGTCGTTGTCAGTATCTGGTTTGAGAGTGGCGGTCGCGTCAAAAAAATTGAATTGCAGAGTAGTTCCGGCGACAAGGACATCGACAAGGAAATCCATCACACGATCATGGCGTTGAGCCATGCCGATGTACCGCCGGAAGAAATGCCACAGCCCATTAATCTGCGCATTGCCTCGCGAGGCTAGTGTAGTGCTTCTGAATTATTGGAACTTATTCACCGAGCCTTGTAGGTCGGGCTTGATGTATAGGAGATACGAATGCCGCGAGGGCAGGGATGCCCAGGAGCGGCCAGCCCGACGTGTCGGCAACACTAGTAGCCAGACATGATTAAACCCATACACCCATTGTAATAGAGGAAAATTATGCGTCTTAAAAAAATACCGGCCATGTTAATCCTGTGCCTGGGGTTGCCTATTCCGCAGGCACTGAGCGCGGATCAACTTGATCCGAAGGCCGCAATGTTGAATTTACTCGAACAACTGACTAAAGACGGCACCTTAACCAAAGAAAAGGCGGATGAGATATTAAAGAAATCCAATCTCAACACCAGCGACGCGAATAAACCGCCAGCGGAAAATGAAGTCAGGATTCAGTACGTACCCGAGGCGCTAAAACAAAAAATACGTGATGATATCCGCATTGATTTGCAGAAAGACGTGGTAACGGATGTACTGGCGCAGGCCAAACAGGAGCAGTGGGGTATCCCTGGGGTGTTACCGGAGTGGGTTAACCGCATCAAATTCTCCGGCGACTTTCGCTTGCGTGCGCAACGGGATGACTTTGCAGCGACCAATACCGCGAATGCATACCCGAATTATTTACGCTGGAACAGCCGTGGTACGCTCACCACCATTAGTGATTTTACCGATTATTACAACACGACGGTGACGGATGATCAGTTACGACTACGTTTTCGCTTTAACCTGCAGGCGGAAGTGAACAATACCACCAAGGTCGAGGCACGCCTCACCACCGGCACGACCAGCAATCCAGTGTCCACCAACCAGACCCTGGGAAATTCCAATCGCCATGACAGCGTGGTACTGGATCGCGTCTACATGAATTACACCAATCTGGATAAGGATTTCACCTTGCTGGGCGGGCGCATGCCAAATCCGTTTTTGAGTACCGATCTGGTGTGGGATGAAGACTTGAACTTTGATGGTGTGGCGGTTCGCTGGCTGCCGTCCAATACCCGCGCCTTCCAATTGGAACCGCCGATGTTTCACCCGTTTGTTACGCTGGGCGCGTTCCCCTTAAAAAAATTCGATCTACGCACGGATGATCGTTGGTTGTATGGCGCGCAGCTTGGCTTTAACTGGAACTTCAACGATCAGTCCCGCCTTGACGTTGGTTTGGCGTATTACCACTTCAAGAATATTGCCGGTATCAAGAATACGGCGAATTCCAC
>JAYSTO010000187.1:0-14044 GCA_043719675.1 Gammaproteobacteria bacterium | reverse complement strand
TGCCGGTACCAATAAAATATTTTGAATCCGGAATACGCCGGGTTGTGGTGATCACAGCAACAGGCACAACCCCTGCTGATTGGGCAAGGGCCCTGAATTCCTGTAATACCGCCTCATCGGAATCCGAGCGGAGATCAACATGAACCAGAATGGCACGCTCGCCACCAGTAGGACGCTCAATCAACGCAATCACTCCTGCTGGCGAACCTGTCGCTCCAACACATTTTAGAATTCTGAATCAGGCTGCTGATCATCCACCATCGGTATTTTGACATTGCGTGAAGGAACTACTGTCGAGATCGCATGTTTATATACCATTTGACTAACGCTATTCCGCAGTAATACGACAAATTGATCAAATGATTCAACCTGACCCTGTAACTTAATGCCGTTAACGAGATAAATTGACACAGGAACTCGTTCCTTACGTAGCGCATTTAAATAAGGGTCTTGCAATGCTTGCCCTTTGCTCATAATTATTCTCCGTCTATTTTTTTGTTTTGTAATTTATTTCTTTGGCAATGCCAAAACCAATAACACAATATAACCACATCAAAAGTCTGCACGATACTATAAGACAGTCTAGCACAGCCAATACTGTCAGATAATGAGGGACTGGCGTAGCGCTTTCAAGACCCCAAACTCTAAGTTATTGTTTAGACAATCAAAAAGCTGAATATTGGGCATATTTCGTAACCATGTCATTTGTCGTTTTGCCAATTGCCGTGTGGCAATTATGGTCTTTTCCCTCATTTGTTCATACGTTGCCTTGCCCTCAAGGTATTCCCATACCTGGCGATAACCAACCGCACGCATCAATGGCATGCTGAGATTCAGATCCCCCCTCGCATACAATTGTTGCACTTCCTCAATGAACCCCGCCTCTAGCATTTGCGCAAAACGCATGGCAATTCGTTCATGCAACACCGCACGATCAGAAGGTATTAACCCCAGTAACACGACATGGTAGGGAAACACATAACTGGAATCGTTGTGCCACGATGAAATCGGTTTACCCGAGATACGATAGACCTCCAATGCACGCTGGATACGCTGAGGATCGTTGGGATGAATACGCGAGGCTGCCAGTGGATCGACGCGCATTAATTCCCCATGTAAAACTTGCCAGCCTGATTGTTCTGCTTCACGGCCCAATGCGTCACGCACAGCTTGATCGGCCGACGGCATCGACGCCATACCTTGTAATAATGCGCGGAAGTAAAGCATGGTGCCGCCAACCAATAAAGGAATATGTCCCTGCGTCACAATATCGGTAATTTCCCGCTGCGCATCGGCACAAAAACGTGCAGCAGAATACGGTTCACGTGGATCCAGAAAATCTATTAACCGATGCGGCGCTGCAGCCAGTACTTCAGCAGTGGGTTTGGCCGTACCAATATTCATATCCTTATATACCAGGGCTGAATCCACACTGATTATTTCAAATGGCAGAGCCTTGACCAACTGTAGCGCCAAGGCTGTTTTGCCGCTGGCCGTAGGACCAAGCACGCAGATAATCGTGGGCAATTTTAGTTGCACGGCGAACGATGTTGTTGCGCCAACCACTGTGAAAATTGCTCTATTGAAATCAGCCAACTCGCAGGCAACGTGTCGTAATCGCGGCCTGCTGTTTCCTGTAATAACAATTTCACAGCAGCGTCATCCCAATTCAGTGTCGTAAATTGAATCCGTGTCGTGATAGCGGCTATCAGCGCCGCCGTCACTGTTGCACAGTCATCTCCATGTTGAGTCGTTTGCCACAACTCACGCAGCAAAACAGCGATATCCATCTCTGGCAGACAGGTGGGTACGGTACGTAACATAATGGATCGTGGTCCACTACGGGTAACCTCAAAACCTAGTTTCAACAGCAATGCTGACAACACATCAAAACGCCGCAGCATCTCGTCGTCCAATTCAATCGTCAGCGGAATCAGCAACGGCCGCGTTACCAGACTCTCATTGTTAGGTGTTGTTAGTTTCTCAGTTACTAAATAAGCACGCATCTTCGGCGCATCGATTACTAACACTGCTTCTGCTTGATCAACCACTATATAGCGATTAAATAATAACGTGTAAGTTTTTCTATCGGGTCCAGTATAACTTGTAGCCGCTGAGTGATGGTGGTGCGGCAATGGTGGATAATAACTGACAACCTGTTCATTCATTGGCATACCCGCATAGCCCTGCTGTATCGTTGCCGGCATTGTTGAATACAGCGATGCATCCGTTTTTTCTTTAATACTGTCACGCAAACAACGGGTTAAAAAATCATGCACTCGCCGCATTTCGTGAAACCGCACTTCATGTTTAGTTGGATGTACATTCACATCCACACTTTGTGGATCCACTTCCAGAAATAATACATAGGCTGGGTACCGTCCTGGTGGCAAGCTGTCGTAATAGGCCATGCGGATCGCATGACTAATCACACGATCACGAATTATCCGCCCATTAATGTAAAAGTACTGCATGTCACTTTGTTGCCGTGAATAATCCGTGCGGCTTACCCAGCCCCATAAACGCATATCCTGCCAGGGAAAATCGATCATCAGGCTATGGGCAATAACATCCTCGCCCAACACGCTGGCGACCCGGCGGGTTCTGGCAATATCATCCAGTGCGCCGGGCAACCGATACACCTGGCGTTGATTGTGCTTAACATAAAATGCCGTAGCAAACCGGCTCAGGATCAAACGACAGATGACATCATCACAATGCCGATATTCGGTTTGCTCACTGCGTAAAAATTTACGCCGGGCAGGGGTGTTATAAAATAAATTAGCAACAGTGAATGTAGTACCAACTGCGTGATTGGTTGGCAAAGGTTTATGCTGATGTTGATGGGTTATTTGATAACCCGAATCACTCTCTTCGCGGCGCGAGATCAACTCCCACTGACTCACGGAACAAATACTTGCTAAGGCCTCACCCCGAAATCCCAGGCTATGCAAATTATGTAGATCTTCCAACTGTGCGATCTTGCTGGTGGCATGCCGACAAATCGCCAACGGTAATTCTGCGCCAGCAATGCCACTGCCGTTATCCGTAACCCGAATCAAACCCATGCCACCGCGTTGTATTTCCACATCCACTCGCGTCGCACCGGCATCCAAACTGTTTTCAATTAATTCTTTCACGACCGAGGCGGGGCGTTCAATCACTTCGCCGGCGGCAATTTGATCAGCCAGTTGCTGCGGTAAGAGCTGAATTGCGTTGATGGAAGATATGACTGACATTGGCCAAGTGTAAGGAAAAACGGCAACGGCGCAAAGTATGCCGTACAGGCGGAGTCAGCTTGTGGGGCCTTTAACCACCAGAGCTGGAACCTTCGCCCTTCGCCAATCGTTGTTTTAGTTGCTGCGCCGCCATCTGTGTGCCTGGCGGCGGATTTTGTTTGAAATAGTTCAGTACACCGCGAAATATCGCCTTGGCTAATAACTCCTGGTGTGCGGTATTACACAACTTGGCTTCTTCGCTCGGATTGGAAATAAACGCCGTTTCAACCAAGACGGAGGGAATATCAGGTGCCTTGAGCACGCGAAACCCTGCCTGCTCGACGCGGCCACGATGCAATGAGGTCACACTGCGCAATCCCGTGATCATGTGTCTGGCAACAGAATGGCTGTCTTCAATGGTGGAATTTCGCACCATATCTACCAATACCATTTTTAATAGGTCATCCTTGTCTTCCAGGCTGACGCCGCCAATTAAATCCGAATTATTTTCACTGTCAGCAAGAAATTTTGCCACTTGGCTACTCGCGCCACGTTCAGAGACCACAAATACCGATGACCCCTTGGCACGACGATCATTAAAGGCATCGGCATGAATCGACACAAATAAATCTGCCTCGGCCTCGCGGGCCTTTTCGACCCGCTTATGTAACGACACAAAATAATCACTCTCCCGGATCATGACAGCACGCATGCCCGGCTGTTTCTTGATCAACGCCTCAAGCTGCTTGGCAATCTTCAGCACGACGTCTTTTTCACGCGTCCCTTTTTTACCGATGGCACCTGGATCATCACCCCCATGGCCTGCATCAATGGCAATCACGATATCACGGCCAGACGAAACGCGCGGGACTTCCTTGCGTACCGGTTTAGCATTGGTGGCATTGGTCGTCTCATATTCAAGATCAAGAACTAAACGATGACCGTATTCACCCTGCGGCTTCAGCACAAAACTCTTGGATTTGACGGCTTGGGACAAATCCAATACCAGGCGCAAGCCATCCTGACCACGGCGTGCGTAACGAATTTCTTTAATAACCGATGTCGTTTTCGTCAGATCAGGCAAGGTTGCTGCCAACTCTGCTGAATCCAGATCGATGACAATCCGATTGGGACTACTGAGCGTGAATAAACTGTGTTGCACTGGCGCAGTCAAATCCAATACCAAGCGCGTATTATCCGGTGCAGGCCACATACGCACCCCCTGAACTGACGCCGCCTGGACATACCCAGCCAGCATCCCCATCAGGATAATGATTAATCGGCTAAAACGGCGCCGTGACATGACCTTTCCTCATTCTTTTCCACGTTCTATTAGTCTGTCTTAATTCAGCGAAAATTCAAGTAAAATATCTATATTATTTATATGGATAGAAGCTATTGTTAATCTATTCACTTAGAAATGTACTTAAACAGGCTTGCGCCGCAGTAAGCCAGCGCTCACCTATCGATGTCAAAGAACTGAGAAACACTTGCCGATGGGCGCCCGTTACCCGTAATTGAACGACCAGATCAGCGTCGGGCAGTTCACCCCCGCCCCGTTCAGGCCATTCGATCAAACACACAGCCTGGGCGCCGAACAAGTCACGGGCGCCCATGAATTCAAGTTCTTGTGGGTCATACAGACGGTATAAGTCGAAGTGAAACACCTGGATATTTCCCAGATCATAAGGCTCAACCAAGGTATATGTCGGGCTCTTAACGACCCCATGATGGCCCAATGCATGCGCAAAACCACGCACCCATGTTGTCTTACCCGCACCCAGATCCCCGCGTAAAAACACTATCGCACGCGTTGGACTCGCGCTGGCCAGGCAGGCACCGATTGCCTCGGTTTCCGCCGCGCCCACCGCTAAGAGATTAACCTGCACCACGGTCAGACAGGGTTGACCAGACGACGTAACCAGCTCATAAGGTCGGTGGCCAACAAACCACGTTCCCCTGCCGCCTTGGCGGCGGCATCCCCGGCCGCGGCATGCGTTACCACGCCCAACTGCGTCGCCTGTAATAAACCAAAACCTTGGGCAACGAAACTGGCTATTGCCCCCGTCAAGATATCGCCCATGCCGCCACTGGCCATACCTGGATTACCGTCATTGCACAGAAGTAAGGGGCCTTGCGCCGCCGCGATCAATGTACCAGCCCCCTTGAGCACCACCAACCCACCAAATTGTTTTTGCAGATCCGCCGCCGCAACAAACCGGTTGCGATGCACTTCCAGATTGGCTCGGCCCAACAGCCGTGCAGCCTCGGCAGTATGCGGTGTCAATACCCAGTGATCCCGCTGTTGCGGCTGCTGTGCAAGCAAATTCAACGCATCGGCATCCACTACCAGCGGTAATCCAGAATCCAGTGCATATTGTAATAATCGTTTACCCCAGTCGAGTTGCCCCAGGCCCGGACCCACGGCAATGACATCGGCTCGATCCGCCAAGCGTTGAAACTCTGCCTCCGTGTCCACGCCATGCACCATTAATTCGGGACGACTGACATTTAATACCGCTGTATGGCTGTGGCGCGTGGCAATGCTTACTAACCCTGCGCCACAACGTAATGCCGCCTCCCCCGCCATGCGCGCTGCACCGGTAAAGCCCTGTTCACCGCCGACAATCAAGACATGACCACAATCACCTTTATGTACTGTACGCGGTCGTGGTTTGATCAGCGATTTCAAACGCGGATAATCGATACGTTCAACTTCCACGGGCAGTTGTTGGTAAGCCTCTGTGGGAATACTCAAATCGTGAAACACCACAGCCCCGGCATAGTCCGGGCCATCACCGGTAAACAGTCCACGTTTCAAACCGAGAAACGAAATGGTACAGCTTGCGTGCACGGCATTACCAAATACCACACCGTTGCTCGCCTCCAGGCCCGAGGGAATGTCCAAGGAAAAAACAGGGCGTTGGGCCTGATTGATTAATTGAATGGCAGCGGCATACTCACCACTCGTTTCCCCTTTTAACCCCGTGCCGAACAAGGCATCAACGATCACATCGTCCTCACTGAGATCCTGCGTGATCAGTGGTTCCAGTGCGACATCCACACTTTGCAGACGTTGTGCCGCTGAAAAAGCATCACCTTGCAAGCGGCCAGGATCTCCCACTTGCAAGACCCGCAGGCTGTAACCTGCTTCTTTTGCCAACCGTGCCAGGACAAAACCATCCCCAGCGTTATTGCCTGCACCACAGATAATGGCAATCCGTTTTGCCTTGACCCAACGTTTTTGTAATTCAACAAAGGCCGCTGCGCCAGCACGTTCCATGAGAACGGTGCCCGAAATACCCAACTTATCGATCACATGGCGATCCAGCTGTCGAATCTGCTCACTCGTGTACAAAGGGAAAGGAAGTGCTGACATGGCATTGTCTTTATTGTTAAGGTAGGTCTTTAACTTAGCATAAAATCAGATATGCAGAACGTCCATCTAAATTCATTGGCAGACCAGATAAAACAGTGGGGTAAGGCCCTGGGGTTTGAAGCTATCGGCATCGCGGACACTGATTTGACCCAAGCCGAACAGTTTTTATTTGGTTGGTTAGCGACCGGCTACCATGGCCAGATGCAATGGATGGCGTCACACGGCAACAAACGTTCCCGCCCTGCTGACCTGATCCCAGGCACCGTGCGGATCATCAGTGCCCGCCTGGATTACTGGCCTGCTACAGCACGCGAACCCTGGTCCGTCCTTCATGACAGTGATCTGGGCTATGTCTCTCGTTATGCAGTGGGCCGCGATTATCACAAACTCGTGCGCAGTCGCTTACAAAAACTCGCGGAACAAATCACCGCTGTTGCTGGTGCCCATGGCTATCGTGTCTTCAGTGACAGCGCACCGGTGCTGGAAAAGGCCGTGGCGGAAAAAAGTGGGCTGGGCTGGATTGGCAAACATACCAATTTGATTAATCGCGAACACGGCTCGTATTTTTTCCTCGGGGAAATCTACACCGACCTGCCATTACCCATTGACGCCCCCGTGCAAAATCATTGTGGCACCTGCCAAAGTTGCATTGATGTTTGTCCAACACAAGCGATCATTGCGCCGTATAAACTCGATGCACGACGCTGCATTTCTTATTTGACGATTGAATTGCGTAGCGCGATCCCGCTAGAACTGCGCCCACTGATCGGCAACCGGATTTATGGTTGTGACGATTGCCAACTTGTCTGCCCCTGGAACCGCTTCAGCCAGCACAGTGATGCAGCTGACTTCGCACCACGCCATGGACTGGATGCGAGCCGGTTAATTGATCTGTTCAACTGGGAGGAAACCACCTTCGTGCGCAATACCGAAGGTTCGGCGATTCGCCGCATCGGTTATGCCTGCTGGTTACGCAACATTGCGGTGGCCTTAGGTAATGCACCTGCCTCTGTTGAGATTATCGCGGCACTGCGTGCGCGATCAGATCATCCCAGTGAGTTGGTGCGTGAACATGTGGCGTGGGCGCTGGACCAACATGCCAAACAATAGGATTTGATCCGATTACGCGCGGTGTATGCAGCCCAAATTCATTATTCCATTAAAAACAAACGAAATAATCACGCCATCACATCAATATTCCGCCCTAACTTTTCATCATCCACCATGCTTTCCGTCTTTTGTTGCACCTTCTCAGTCGCAGCCTTCGCGGCGCTGGTGTCGGTGACTTCATACACACCACGTTGAATGTTGCTGATTGAGCCACTTAAACCGACTTCTGACATAGCCTTCCTCTGTTATGACCCGAACTTACTTATAGTGATTAGCGTCGGATCGGGTAAAATGTTGAGCGCCAGTTATCATCTGGGCAAAGGACATAAAATCATGGGCTTAGCGCTTGATACCGTAACCGCAGTGATCCTCGCCGGGGGCCGGGGGAGCCGCATGCGTGGCCAGGACAAAGGTTTGGTGCAATTTGCAGGGAAACCCCTCGTCAAGCAGGTGATAGACCGTCTCGCTCCGCAAATCTCCCGCCTACTCATTAATGCCAACCGGCATAAACACGACTACGCGCAATGGGGTTACACCGTTTTTGCCGATACGCATGCTGATTTTGCCGGACCCTTGGCCGGGATTGCCGCGGCCTTTGCGCAGACCAACAGCGATTGGATCATCACAGCACCGTGCGATGCGCCCTATCTGCCAGCCGAATACGTCGCACGCATGTGTGCGGCGGTGGATGCCACACGGATTTACGTCGCTACCAGCAGCGCTTATCTGCAACCGACCTTCGGTTTATGGCCGCGTGAATGCCTCCCTGTATTAGCTGCCTTTTTAGCCCAAGGTAATCGGGCGATGCATGTTTTTCTTAACGAACAAAAGGCCGTTGAAGTGGATTTTTCTGATTGCGACGAGGCATTCACCAACATCAATACCATGAATGAACTGTCCCAACATCTCAATCGTATCGCAATACCACTGTTGGGCTTGGTCGCCAGCAGTGGCACGGGTAAAACCACGCTGTTAACCAAGCTCATTCCGCTGCTCAGCCAACAAGGCGTGCGGATAGCGTTAATTAAACACGCGCACCATGCGTTTGATATCGACATCCCCGGCAAGGACAGTTACGAATTGCGCAAGGCGGGGGCCATTCAAGTGTTGGTGGCATCCCAACAGCGTTGGGCCTTGATCACCGAAACACCCCGGCAACAAACCGATCCGTCATTAGTAAAACTATTACCGCAGCTCGACATGACCCATTTGGATTTAATCCTGGTGGAAGGCTTCAAGCACGAAGCCATACCAAAGATTGAGTTACATCGGCAAGAATTACAACAACCGCTGTTGTGTAAAACCGATCCACACATCATTGCCGTCGCCACTGACGCTGCGCCATTAGCCGGCATTACCCTGCCGCAATTGAATATCAACAATGCCGCCACCATTGCTGAATTTATTTGCGCCACGCTATTATTGAAACCAGTACCTTCACCACCAAGGGATTAGCTCGATGAAAACACCGATATTCACCGCCAAGGCAGCACACACCGAACATGACCCCGCTTTACTCACGGTGCAGCAAGCGCAGGCACACATCCTTGACTCGATAATACCGGTGACGGAGCACGACACCCTGCCGATTCGCGAAGCGCTGCAACGGATATTGGCTGAGACAATTTATTCACCGATCAATGTGCCCCCCTACGACAACTCCGCGATGGATGGTTACGCAGTGCGTAGCACTGACCTGCCAGCAAGTGGTATGACGTCTCTCAATCTCATCGGCACCTCCTGGGCAGGCCGTCCATACAACGGCAGCGTCGGTGCACAAGAGTGTGTACGTATCATGACGGGGGCGAAGATCCCCAAGGGCGCGGATACCATCATCATGCAAGAACATGTTCAATTAACCAACGACAGCATTGTAATTAGCGCTGGCCATCAATGTGGACAACATGTCCGTCATGCCGGTGATGATATTCAGCAAGGCAGCAATGTCTTGGCCGTCGGCAAAAAAATCGGTGCCGCTGAAGTAGGTCTGCTTGCCTCATTGGGGATTTCACATATCAAGGTGGCCCGCCGCGTGCGCGTCGCCTTTTTTTCTACGGGTGATGAATTACGCAGTGTCGGTGAACCGCTGGCGGATGGGCAAATCTACGACAGTAACCGTTACACCCTGTTTGGCATGTTGCAGCAAGCCGGGGTGGATTTTACTGACATGGGTGTGGTGCGCGATCAACCCGAAGCCATCGAGCAGGCATTGATAACCGCAGCCAAGCATGCAGAGGTTATTCTTACCTCGGGCGGCGTGTCGGTGGGTGATGCCGATTTTGTCAAAGACGCCTTGGACAAACTCGGCAAGGTCAACTTCTGGCGCATCGCGATGAAACCCGGCAAACCTTTGGCGGTTGGTAAGATCGGCAACGCGGCTTTTTTTGGTTTGCCTGGCAATCCGGTGTCCGTGATGTCGACGTTTTATCAATTTGTTTTACCCGCACTGCGCAAAATGTCGGGGCAAGCCAACCATACTCCACTGGTGGTGCGCGCCATCAGCAAATCACGCATCAAAAAAAGTCCGGGGCGCACCGACTTCCAACGCGGTATTTTATTTTCTGAAAACGGCACACTCCACGTTGACGCCACCGGCATGCAAGCCTCACATATCCTCAGTGGCATGAGTCGTGCGAATTGTTTTATTATCCTGGCGCAACATGCCGGTGATGTAGAAGCTGGAAGTGAAGTAGAGGTGCAGCCGTTTGCGGATTTCTGGTCATAACATTAGGCGTGGTGAGAAATAAAAAGCAAAACCCGCATTACGCGGGTTTTGCATAATCCACCTGCTATAAACAACAGCGGAAGGTTAAGCCACTTTAACAGTCAAATCCGATGGCAGAATGATCCAGGATTCAAATGCTTGATAACCTGTGTCTTGATTGAGTTTACCGTTGAAATGAATTTCTATGGTGCCGCCAAGTTTTTCAACAAACTTGCGCATGGCGTCCATACCAACACCACGGCCGGATACATCGCTGACCGTATCGGCCGTGGACAAGCCTGACATAAAAATCATTTCAGCCAGCTGTTGATCCGTCGCAGCTTCACCGCTCTTTAAGATACCTTTTTCAATGGCTTTCTTTTTCAGTTTATTGATTGCCAGACCACGACCATCATCCGACATGCGCAAAATAATACGGCCTTGGTTATCCTGCTCGACTATTAATGAGATGGTACCCTTGTCCGGTTTGCCGCTGGCCTTACGTTCTTCCGCCGTTTCCAGGCCATGATCAACGGAATTACGGAATCCGTGGATAAAGACATTTTTCATCACCGGTACAACATCCGCAGTGAGTCGCACATCGTTGTCCTCGATAACAATATTGGGGGATTCCTTACCCAGGCGCTGCGCCATCTCCGGCATGGATTTAACGATAGCATCCAGCAGGGACGAAATGGATTCCGTACCCACGGCCTGCATCACTGAACGAACCTTGCCAACGACATTACGCAGTTTTTCAACATTGTGATCGTCAACCTTTTCCAAGGCTTGTTTGAGTTTATCCACCAGCACCCTGTCAAAGAACACCCCATCGCTATCATTATTCGCCAGCTTTTCTTTGTAGATCAGGGTGTAGGTTTGTACTATCTCGCGCGTATGATAAAGTTCTTGCAACATTTTATCCTTTTCCCATGCCACATTACTGTCTTTGCGCATTTTGTCATAGGTACTTTCTGCTTCATGGGCGGCATCGGTGACTGATATAAAGCCATAGGTGCGCGCATTACCCTTGATCGTATGCATATTACGGAACAAGGTTGCAATCACATCCGCATTCGCTGTATCGGTTTGTTTGATGAGCACTTCGTTCTCATTGAGAAAGCGATCGGCGTCTTTGCTGAACGACAGGAATTTGCTGGCGGATACCGCCAGGATTTGGCCAATGACCGCTAATTCCCATTTTTGTTTTTCGGCCTCGGCTTGCAAACCACGCAATTCGGTCACGTCACGTACCGTCACCATTAATTTCTCGATATTGCCAGATTCACCGGTAATCGGGTCCCAATCCAATTCAAGAATTTTATTCTTGCCGCCAGGCATCAGCTTGGTATATTCCTTGACCAGACAGTGACGATTAAAATCAAACATCATCGCGTCTTCGCCCAGCACCGCACCTAACGCCGCCTGTACCTGATTAACGGCATTGGAACCCAGCCCGGTATTGGTAAATAACAGGTCCATGACATTCACATTGGCAATGTGTTTGTTTTCAAGAATTTCTTCCAAATAACGGGAATACTCCGGGTGAACCAAATTCCCGGCAACAATGGTAAAGATGCCTTGATGCATGTTCTGTAACATGTTGTTAATGTCGTTGGTCTTTTGCCGTAACATCGCGGTCCGTTCTTCCACTTTTTGTTCCAGGGTGCGATTTTGTTCTTCGATCACATTTAACATGTTGATGTTTTTGAAACTGACCACGGCCATGCGCGAGATGGTTTCAGCAAACTCGACGTCTGCATCCTCAAAGGTCACCAAGCCCACCTTACCACTGAAGTTCATGACGCCAAAGACCTCGTCGTTATCAATCATCGGTACGCAGATGATGGCGCGCGGCTCCTGTTTGTCACCGGCTTTTAATTGAAACTGCTCGTCCTTGGACGTATCACGAATATATTGCACGTGTTTATCTTGCGCCGCCTTGCCAGCCACGCCTTCACCCAGTTTAAACGGGCGCGCCGTGGGATGGGCCTCGCCAAAGCGTTTGGGATGAAAGACCTTGACTTCAAGCTGTTGGGTTTCCTTGTTGTACAGATACACCGAACCCCATTCGACATTGGTATGGCCACGCATCACCATCAATGCCTTTTCCAACACATCCAGTGGCACATGCATGCCCGCCATGATTTCACCGGTGACATTGAGTACCCGCAGGTCCTCGATCTTCTTTTTAATCGAGTCACGCATATCGGCAAAGCTGCGCGCCAGACTGCCCAACTCATCGCCACGCTTGGTATCAATTTCCTTATCCAGATTGCCATGTGACAGTTCTGCGGCGCTGGCCTTTAATACCTCAATGGGCTTGGTGATCGCACGTGATAACACAATACCAATGACGAGTGCACAAAACAAACCAACGCCAATCAATCCGCTTACCATGCTCTGCGTACGTTTGACCTGCTCGGTGAGCGCCGTACTCTCAGTAATACTATTTTCTTGTTGGGTCTTGACGATGTCATTCAAGCGCCCCTGAATATCCAACAACAACGGCGACAGCTCCTTGCGGATGGTATACGCGTCCATGCGGTAGTCATCGGCGCCATGCATTTTCATCAAGGCATTCGCCATCGGGAAATATTCTTTATACACCTTCAAAAAATTATCGCGTGCATCCATTTGCTCAAAGGTCAGGACATCCTCGCCATACTCACTGAGTTTTTTCACGTCCCGCTCAACCAATTCCACATAATTACGGAAATTGTCTTTCACGGTAGGGACACGAAAAGCCAAATACAAACGTAGTTCGTTGACCGCACTGGAGACATTGGTTCTTAAACTGTAGATATCAAATAATAATTGTTTGCGCACCTCATCCGATTTCTGTTCCTTTTCGGACTGGATCATCTCCTGCATTGCCTGCAATAACACTAATACACGCGGATTAACTTCCTGTGAGGCGAATTTCATGGCCTTCATGTTTTCCAAATCACTGGAGGCATACAGCAACATGATATCTTTATAGCCTTGCAATTTCGTAATTCCCTCGTCCACCTCTTTCACCAATTTCGCCGTCTTGGCATCGGTCTTAACGACGTTCATGGCTTGCAGTTGCGCTGTCGACTCCCCGATCTTGCCCATGTATTTCACATAATCCTTTTTATGGATTTCTTCCTTGCTCAACAGGTAAAATCCCAGCGAGGCCGAGGCATGGTCCAACTCATCCACCAGATTTAACGACAACACTACCGCCGGTTGCACGTCATTAACCAGGGTCGATAGTTTTTCTTTGTTGGCCTTGAGGCTGCTGTTGGCGATGACACCCACAGCGATTAATAAGGCCACCAGAATGAGAAAGCTCAGCCAGATCTTCCAGCGAATGGAAAGTTGTGACATGGTTGTTACCCCAACGTTTACCTGTTAAACAGATGATACTAAGGCCCTACAAGCCACAGAGCATGTCATCCGTGCCTGGAAAATACGGCGGAGCGGTGCTGAATGCCGAGCACTGCCAGTGACCGTCCAATACCTCGGTGTACTTGCCAACGTGGGTCAAACAATACGGATCCACGATGAGGTATATCGACTGCTTAAAAATTTCCTGAAGAGGGTATAGGCTGGCTAATCGCTGAAGTGCGATGAACCAGCAGGAGCGATAAGGCGGGGTGCGAGGCG
>JAYSTO010000186.1:0-14074 GCA_043719675.1 Gammaproteobacteria bacterium | reverse complement strand
GGGCCAACTCCCGCTGCACCGCACCGGTACCAGAACCTGCCAGTGCAATCACCTCATTAGCGTAAAAACTCCGGCCCGGATTGCCGAACAACACCGCCAGCACGCGCTGCTGCACCTTGGTAAACAAGGCATCAGCAATCCCGGAGGTCGTTTCTCGCGGCTTTTTGACTAGTCGTTTCTTTGTACCCATATTGGGTATGATAAACCCCGATTTGGGTATGTTCAAGTCGATTGGTATTTTAAATCGCGCATCTCACCCTCTGTGACATAACGCAGTCATATTTCAAGGTTTACACGACCTGCTAGAACAACCTATTTCAAGTTTTTTTCTTGCTAAGCAGGTCTTTGAGGCTTTTTAACTGTGGGAGGTCTTTCCAGTTTTTGAGATTTTTTAATTCCGCCAGACCTTTTTCGGACAGGCTCTTTAAATCCAGGCCCTTTTTCTTTTGTGCCTCCAGTTCGGCCAGGCGTGCCTCTTCTGCGGCGATGCGTTCGGCCTCGGCCAGCTCTGCGGCACGATGGCGCTGTTCTTCCGCTACTTTTTGCCGGATCGTCTCGCGATGCGCGTCGGTGATGTCCAGCTTCATGAAGTCGAGATTTTGCCGGAGTAAATAGCCTGCCAGTTTATCCAAATAGTCATTGGTTAATTGTTCCGCCTTGAACACGTGATGAACCATGCCGGGCTTCTCGACATGCCGTAACTGCAGGCGAATGTTGCGCTGTTCAACATCGGCGCGGAACACGGCAGAGGCCATGATCGGGCCTTCAACAATAAATTGCCCTCGGGTCACTTCAAATTGTTCGTTTTTGAATTCTTTGCGTTCGTATTTCACGCTGTAACGATCCAGGTCACTGCTATAACTCACAATGCGCTCCTTGGTCTGCACGTCGACTTGTAGCGGCTGAGGCAACGAACAGACAAAACGAAAGATAACCTCCTTCAGCTCTTTGGAGCTGTCGATATTGACCTTGTAGTCGCCCTGCTGGAATGCCTGTGGTTTATTGTCCGGCAGCACCGGATAGTGGGCGGTGATCTCCGGTTTGACATAGTTGAGGTTGTTGCACAGCTCGTTGAAGTAATTATAGATCGCCTGCATGCGCGGCAGCAGTTCCTGCTGATAGAACTCCACATCCGACTGGTTACGGGCTGTTGCGTCTTTTTCTTTTGCCCGTTGCGCCTCTGCTTGGCGCTTTAAATCGTCTAATACGCCCATGTGGATTCCTACAAAATACAGTTCTGTGGAAAAAATGCGTTGTTTAACACCTTTATCGGCAACGCACCCAAGCAAC
The DNA here is from genome assembly GCA_043719675.1 of Gammaproteobacteria bacterium. Lineage (GTDB taxonomy): Bacteria > Pseudomonadota > Gammaproteobacteria > UBA6429 > Thiohalophilaceae > JACQBC01. Next base: position 12,784 of record JAYSTO010000186.1, on the reverse strand, counting down.
TATAGACAATAGTAGAGAATTTTGCGGCGAACGGGAATGGGTAAACCCCTCCACCGCTGACAGAAAGGCTAAAACTTCATGTCTGCAAAGAATTTCTTCACCGTATCCAGCCAGGAAGCCGCACGCGGACTATGCTGCGCACTGTCCTCTTGTAGCGAGGCGGCAAACGCCTCGAGCTGTTCTTTTTGTTTTTTGTTCAGGTGCACCGGGGTTTCGACCTGCACCCGGCACAACAAATCACCGGCGGAACCACCCCGCGCCGAACGCACCCCTTTGCCACGCAGACGAAACAGCTTACCGGACTGGGTCTCGGGGGGGATCTTGAGCTTTACCCTGCCATCGAGGGTCGGCACTTCAAATTCACCTCCCAGCGCGGCGGTCACTATGCTGATCGGCACTTCACAAAACAAATCACTGGCGTCGCGGGTAAAGATGGCATGTTGCCGGACATTGATGTGGACGTATAAATCACCGGCTGGGCCACCTTGCTCACCCGGTTCGCCTTCACCATTAACACGTACCCGATCACCGGTATCTACCCCGCCTGGAATCTTAACCGACAGGGTCTTGTGTTTCTGCACGTGGCCTTGACCATGGCATTTAACGCAGGGATCCGTAATCGTCTTACCCGCACCATGGCAGCGGGGGCAAGTTTGCTGCAGCGAAAAAAAGCCTTGTTGCATCCGCACCTGCCCCACCCCACCACAGGTCGCACAGGTCGTCGGTGTGGTACCCTTGCGCGCACCACTACCGTTACACTCTTCACAAGCAACATGGGTCGGAAAGCGGATATCGACCTTGGTGCCATGCACCGCCTCTTCCAGATTCAAATCCAGATTGTATTGAAGATCGGCGCCACGTAAGACTCGTGAGCGTGCGCGGCCACCGCCGCCGGCCCCACCGAAAATGTCGCCAAATACATCGCCAAATACATCAGCGAAGCTAGCCCCGCCAAAGCCACCTGGACCACCACCTCCTCCACCTACGGACGCATCGACACCGGCATGGCCAAATTGATCGTAGGCCGAGCGCTTTTGCGGATCGTTGAGGATATCGTAGGCCTCTTTGGCCTCTTTGAATTTTTCTTCGGCTTCTTTGTTATCAGGATTGCGATCCGGATGGAATTTCATGGCCAAGCGCTTGAAGGCCTTTTTGAGTTCAGCCTCGCTGGCATTTTTGGCAACACCCAGGGTTTCGTAGTAATCGCGTTTCATAAAATCCAGTTAAGTATGTGACGAGTAACAAGTCACGAGTGCCGAGGGTTATACAAAGTAATACCGGACCACCTTCGCAAGCGCAGCCCGGTATTTATTGCTGGTCACTCGTCCCTGAATTATTTCTTATCGTTGACCTCTTCGAATTCGGCATCAACGACGTTATCATCCGCCTTGCCCTTGCCACCGGCCGCAGCATCGGCACCAGAAGATGCAGCACTATCAGCACCTTTTTGTGCATAGAGACGTTCCGCCAATACCGCAGATGCCTCACTCAACGCAGTGGTCTTGGCTTGAATCACGTCCAGATCCTCACTCTTGATCACGGCTTCCAGATCCTTGATCGCAGCTTCAATCTTGCTGCGCTCATCCGCGGTAACCTTGTCCGCCAAATCGGTAATCGATTTGCGCGAAGCATGGATCAGTGCCTCGCCTTGATTGCGCGCATTAACCAGCTCGTGAAACTTTTTGTCTTCAGCCGCATGCGCCTCAGCGTCTTTCACCATTTTTTTGATTTCGTCATCCGATAAACCACTGGATGCCTTGATCACAATCGATTGCTGTTTGCCGGTGGCCTTGTCCTTGGCCGAAACATTCAAGATACCGTTGGCATCAATATCAAACGCCACTTCAATTTGTGGCAGGCCACGGGGCGATGGTGGAATATCACTTAAATCAAAGCGCCCCAGCGATTTATTCGCTGCCGCGCGTTCACGCTCACCTTGCAGGACGTGAACCGTCACCGCCGTCTGATTATCATCCGCCGTTGAAAACACCTGGTTTGCCTTGGTCGGGATCGTGGTGTTCTTTTCGATCAACTTGGTCATCACGCCACCCAAGGTTTCGATACCCAGTGATAATGGTGTCACGTCCAATAACAAGACATCTTTGACTTCGCCGCCCAAGACACCGCCCTGGATCGCCGCACCGACCGCCACCGCTTCATCCGGGTTCACATCTTTGCGTGGTTCTTTGCCGAATAAGTCACGGACGACTTCCTGCACCTTCGGCATACGGGTTTGGCCACCGACAAGGATGATGTCATCAATATTCTTGACGTCGACACCGGCGTCTTTAATCGCCATCTTGCACGGTGCAATGGTACGGGCGATTAAATCTTCCACCAACGATTCAAGTTTGGCGCGCGTCAGCTTCATGTTCAGGTGCTTCGGACCGGACGCATCTGCCGTAACATACGGCAGATTAATATCTGTCTGGATGCTGGAGGACAATTCAATCTTGGCTTTTTCCGCCGCTTCTTTGAGGCGCTGTATCGCCAGCGGATCACCTTTGAGATTAATGCCTTGCTCTTTTTTGAATTCATCGACGATGTGATCAATGATACGCATGTCAAAGTCTTCGCCACCTAAAAAGGTATCGCCGTTGGTGGAAAGCACTTCAATCTGATGTTCGCCGTCGATCTCGGCGATTTCAATAATGGAAATATCAAAGGTACCGCCACCCAAATCATACACCGCGACTTTACGATCACCTTCTTTCTTGTCCATGCCAAAGGCCAAGGCTGCTGCGGTGGGTTCATTGATAATGCGTTTGACATCCAGACCGGCGATACGCCCGGCGTCTTTAGTGGCCTGACGTTGTGAGTCATTAAAATAGGCCGGTACCGTGATTACCGCCTCGGTGACCGGTTCACCCAGATAATCCTCGGCGGTCTTTTTCATTTTTTGCAATACGCGCGCAGAGATTTCGGGCGGCGCCATTTTTTTGCCATCGGCCTCAACCCAGGCATCCCCGTTATCGGCCTTCAATATCTTGTATGGCACCATGTCGATATCTTTCTGTACTTCGGCATCGGTGAACTTGCGACCGATCAAACGCTTGACCGCATACAAGGTGTTCTTTGCATTGGTTACCGCCTGACGTTTGGCCGATTGTCCAACCAATACTTCATTATCCTTGCTAAAGGCAACGATTGACGGGGTGGTACGCGTACCCTCGGAATTTTCAATTACCTTGGGCTTCCCACCTTCCATTACAGCGACGCAGGAGTTAGTTGTACCCAAATCAATACCAATTATTTTACCCATTGCCCTTCTCCAAAATATGTATAAGTTAATTCAATTTAATCACAAACAGCGGCTTCAATACCTAACAATGTGGGGTTACCCCCGTTAACTTCAAGTTTATTCCTGACAATTTACCCTATTTCGCAACTTCATCAGCTGATTTAGCGACAATGACCATGGCCGGACGGATCAAACGCTCATTGAGGGTATAACCCTTTTGCAATACTGTCACGACTGTATTGGGTGCCGCATCACTGGTTTCAACCATGGTGACTGCTTGGTGTTGTTCCGGATTGAAGGGTTGGCCGACGGGATTAATTGCAACCACCTGGAATTTGGCCAAGGCCGTTTCAAACATTTTCAAGGTCAGCTCAGTGCCTTCACGTAATTTATCGATGGCAACCTCAGATGACTGCGCGGCGCGAAACCCCATGTGCAGGCTATCAATGATAGGCAACAGTTCTTGCGCAAACCGTTCCAGGGCGTACTTGTGGGCGTTTTCCAGATCACGTTCGGTGCGACGGCGGATATTTTCTGCCTCGGCACGGGCGCGTAAGAGCGCGTCCCAATTTTCAGCAACCTTGGCCTGTGCCTGCTCCAAACGTTGGTTCAAATCTGTAATTTGCGCATTCAGTGCCTCAATATCCACATCAGCGGCAGGGTTCGAACCCGCATTGATTCCGCTCTGTGAATTTTCATGATCAGCGACATTGTTGTTAGACATTGTGACTCCGTGCATTTAAAAATCGTGCATTAGCAAATCATTATATGGGTGTTGGCTATGGGTATGCCCTGGCGCTATATGGGGACAACTACTCCGGTTTCAAGACAGCACTGAGTAACTTTGCAGTGACATCCACAATTGGGATAACCCGATCATACGCCATTCGGGTGGGTCCGATCACCCCCAGCACACCGATTACCTCATCATTGACTTTATAAGGGGCGGTGACGACCGAACATTCATCCAGGACCTGATAACCGGATTCATCACCGATAAAAATTTGCATCCCCTCTGCCTCGATAGACTGGTCAAGGATATGCAGGATGTCGCGTTTTTGATTAAAGGCATCGAATATCTGCCGCAGTTTATCCATATCGCTCATCTCGGCGTAACTCATCAGGTTAGTTTGCCCGACCAACACATAATCCGGGCGTTGTTGTGCGGCCAGGACTTTGTCGGTAATCGACATGACATTGTGCATAATGCCATGCATCGCATCCCGCGCCTGTTGCATGCTGACAAATAAATGTTCACGAATATGGGTCAAATCCGTCCCGGCAAATTCAGCATTGAGCAGGTTAGCCGCTTGTTGCAATTCGCTTTGGCTAAAATCGCGTTCGGTGTTAATCACGCGATTTTGTACCTCCTGACCGTTGACGACCAGGATCACCAGGATCCGATTTTCCGACAAGCGCAAAAATTCAATGTGCTGCAAGCGCAAGATGCTGCGTTTGGGGATGGTCACTATCCCTGCCAGTCCTGTGATATTGGACAACATCGCGGAAGCCGTGCTAATCAGGTGATCCGTGGATAAATCCGTGATCAGTTCCTGTTTTATTTTCTCCACTTCGGCTGATCGCATCGGTTTGACGGTTAATAAACTATCGACAAACATTCGATAACCACGCACCGTCGGCACCCGCCCCGCCGAGGTATGGGGTGCCTTGATTAACCCCAGCTCTTCCAAATCCGACAGCACATTCCGGACTGTCGCAGGCGATAAATCCATGCCCGAATCTTTGGCCAGGGTCCGCGAGCCCACCGGTTGGCCATCGCGTATATATCGCTCAATTAGCGTCTTTAGTAACGCCTGCGCACGCTCGTTGGTTGGCCCAAGGGGCGACTGCGTAAGACTACGTCGTGACATCCAACACCACCTGCTTGTTTACAGTTTAATACAAGGTCTGACATCGCTCATTGACTAAATTAGCACTCATCCAGTGAAAGTGCTAATAACAAAAGTATCAATGCGGTCTTTATCACGTCAAGCTGAGCGCTATGCATAGCCCCGCCCCGGGCACCTATGTTAACGTTAGGCCGGATTTAGCTAGGGTAGTGGGCATGACGACACAGGCATTTAACACCATTGGCATTATTGGTAAATATGGCGACCCCGAGGTCGCCGATAGCGTGCGCCGCTTGGGTAAATTCCTGCATGCGCGTGGCTGCGAGGCATACCTGGAAACAACCACGGCAAAGTACATCCCGGACCATGGCTTAATCGCGGCCGACATTGACACGATCGGCCAACAATGCGACTTGGCCATTGTGGTGGGGGGTGACGGTACCTTATTGAATACCGCCCGCGCCCTGGTCGATCATAACGTCGCTATCCTGGGCATAAACCTGGGCAGACTCGGTTTTTTGGTCGATGTCTCGCCGGCAGACATGCCGCCGCGCCTGGCCGAGATTTTCAACGGCAATTACCTGGAAGAGCATCGCATGCTCTTAACCGCCACCATTTCCCATGGCAATCAGGAACCGCGCATCAGCGATGCCTTTAATGACGTGGTGATCCACAAATGGGACGTCGCCCGTATGATTGAGACCGAGACTTATATTAACGGCCGCTTGCTCAATCGTATGCGTAGTGATGGATTGATTGTCGCGACCCCCACCGGTTCAACCGCGTATGCTCTATCTGCCGGCGGTCCGATTATCGGGCCGGATATGCATGCCATTGTTGTTGTCCCAATCTGCCCGCACTCGATGAGCTACCGGCCAATCGTCATTGATGGTGACAGTAAAATCGAAATCATTGTCTGCGACGGACCCCATACCCAGGCACAGGTCACCTGCGACGGCCAGATTAATATGGGGTTGGTATCCGGTGACAAAGTCGTGATTCAAGCCAAAAATAAAACCGTGCGATTGATTCATCCGCTCAAACATGACCATTATCAAATCCTTCGCGCCAAGTTACACTGGGGCGAACAAGTATAATGTGAATACAAGCCATGTTGACCCATATTCATATCTGGAATTTTGCCATTGTTGAAAAACTCGATATCGAGTTTGAACAGGGCCTCACTGTGCTCACCGGTGAAACCGGCGCCGGTAAATCTATTTTACTGGACGCATTGAGTCTGGCCTTAGGTGATCGCGCCGATGCTCATGTCATTCGCCATGGCAGTGACAAGGCAGAAATCAGCGTCAGCTTTAGTACGGACGATGCCCCCAAGGCCGAGGCATGGCTAGTGCAACACGAGATGAATAGTGCTGAGGAATGCATTATTCGCCGCACTGTCAGTCAAAACGGCCCGTCCAAGGCATTTATCAATGGCATTCCGGCACCCATACAATTACTACGTGAGCTGGGTGAGATGCTGGTTGACCTGCACGGTCAGCACGAACATCAATCATTATTAAACAAAGATGTGCAACGCGAGTTGCTCGACAACTATGCTGGTCATGCGGATTTACTTGCCAATGTCGCCAGTGCCTATCAACACTGGCGCACCCTGAACAAAGAATACCAACAGCTCAGTCAGGCTGGCCGCGACCGCGATCAACGCATCGACCTGCTGCGTCATCAAGTTAAAGAGCTCGATGCTTTGGCGATCACCACAGGCGAATTTACCCAACTGGAACAAGATCACAAACGCTTGGCCAATGCCAGTCACTTGTTACAGACCGTGCAACAAACGGTGCAGCTGTTGGCTGACAATGAAGAAACGGCTATCGAAAATCTGCTGGGGCAATGCGTCAATGATATTCAAGCGCTGGGCCAGACCGATAGCAAACTGCTGCCGGTGCATGAGTTGTTGAACAATGCCCAAATCCAGATACAGGAAGCGCTCAGTGAACTGCGTCATTATGCCGACGAGCTTGATCTGGATCCGGCACGGCTGGCGCAAATGGAAACCCGCATCGGTGATATCTTGCAGTTGGCGCGCAAACATCGCACGACGGCGGATGAATTAGTACAACTGTTACCGACCTTGCAAACAGAATTAACCAACCTCGAACACGCAGACTCACGTTTAGAGGAAATTCAAAAGCAAATTAAAAAAAGTAAAGACAATTACATCACCATGACAGACAAACTAACCAAAAGTCGTCGTAAAGTGGCCAAACAACTCAGCGAACGTGTTACAGACGGTATGCAGGGCCTGAGTTTGTCCGGCGGGTCCTTTGCCGTCACTCTTGATGAATTAGCGGAAGAGCGTTGGTCCGATATGGGCCGCGAACACATCGAGTTTCTGGTCAGCGCCAACCCAGGACAACCGTTACGTCCGCTACCAAAAGTGGCCTCCGGCGGTGAAATCTCGCGTATCAGTCTGGCGATCCAGGTCATCACCGCACAAGCGGCACGCATTCCCACCTTGATTTTTGATGAAGTGGACGTGGGTATTGGCGGACGTGTCGCCGAGATCGTCGGTCTCCAGTTGCGCACCTTAGGCCAGCATCGCCAGGTCATTTGTGTTACGCACTTACCCCAAGTCGCCGCATTGGGTCACCATCATTTACAGGTAAGCAAACATATCAACAAAAATGCCACTCTCACCAAAATTGAAACACTGGACAATAAACAACGAATCGATGAAATTGCGCGAATGCTCGGTGGCATTGAAATTACCGAACAAACGCGTTCACACGCGCAGGAAATGATTGAACGCGCCCAGACATGACGTCGGATGCAGGTCGGGCTGTTAGGTAGTTTTACCCTGGCAAGCAGCGCAGACACCGTAGATATAGAGTGAATGATCGGTTATCGCATAGCCTTTTTCCAGTGCAATCGTGCGTTGGCGTTGTTCGATTGTTTCGTCAACGAACTCATCCACACGCCCACACTTGATACAGAGAATGTGATCGTGATGCGCACCGTGTTCGATTTCAAACACCGCCTGGCCACCTTCAAAATGGTGACGCTTGACCATACCAGCCTGTTCAAATTGGGTAAGCACACGGTATACGGTCGCCAGACCAATATCGTCGCCACTATCGAGCAAGGCCTTATACACGTCTTCGGCCGTCATGTGCCGTTGTGCGCTGTTTTCTAAAAAATTCAATATCTTGATGCGCGGCAAGGTGACTTTGAGTCCGGCCTTTTTTAAATCCTGATTTTCCACGCATTCCTCCTGGGACAATTGGTAACATTTGCGGTATGATTTGACCGGTGATTATAACGTGATTTGGTATGCCAATGCGAAAGTTCCCTTTGATTATCCTGCTGATTAGCCTGCTGCAAATTGTCAGCTGTGGCGCCTATCGTCCTGACATTCAGCAGGGAAATGTCCTCGAAACCGAGCAAACCCAGAAGCTCAAACTTGGGATGACAAAGAAACAAGTCAGTTTTCTACTCGGCGCGCCCTTGTTACAAGACCCTTTTCACCGTGATCGTTGGGATTACATCTACACCTTGAAAAAGGCTGATCAGCCCATGCTACGCCAGCACCTTACGCTATTTTTTGTCAATGACGCTTTGACCAAAATTGACGATTCAGAGTTCGACAAAAAAATAACAAGCCCCTAACCTTTGTCCGATTCTACTTCTTTGCCTTTCTGTTTCTTCTCGGCGCGTGCGCGTCGTGACTCTTTTGGATCGGCGATCAGCGCTCGATAAATCTCTACCCGATCTTTTTCCTGCAGCACGGTGTCAGGCTTGGTAATTTTACTGAAAATCCCAAACTTGTTTTGCTCTAGATCAATTTCTGAAAATTTCTGTTCAATACCGGATAATTTAATAGCCTCCAGTGCCGTTGTTCCCGCTTTGACTTGCAGTGGAATAATGAGCTGCGTATCCGGCCGTGCATACGCCACCTCAACCGTTATCATCGGCGTATCAGCCATACACCTTCTTCGCTCTTTGTGTAAATGCATCCACTAATGAATTGGCAATCTGGCTAAAAACTGGACCGACCGTCATATCCAGCAGCTTGTTGGCAAACTCAAATTCCATCTCCAATCCCACTTTACACCCTTGCGACGCAATCGGCACAAACGTCCATTGGCCGCGTAAATATTTAAATGGGCCATCAATCATCGTCATCTGAATTGACTGATGCTGTATATTTTGGTTGCGAGTCATGAACGACTTGTGCAGCGCCCCATAAACGATCTCCAGGCGCGCTTCAACGATATCGTCTTGTCGTTGAATAACTGTACTGGTTCGACACCACGGCAGGAAAGTTTGATACGACTCAATATCATCCACCAGCGCAAACATTTGTTCATTGCTATAGGTCACTAACGCACTTTTCTGAATTTTAGTCATTGCTTAATACTTGATTTTAATTAATTCATTAACATACAAAAACACCACAAATATCATCGCAGGCGTTACCACTCCCACCAGAATACACCACGCGGTATAAGCCTTGTTATTGCGAATATTTAATTCATTTCTGCACGTGTCATGATTCATATACCATGCGGTAAAAACACACAAAAGGATCGCCATGATTGGCAACAGAATATTCGCTGCGGCGAACTCTATCATGCTAAAAATAGCCATGGCTCGTTTCTCACCAGCAATCTTGAAGGTAAATCGCAGTGCGGACTGCTCTTGAAATGAGAATGCAGTAAAAACACCAATTATCCAAATCACCCCCCCCACGATGATGGACGCCCGTATCCGCTTGATGCCATATTTTTCATTCATCCAGGTGACAGCAACTTCAAGCAAGGCAATACTGGTTGTCCACGCGGAGCAGACCAAAGCAATAAAAAACAGTGTCCCCCAAAATGCGCCTCCCGGGGTTTGACCAAAGCCCAGGGGTAATGTAATAAAGACCAACTTCTCGCCTTCCGTGAGCATCAATGAATGCTCTGTCAATACAGAAAAAATAATGATTGCCGCCAGTAGCGACACCAATAGTTCCACTGCCACAATACCGAAACTCATCTTCACTATCGAGGCCTTGCGGGGCAAATATGCCCCATACATCATAAATATGCCCATCCCCACGGTTAGTGAAAAGAAGGCATATTTCATCGCTTCAAACACACCGCGTAGCGTCATCTGAGAAAAGTCGACTAAAAAAATATCTTCCAGGGCCAATGAAAAACTTTCAGTCGTGGAGACATTACCGAGCAGCAGCAGCAATATCACGAAAATGACAAGGACCAAGATCTTCCCGAACTTCTCAATTCCCTGCCGGACCCCGCGAGCAACGATCAACACCGTCACCGCCATAAACACTGTATGCCAGGCAAACATCACTTCGGGGTTGCTGACGAAATTAGTGAATATATTGGCAACACCTTGTGTGGTCTGACCGGAAAACTTGCCCGCCATGGAACGAAACAAATAACCCAAGGCCCAGCCATAAATCACGCTGTAATACGACAATATCAACACTACTGTCATCACACACGCCAGGCCAAGATATTTCCAGCCTGGGTGCTGACCAGAGATGATGCTGAGCGTGTACATCGTATTGGCCGGGCTTTGTCTGCCATGTCGGCCGATGACAATCTCACTCATTAACAACGGTATCCCAATCAGCAGTAAAAATAACAGGTAAACGAGTAGAAAAGCACCACCACCATAACTGGCCACGAGCGCAGGAAACGCCCAAAAGTTACTGAAGCCAAGGGTTGCACCCCCGCCTACCAATATAAAGGCAAAGGGTGATGACCAACTACCATGTGGAGATTCCCGGGAAGCCAATGTCGTTATGCTCTTATTCGTTACTTGTCGGCTAATTGTTATTGATATATCTCATTAACTCAACCTTGACAAACTACTCCTTGATATCCAATGGGTTAACCCTCAGTTATAATCGCCCGATGAACAAATCGAAAAAAGGAGCCTCCTCCGGCACGATTGCCCTGAACAAAAAATCCCGCCACGACTTTACCCTGGAGGATCGTTATGAGGCGGGAATAGCCTTACAAGGTTGGGAAGTGAAAAGCCTGCGCTCCGGGCGGGTTCAGTTACGAGATAGTTATGTTTTTCTCAAAGACGGTGAAGCTTTTTTATTTGGTGCCTTGATCACACCCTTGCCCACCGTATCCACACACATCATTCCCGACGCGCAGCGCACCCGTAAACTGTTATTACATCGGCAAGAACTGGGCAAACTCATCGGCGCGGTAGAGCGCAAGGGCTACACCCTCATTCCCACCGCGATGTATTGGAAAGGCAACCGCGCCAAACTCGAAATAGCCCTGGCCAAAGGCAAACAGTTGCACGATAAACGCGCTGATGAGAAAGATCGCGACTGGCAACGTGACAAACAGCGCATTCTCAAAGGCTCAAACCGTTAAATTAACCCTTGTGATTTCCAATAAAACCCCTATCCTAGTCACTACAACTTTGGGGGCGACATGGCTTCGACGTGGGTGTCAAAACCAAAGGTGCATGCCGAGGGGCAGATCACCTCGTAAATACAGCTGCAACAATGATAGTTGCCAACGACGACAACTACGCCTTAGCCGCTTAATCCCGGCTAACCCCTGCCTGATTCGTGCTTGTGCGTTCAGTCCCAGGGGTCATCATCACAAGATCGCGCCAAGACATGTCTGGGGTCAGCCGCGCTAAAACTCCACTAGACTCGTGTGTCGTTTTCCCTGCCCGTTGGGTAGCGACATGTTAAATCAATAGACGTGGCTAAGCATGTAGAGCCGATGGCGGAGATCTTGCGGACGCGGGTTCAATTCCCGCCGCCTCCACCAATAATTAAAAGCCAACCATCTCGGTTGGCTTTTTTTTGCGGATTCCCCGGCATCGCAAGTTAGATACGGGATCACCCTGAATTTCGCACCCTCCATGCCTCACTTTGTCAGCGTAGATAATGCATTTGTTTAATGGATACAGACACGCGGCTGCCGTTAAAATGCCCGATGCAGGCGATATTGTTGCCTATATTGTTCGCCCCAAACTCGCAGGCCTTCTACCCGGCTAATGTTAGGCTCAGACCGTGAGATAAACATTAGGTTAAGACAAAATTGACTAAGACATCTATGCTTTTTCCCATACCGTCGAGCTTGACGTCTAATTTCTCGATTGGAGTCTCTAATCGGTTAACCCAAACCGTAGGGTAGCCAAACCATTTAGCCCCCGCCGCATCCCATCCCCCAAAAGCCGCAAAGGCTATGTTCTCTTTAGGAAGATCAAATGCCTCAAGCCCCATCCGGTAGGCTAAAGGACTTGGCTTGTAGGCTTGGACCCTGTCTGTACTAAGGTAAAACTCAAATGCATTCTCAATACCTGAATTTTTTGCATTGGCTCGTAACATTTCTTCAGTCAGATTGGAAAGAAAACCAAGCCGTATATTATTTTTCTTAAATTGCTGCAAGGCTGGTTTAACGTCTGGCCAGATTTCCAGGTTTAACCAGATAGACATCAGTTGTTTTTGTTTATCAAGTGGCAGATCAAGCTTTAAACTTTCAGTTGAAAATATTAGTGCATCCTCTATCACAGCATAAAAACTCTTGTAATGCTCACCGACTGTGCGCAGCCACGTATAGCTGAATATTTTCGTAAACCAGAGTTGAGCGAGCGCGTTACCTTGCTCTGGGAATAATTTTTTTGTTAATCCAAAAATAGGTCTTGGGTCAAAGATGACGAAACCATCAAAAGCAATGGCTTT
>JAYSTO010000185.1:0-2438 GCA_043719675.1 Gammaproteobacteria bacterium | reverse complement strand
TCAATACTGAGACACAAGCAGCAGGGGAAGTTATGTCACAAGCCGATGTGGCCTGTCATTTTGCCAAGCGCGCCGGACGTAATCGTATTCATATTTTTACTGCCCAAGACGACGGCGATGTGCGCACCATGTCCATCGACATGGGCTGGTCTCGCCGCATCAAACAGGCATTAGAACACGATCATTTTGTTCTTGCCTTGCAACCTATCGTCGCGACAAAAACCAGAAAGAGTAATCTGTTTGAAGTCTTGATCCGCATGAAAGATACGGACGGTTCCATCATCATGCCGTCGGGTTTTCTCCCCACTGCAGAACGCTTTGGTCTTGCCGCTGAGATTGACGCCTGGGTAGTCCGCCACGCCATACAACATCTCGCCCATATCCGGCGTAATGGTGCGGATATTCGCTATTCGATCAATCTGTCTGGACAAACCATTACTGCCGCGATGATCACAGAATTGATCCCGTCTGTCCTGGCACAAACTAAGATCGATCCGGCGGCATTGATATTTGAAATCACCGAAACCTCGGCGATTGCCGATATGAGCATGGCAGTGACATTGTTGAGCCAACTGCGGGCACTCGGTTGCCGCACGGCACTGGATGATTTTGGCAGCGGCATGTCCTCGTTTGCCTATTTACGTGAACTACCGGTCGACATCGTGAAAATAGACGGGCGCTTCGTAAAAAACCTGGCTAACAGCACGGTGGATCAAGCCATGGTCAAAGCAATGAATGACATCGCACACGCATTAGGTAAAGAAACAATTGCAGAATTTGTCGAGCACGAAATCCACTATCAGGTATTGTGCCAGTTGGGCGTGGACTATGGCCAAGGTTATCACCTGGGCAAACCGACGTTGATTGATTTGCTTAGCAATGACATATACCAATCCGGCAACAGCAACCCTGCTGCCTCAACGGGATGATCTGTGTCATTTTTAACAAAACATGCTTTGAATATTCTAAATACAAACCCTTCGCCTCTCATCGGGCAAAAGGCTTTACTCGAGTTACAACCCAACCGCCATTACTTCTGAAAATGCACACTACCGCCGCGATTCAGATGACGATTTAACTCTAGGCAAGACCACGCATCCATATCGATGACTTTGCGAGTACCGTCCAGGTATTCAATCATCGCCTTGACAGGCGCACCATGCACCAACTCCATCATCTTCACTTTAACCAGCTGGCCGGTACGATTAACATACCAATTTCCCACGATTGGGGCTTGTTGTAGCGTCATTGTTAAAACCTCCCCGCATGCACCCATGCAGATAATCACGTTTATTGTGAGGTGATTCTAACAAAGAATATTTGCGGCGGCCTATAGTATCGCATCACAAAATCGGATAATAAACTTATCTTCATATAATTCAATTAGTTGCTTCTATAAATCACAAGGAATACAACCCTTGTTCTCACTTTATTCGTCGGTTACACAGCCCTGCGAAGCGTCTTTGACGTTTTTAATATACTTGTAGAGTGTGCCACGGGTGGCCTTGTATGCTGGCATTTTCCAAACGGCACGCCGTTTTGCAAGCTCAGCATCACTGAGTTCGACATGCAGCAAGCGCTTATCGGCATCGATCCAGATCATGTCACCACTCTTGATTAACGCGATCGGTCCGCCTTCCTGCGCCTCGGGCACCACATGTCCGATGATGAAACCATGCGAACCGCCCGAGAATCGCCCGTCGGTGATCAAGGCCACATCTTTACCCAACCCGGCGCCCATGATGGCAGAAGTCGGAGTCAGCATTTCCGGCATGCCTGGCCCACCCTTAGGTCCCTCAAACCGAATCACCACTACATCACCCTTGTTAATCTCACCACGCTCCAACCCGGTCAGCATATCTTCCTCACAATCAAATACGCGTGCGGGGCCGGAAAACTGCATCCCTTCCTTGCCGGTGATCTTAGCCACACAACCACCGGGGGCCAGATTACCCTTGAGAATTTGGATGTGACCGGTGGCTTTGATCGGCCGTTCTAGCGGCAGGATCACCGCTTGGCCCGACGACAACCCAGGCACATCCTTAAGGTTTTCCGCGACAGTCTTGCCAGTAACTGTTAAACAATCCCCATGAATAAATCCGCGTTGCAGTAAGTACTTCATCACTGCCGGAACACCGCCCACCTGATGCAGGTCTTCAAACACATATTTACCACTGGGTTTGAGATCGGCGATGAAAGGCACCCGATCAGAAATGGTCTGGAAATCGTCTATGGTCAGGGGCACCTCCACCGCACGCGCCATCGCAATTAAATGCAAGACGGCATTGGTGGATCCCCCCAATGCCATGATGATCACCATGGCGTTCTCAAAAGCGCGGCGAGTCATGATGTCGCGGGGTTTGATGTCCTGCTCGAGTAAATGACGAATCGCGAGCCCGGCGCGGAGACACTCCGCTATTTTGCCATCATCTTCGGCA
>JAYSTO010000184.1:0-43417 GCA_043719675.1 Gammaproteobacteria bacterium | reverse complement strand
TCCCATTAAAAAATCCCTTTAGCCTGGCGGCGGCGAGTAAATTTGGTTTATTGTTTGCGCTGGTATTGTTTGTCGTCAAACTCACGCAGCATTATTTTCCGGCAGAAGGCTTGTATATTGTCGCCGCTGTCGCGGGACTTACCGATGTCGATGCCATTACCCTGTCCATGGCGGAATATGCCCGCAACGGCGGTGATCCCTCACTGGCCGTATCCGCCATCGTCATCGCCTCGATCACCAACACCATTGTCAAATGCGGCCTCGTCATCACCCTCGGCAGTATCTTTCTGCGCCGCCGTATTCTGATTAGCACCATTGTGGTGATCACGGCGGGATTGAGTTCGTTGTTTTTTGTATAGCAATGCATCGTGAGCTCGCTGGGCCACTATTGTTTAGAAAATGCACCAACTTGCTATAACCGTTCAATCACGTTTTGATTGTTTCGAGATGTTTAAAAGCCAAGAACCCCTCATTACGGGATCGGGTTTAACTGTCACTCAGGTTATCGGGTTCCCCGAAAGGGGAACCCTGCGTAAGCTTATCGAGGTTTTTTATTTTTTTGATTAACGAACATCATTTGGCGTTTTAATATAGCCTCTTCTGTCTTTTCTTTGATTTTTTCAATATTTTTATCTATTAAGTCCTGCATCTCTTTTTTACTTAATCGCTTTTCGTCCATACTATTTCTCCTTTTTTTCTTGTTTCAGTTCTTGTTCCTGCTCCTGTAGTTCACGCGCATGACCCACCTCATCCCAACAAGCGCTCAAAAGCCCCAGAGGTTCCTCGATTGATATAGCTTCATTTATTTTTTGTCGCTTTCTGATAGTTGCCATGCCAGCATCAAGTCTTTTCTTTGCCTCTTCCAGTTTTTTATCATGATTTTTCATGTTACACCTCCACTTTAATTGTGCAGTAAGGTATCAGCGATGTTTTTTTAGGCTTCACATAGGCATACCCGAGAGAACAATAAAAATCTCTTACGCGATCATTGACCGGGTTCATGACTCTAACTTCGTCGGCACCCAACAATAAAGCGTAGATTTGTGCTGCGGTAGAAACAACATTAAACACCTTCAATCCGCCCTTATGCAGAGAAAACGGCGTACCTTCGACTAATTCTATTTTCAATTTGCTTTTGTGTGCCGTAGGTATGCCATATGATAAACCAACCAACTCGCCAGACCTTGAAATACATAAATCAAACCGCTTGGCTTGTTTATTGTAGTAGTGAAATGCATCAACCCAGCTCCAGTAGTTCCGTTTTTCGGGTTCTTCCTCAGCCCACGCATCCGCCGTCATCGCATCAATGAGCCGTATAGAGTTCGCTGACAAGCTGTTGTCCGGATATGCCTCTAATGTCTGAGCAAACACAAAAGATCTGAGATCACGGTAGTAATCCTGCACTTCCTTATAATTTCCACTAAATTTTGTTTCTCTAGCCGTCGTCATTTTTTTTCCTTTCCATGAGAGTTAAAACACTATATTCGTTTGGCTAACGCCTATCTAGTAAGACCAGTAAAATCAGGGGCAGAGCACAACTACTCGAAGTAATTCCAGCCACTTAAAACACCAAAAATATAGCATATCACGCCCACTCCTGCCACCGGAGTAGCCAAACAACAATTCCTTTCAACCTACAACCACTACAAACAGTTTTTCATAAAAATATTTGGGCACAAAAATAATGTATTTCTTCTTCTCTATCAACATGTTAAAACTATTTTTCTACCCGATTGGAATTACACTGAAAAAGTCATGTTTAAATAGTTGCTCCTAAATGGGATCCACGAAACAAAGCAACGGGTTGCGATGTCTATCTTGTGTAGGTCGGGCTTGAGCCCGACCCGATGAAAACAGAGACACATCCAGACTGGCCCTGCCAAGGTAGTCGTTCGTGCGATACCTGACAGTGTGTATGATCAAGGCTGTACAACCGATGTCTGATTTAGCGCCGTTTGCCTGACGCAGCCACTTCGTCGGGCTGAAGCCCGACCTACCACCGCCACCGCAGGCAGCGATAGTAAACAAAGTGGACAGGAGTTCGGAACACTTATTTAGAAAATTGTGCAGCCGAGAGATGACAACCCATCGTTCTGAACCACACGTCGGTGTTGTTTTCACAGCCGCAGCACCCAAATACCAACACGATACTCACCGGCCACATAAAATTCCTTCCAGGCATAGCGACTACTGATCTGCTGCGTGATTTGGTTAAAGGCCGTTGGATGTTTGTTATTCTCTTCACCGCTCCAAACAATGTAGCGCACCTGATTGGCCTGCAACCAATCAAGACTACCCGGTAGATTACCGGCATAAAAGGCTGTCACCTGATCTTTCATTACCCACACATCCGGTACCTCGCCACGCCATGTCACTAAATGCAACGGCCAGCCAAGCAAGGCGGGTTTGCCGGTGAACAAGGCGTACAAACTGGTGTTGCTGTAGGCATTGTCGTATTGGTTTTCCAGCACGATGCCGTTGGGTGCTTCCTTAAGATAATGAATCATCGCCTTCGCGGTACGATCCTGTGTCAACCAGTGATGTCCAGACAAATGACCGCGATCAGTTTTACCCGCCAGAAAATAGTAGCGACCAAGATCATAGACATAAACGCTGACGAGTAGCAGGGTGATGACCGCAGCCCAACGCACACGGCGTGATGTACTGCCGAGACACAACGTACCCAGCATTGCCACTCCGCCACACCAGATCCAACCCCACCACTTCATGGTGCTATTGGTGCGTTCGTATTTGCCGCCAGTAACATCATCCACGTAGACAAATTCAGACAGCAACAACATCACACCGAAGGTCAGCGCCATCGTCACACTGAGTTTGCGCGTGCCCGGTTCAAACAAACCTAAGATGATTAACACGATGAGCGGCCAGTGCAACGCAATAAACCGGCCAGGTGGGGTATGGTCGATCATTGCAGTAAAACGGATCGGCGTCTGTTGTGCTTGTACTGCAAATTCGCTGAGAAACGGATAGATCAACACGCAAGCCAGCAGGCCGCCACTGAGCAACCATAACCAGTTGGGTGGAGTCTTTTGCCAGTAACGATAACCAATCCAACCAATCAGCAATAATCCTTGCAGTGGCAAGACCCAGGTGTTGGTGATCATCACCACCGGTAAGGTTGCAGCAAGCAACGCCTGCCCGATGCGATCAATGGCGTTGGCTTCAACGGCGGCCATCAAGGCCAACGCCAACAGTAATAGAAAAAAACCACCCAGTGGCGGGTGATAATCGCCGAGAAATATCTGGTAGCCATAACTCTCCATTGGTAATTCACGCGGCTCGAAATCCGGCGTGGATTTTTTTTCAGGTTTAATTCGCGGAAACAACGTCTCCGCCAGCGCCGTATTATTGCTTTTTTCCATGAGGCCGATGAAACGTTGACTGGAAACAATAGTGTCACTCGCCGCATTCGTCATTTGATCCACCGTCAAATTGGCCTGTGGTTGTTGCAGCAAATGAATTAACGGTGAGATGCCCGTGCCACCACTCACCAGCACCACCAGCAGCAATCCCTTCGCCCAATTTTTTTGCATATAACGACCCGCCAGTTCCCAGACGAGCGTCGCGGGCAAAGCCAATAACAACGCAAAGGCAATGTTATAAGCCGTACCGGGATCAAAACCAAATATCCGCCCCATCAGGGCCGCTGCATAATGCTGAAAGGCGTAGTAGACATTAAACACGTGTGGCGGATACCAATGATCCAGCGGTGGTAATGTAGTGCCGTCGAGATAATTGGCGATGAAATACAGATCAGTGACGCGCTCCGACGAGGGATAAATACTGGGGAAAGCAAACTTCCAGGCGAACACATACAGAAATGCCAGATAGAACACCACTTCTGCTGTGTAAAAACCTGTTTGCGATAATCTTGCCCGCTGCCGATAAATAACAATTGCAGAAATGACACTGGTCAGCGGCCACACCCACGTCAGGCGGCCTAGCCCAATAAAATGTTCAATAAAAAATAACGTCAGACAAAACAGCAAAATGCCGACTGATCGTGCAATAGCAAACGGCGGGACATAACGACTGACCAGCAGAGTGATACCTGCCAGGTTCAGCAGCAGTAACAACAAGGTCATTGCAAGATAAATCAGGTTCATGTTTTGCTTCGTCCGTTATTTTTTGATCCACATTCCTAGTTCCTCATCGCCCTGCCGCGAAAACGCCTTCCAATAATAGGCGCTGCTAATCTGCTGATGAATACGTGCACGTGCCTGCGAATCGCGGCTTTGGTCGCGTTTAACCCAGACGATATAACGCACATGCTGTAATGCCAGCCATGACAAGGCATCGGGCACATTGCCGTGATAAAAGGCACGGGCCTGTTCGGCATTGTTAACGATAAAGGTGGGATTACCGCGCCACTGTGCTTCATGTTCGGGCCAGCCCGTGGCCGATGGTTTAACCGCGAATAACGCCATGGCCGATGTGGCGGTGTATGCACCGCTGGCATCCAAGCCCTCCAGCACAATACCCGTTGGCGCTGCTTGTAGCCATTGGAGTATTTGTTTGTTGACCGGATCCGTTACTAACCAGTGATTGCCGGCGAGTTTTCCCATCGCTGACTTGTTACTGTGATACCAGTACAGCGCCATATCAATACTGAAAGTGGTCACCAACAATAACACCACCATGGTTGCCCAGCGTAGCACACGCCCTGCACTCAGCAACATCGATCCCAGTCCCAGTAATATTGCCGGATACAACCATGACCACCACTTGAGCGTTGAATTAAAGCGGTTGTATTTGCCTTCCTGTGGATCATCCATGTAAAAATATTCACTCAACAACAATAACAATACGAATACGATCAGTAACGACATCATCCAACGCAGGCGACGCGCCGCCACTGCCGCCAGCAACATCAGCAACAGGGTCGGCCAATGAATGGCAATAAATTGATTCAGCGGCGTGTGATCCAGCGGCGCCACCCACTTGATCGGTAGATCCAATGCCAACACGGCAAATTGACTGAGGAAGGGATA
Source organism: Gammaproteobacteria bacterium (assembly GCA_043719675.1). Classification (GTDB taxonomy): domain Bacteria; phylum Pseudomonadota; class Gammaproteobacteria; order UBA6429; family Thiohalophilaceae; genus JACQBC01. Next base: position 38,405 of record JAYSTO010000184.1, on the reverse strand, counting down.
GACCAAAGCCAGTGCCACAACACCACCGAGTAATAGCGCAAACCAATCCACTGATCGCCCAGCGCCATAACGATAGATCACCCAAGCCAGTAGCAAGGCGGCATGCAAAGGAAAAACCCAGGTATTGGTGATCAAAGTCAGTGGCAAGGTCGCCGCCAATACCATGTGTACATAGCGCAGTGTTACCTGTGTATTTTCTCCGCCGTGTGTTGCATGCGTTTCCAATGCAGCCAGGCAAGCCAGGGCCAGAAACAATAACAAGAAACCACCCAAGGGTGGATGAAAATCGCCAAGCACCAGCAAGTAACCAATGGTCTCCAGCGGCAGGTCGCGCGACTGGGAATCAATACCCGGCAACGATGTTGTCGGCTTGGGGGAGAGCATGCGGCTGAAATTGCCATCCACCATGTCTGCGTCATACATCCCGGCAAAACGCACATTTGCCCAGAGATTACTGGTCGCGGTAAAGGCCCGATCATGTCCAGGCTTGGCTTGATCAAATATCACATGGGTTAACGGTGCAATGCCAGTGCCGCCCACCATGATCGCCGCCACTAAAACAACACGCGGCCAGCGCAGTTGGCAATAACAACTCGCGACAAACCAGGCCAGACTCAGCAACATTGCGAATGAGATGATGATCGCCAGATTCATCGCATAACCAGGCGTCACGCCAACCATGCGACCCAAGAGAGCCGCGCTGTAATGTTGAAAGGTGTAATACATATTGAGCCGCTGATCCGGCAGCCAGTAATCCATCGGCGGCAAGGTCGCACCTGAAAAATAACTGGTGATAAAGGCAAGGTCCGTCAGTTGTTCGGAATCGGTGTCGATATCCGGGAACGAGAACCTCCAGAATAGCGCAACAGAAAATCCCAGTATAAAAACCAGCTCCTGCCGCCATAAACCTGTCTTGAATTCATCCCGCCATTGATACAAGGTTACCAATGATATCGCCGTAGTGAACGGCCACAACCAGGCCAATTGACGCAGCCCGATAAAATGCTCAACAAAAAATAGTATCAAGCAAAAGCCGAGTACCCCAACGATCTTGGCAAGCAAGTAATACGGTAACCATGGACGCAGCAGCAGGGCTACACCTGCCAGATTGATTAACAACAGCAGAACCGTGAGGCCCAAAAAGATCAGACTCATTCGTTTTCTCTTTCAGAACAGACGCATCAATAAAATTAAATTTATCCTGACGGCCAGATGAGCACGTGTACGATACGTCATGCGATCATGATTTTACGCTATCCGTTCACCACCAACAGGCTCAATATACCGGCTTTATCGCATAGCCCCGGTTTTGTAATAAACGCAGGAGGCCTTTTTCGCCCGGCAGGTGCAGCGCGCCTACGGCAATAAAGGCATTGCCTTCCAGCAGGCGCACTTGCATCCGTTCCACCATGCGCAGATTGCGATCAACCAGCAAGGTTTTTTCCATGGCTTTGACTAGTTCAGGATCGCTCTTTTGATTAAGACTGTCGGCATATTTTTTCATCCCGGTTAAATCACGATTGATGTACAGATTAATCAAGGTCGTTAATTGCTGTGCTAATTTCGGATGATTCTCCAATGCATCGTCCAACAAGACAATCTGCTGTTGCAAAGTCAACTTGTCAAAAATATTCAATTGCTCATCAAAGGTTTCCAATCCATAGGTGGCTTTGTTTTGTTGTTGTGCCTGTGTAAACAACACCTGATCCAGAAACAGACCGGTTTGCGGTTTGGGCATACTCAGGGTTACCGCCACTGCCCAGGGTTTCATTTCTCGCGCCATTAGATCAGGAATACCATACGCCGCAAGCAGCGGCAGGCTTTTTGCGTAACGTGCCTGTCCAATAAGACCAGGCAAGTCTTTACCATCGCTAATCATCATTGCCAGGGTAGCCTGCATCGCATCGATCATATTGAGATCCAGCTCGGCGGTGAAACTCTTGGTTGCATCCAATTGGGGTTTAATCGCATCCGCAATTTTCAGTACATTGGGATCTTCGGAATGGATCGTGGCCAAGAGATAACTTGCCGTGACACCGGCCTTTTCAATCTTCCATAAAATGCCCTCGCTGGGGGGCTGGGCCGATACCGTAGCCACTACCAAGAACAAGCACAACCAAGATAACCGGTGTTTCATTCGTATCCACATGTTCTTTCCTCTCTCCTGTGCAGAGTATCAATTTAGCACTGCTTTGGTTATCCTGTCATGCTATGGATAACACGAAGACGACCAACATGCCGATCAATCGACGTTTTCGACGTTTTTTGCCGGTGATCGTCGATGTCGAGACCGGCGGATTTGAAGCACAGAAACATGCCCTGCTGGAAATCGCCGCCGTGCCGATCATCACCTCCGCACAAGGTGAATTGATCCCCAGTGCTACCATTGCTTGTCATGTGCAACCGTTTGACGGCGCCGAATTGGATCCACGTGCCCTGGAATTCAACGGCATTGACCCGTTTCACCCATTTCGTTTTGCCAAACCGGAAAAAGAAGCACTGGAGTCCATCTTTACACCCATTCGCGCACTACTGAAGACACATAAATGTTCACGCGCGATCCTGGTCGGGCACAATCCGTTTTTTGATATGGGCTTTCTTGCCGCCGCCTGTGCGCGTTGCGCCAATAAAAAAAGTCCGTTTCATTCATTCAGCTCGTTTGATACTGCCACCCTAGCCGGACTCGCCTATGGGCAGACCGTGTTGGCACGCGCCGTCCAGGTTGCGGGTATCACCTGGGATCAAAAAGAAGCACACAGCGCCATTTACGATGCGGAAAAAACTGCGGAGTTATTTTGCAAAATTGTTAACCAATGGGACCAAACTATTGGGATGCAATGTTCAGTTTTTGATAAAGAAGGCGATGAAGAAGCACAGGGGGATTAACTATGTCGCCCGCACACGTGCTGTTTTGTTGCTAATCAAAAAAAGGACCCGGTTGCGGGTCCTTTCTTCACCGTAGTGAAAACTCCATGCCTAATGAATAGCTGCCTTGTCTGCAACCGCATTGATCAGCTTTTGTAATTCGCCCTTTTGATATAACTCAAGGGTGATATCACAGCCGCCAACCAATTCACCATTAATATAGATCTGCGGAAAGGTCGGCCAATTGGCGTATTGCGGTAAATTCTGAAATATTTCCGGATCCATCAACACGTTCACGTGCGTGAATGGTTTGCCGCAAGATTGCAGCGCTTGCGAGGCGCGCATCGAAAAACCACATTGTGGTAATTGCGGCGTGCCTTTCATGAAGATCACAATCGGATTGCTTTTTACGATCTGGTCGATACGTTGCAGAACGTCCATTTGATACCTCGTTAGATAAAATCAAACCTTACGGTTCAGTGAAATAATAGTGGGATTCCCGCTTAATTCTATGCCATCCAGCTCAATTCACCCTATACCCAACTTGGCTAAAAACCGGGTAGGCGCGGCCAGGCTGGCATGACGGGCTAATGATGTGAGCGTCAGGCACGCTTTTCAAGGCTGGCGCTGAGTATTATCCACATTGGTTTGCAACCACAACTCCAGCAACGCCAGGTGCCAGAGTTTACTGCCACGCAGACGGGTAAAATGTTGATCCGGTGTAAATAATAGTGTGTCCACGTACGCCCGATTAAATAACCCGCGCTGGCGGCACGCCGCAGAATCGAGAATATCCCGCATAAATGCCAGGAATTCACCGCGCACAAATTTGAGCGCCGGCATCGGGAAATAGCCCTTGGGCCGATCAATCACGGCGTCCGGTACTATTCCGCGCGCTATCTGCTTTAAGACGTGCTTGCCACCCGAGGCGAGTTTCAAGTGGGGCGGCATTTGCGCAGCCGATTCCACCAGCCGATAATCCAGAAACGGCACGCGCGCCTCCAAGCCAAAGGCCATGGTCATGTTGTCGACGCGTTTAACCGGGTCATCCACGATCAAGGTGGTAACATCCAGGTGTAATACCCGATCAATAAACTCCTCGCCCTGTGACGCCGCCAACAATTGCGCTACCTGTTGCCGGGTATGGTCAGCACCACGATAGGCAGGTGCCACGGTTTGCAGAAATTCCGCATGATCACGATCAAAATAATGGCGCGCAAACCGATCTATATCCTCACCGTGGGTATCCTGCGCCATCTGCGGATACCAGAAATAACCACCGAACACCTCATCCGCACCCTGGCCGCTTTGCACCACTTTAACCATACGCGAGACTTGCTCTGACAATAGATAAAACGCCACCGCATCCTGCCCGACCATCGGCTCTGACATGCAGGCAATCGCCTCCGGCAAGCGGCTTAACACCTGCTCATTGGGGATTAAAAATTTGTGATGGCGGGTTTGATAACGCGCGACGACCTGATCAGAATATTCAAATTCGCTGCCCTTTTCTTCAGGCTGATCTTCAAAACCGATTGAAAAAGTTAACACATCGCGGATACCGGCCTCGGCCAGCAACGCCACCAATAAACTCGAATCCAAACCACCGGACAACAACACGCCCACTGGCACATCCGCCACCATCAATCGTTTGCGTACCGCTTCGCGTAGTTGTTGATGGATGAGGTCGATCCATTCGCTATCGGTTTTATTCTGCACGGGTCGTTTGGCGGTGAGCTGCCAGTAAACACGCGTTTGTGTTTCACCATTGGCCTTGATGGTCATCGATGTGGCAGGTGGCAGTTTGCGAATGCCCTGCAAGATCGTGCGTGGCGCCGGGATCACGGCGTGTAAGGTCAATTGCTGATGCAAGGCCACCGGATCAATCCGCGTATCAACCCCACCGGCGGCCAGGATCGCTTGCGTGTTGGAGGCAAAACGCAGTTGTGTCTTGGTTTGCGCGTAATACAAGGGTTTAATCCCCAGTCGATCACGGGCAAAAAACAATGTTTGCTGTTGTTGATCCCAAATCGCAAAGGCAAACATCCCGTCCAAATATTCCGGACAACGTTCGCCCCATTTGTGATACGCCTTGAGAATGACCTCGGTATCACCTGCGCTGGTAAAGGTGTAACCCTCGGCGATGAATTGCTGACGTAATTGTTGGTAGTTATAGATCGCGCCATTAAACACAATCGTCAGACCCAGTGTTGCATCCACCATGGGTTGATTGGAACGTGGGGTTAGATCAATCACCGCCAGACGGCGTTGACCAAATTGCACGGGACCCTGTTGCCACTTGCCTTCCGCATCCGGACCACGCCGCGCTAACGCCGGTAACATGCGTCGCAGCACCTGTGTATCCGGCGTCGACCCGTCAAAACGTAATTCACCGCATATTCCACACATAGACATCCATCACCAGGGACCAGACCAGAGGCATGATACTAACATGCTAATTCATTCGTCATCTCACCACCGAACATCACTTTCACCAGCAAAACCTTTCTCTTCTCCACCCTTACCCAAATGCGCCCATAGGGGCTCAAAAAAGCAGATGCTCACGTTGGGAGCGTAACGTGAGCAAAAATATTGCGTCGCCAAGCGGAATCTATTTCAGTCAGTTCTTTGTGGGATTTAGCCATGCTGTTTTTCTTGTGCCGAGTAGCTGCCCAAAACCCCAGTGGCGTAGTAAACTACCCGCGCTTTGATTTTGGCTAAGTCTCTTCACCTACAACGACAAAGGGAAACAACACGATGAACCCACTTGATTCCATACTCGGTACGATCATTACCGGTTTTATTCTGGCGATTGTCATCGCCGTGATTTTATAAAACCCGCTTCAACTCGGGCATATTGCTAGAAAAAAATAGGAGCACATCATGCAATTTAATCCAAATTCACTGTTTGTCTGGTTTCACGTTTTAGCCGGTATCATCTGGATCGGTCTATTATATTACTTCAATTTTGTCCAAGCCCCTGGTATGGCCGCCGCCAAAAAAGAAGGCACGGCTGCGGGCATCGCCAAACACATCGCCCCCCGCGCCTTATTGTGGTTTCGCTGGGGTGCCGTGGTGACCTGGCTGACCGGTGCCTTGGTACTGTACAAGATGGGTATGCTGCACACCGCCTTTACCTTCGCAAATCCGCAAGCCGCCTGGATCGGTGTTGGCGCGTGGCTGGGCACCATCATGTTATTTAACGTCTGGGTCCTGATCTGGCCAAACCAGAAAAAGGTCCTGGGTATTGTCACTGCCAGCGATGAACAAAAAGCCAAGGCCGGGCGCATCGCCTTTTTGGCCTCACGCACCAATACCGCCTTGTCCATCCCGATGCTAATGAGCATGGTGGCCTTCGGACACGGTGGTTTTCCGCTGTAATTTGGCGCATAAGCGGCATAATGCAAACCCGGCGGTTGGCCGGGTTTGTTTTTTGTAATGTAATATTTGCCCTCTGTGCCCGTTCCGACTAGAATTCGGGTTCCTGATTAAAACCTAAGCGGCCCCTTGGCTGCTTTTTTGTTTTTGGTACTCGAAAAAATGACAGATCATTTAATGCAGAATTATGCGCGTCTCCCCGTTAGCTTTAACCGGGGTGAAGGTCCCTGGTTGTGGGATACTCACGGCAAAAAATACCTCGACGCCATCGGCGGGATTGCGGTGTGCGGTCTGGGCCATGCCCATCCACATGTCGCCCAGGCCATCTGTGAGCAAGCCACTACGCTCCTGCATACATCGAATGTCTATCAGGTGGATCTGCAAAGCCAGCTGGCCGAACGCCTCACCCGCTTGGCAAATATGGATACCGCATTTTTCAGCAATTCCGGTGCTGAGGCCAACGAGGCGGCAATTAAATTGGCGCGTCTGTATGGTCATCAGCATGACATCGACATACCCCATATTATTGTCACCGAAGGCAGCTTCCATGGCCGGACCATGGCGACGTTGACCGCCACCGGTAATCGCAAGATCCAGGCGGGGTTTGAGCCGTTGGTCAAAGGTTTCCTGCGTGTCCCTTATGACGATGTGGCGGCCATCGAAAATATTGCCAAGACGCACAAAGAAGTCGTCGCGATTTTAGTTGAACCCATTATCGGTGAAGGCGGCGTGCACCTGCCCGCCACCGATTATCTCAACAAACTACGGAAAATCTGTGATGAAAAAGGCTGGCTGTTAATGCTGGATGAAATCCAGACCGGGATGTGCCGCACTGGCCAATGGTTTGCGCATCAACACAATGGCATCGTGCCGGATGTCATGACTTTAGCCAAGGCGCTGGGTAACGGCGTACCCATCGGCGCCACCTTGGCGCGTGGTAAGGCTGCGCACGTCTTCACCCCTGGCAGTCACGGTTCTACCTTCGGCGGGAATCTGCTGGCTTGTCGTGCCGCGCATGCGGTCATTGACGTATTGGAACAACAACACCTTGCTCAGCGTGCAGCCGTGCTGGGTCAACGCATGCTAAGCGGGCTTACTGCCGCCTTAGCGCAGGTATCCGGTATTGTTGCCCTGCGTGGTCAAGGCTTAATGATCGGTATTGAGCTGGATCGCCCCTGCAAACCACTGGTTGCTCAATGCTTAGCGGCCGGGGTCTTGATCAATGTGACAGCGGATTCCGTAGTACGCCTGTTACCGCCACTGATCCTGACGGATGAGCAAGCTGACTTAATCGTCGCAACCCTCAGCACACAAATCCGCTCCTTCCTCCAATAAACCCTCTTTCCTGGATTTCACTATGGTGCAACATTTTTTAACCCTAATGGATTTGGATAAACACCAATTGCGTACCTTGCTGCGTCGCGCCAACGAATTAAAAGCCATGCAGTACGCTGGCCACGAACATGCGTATTTTGTTCGGCGCATCATGGGTATGATCTTCGACAAGTCTTCAACACGTACCCGCGTCTCCTTTGAGGCGGCCATGGCGCAATTCGGCGGCCATGCGATCTTTTTATCACCGCGCGATACCCAGCTGGGTCGTGGTGAACCGGTGGAAGACAGCGCCCGGGTTTTATCCCGCATGGTCGATATCATCATGGTGCGCACCTTCGAGCATGAAAAACTGGAACGTTTTGCACAATATTCCCGCGTACCGGTGATCAATGCCCTGACCGATAAATTTCATCCCTGCCAATTGCTCGCTGATATGCAAACCTATATCGAGCATCGCGGCGAGATCACCGGCAAAACCGTTGCCTGGATCGGTGATGGTAATAATATGTGCCACTCCTATATTGAGTCCGCACGGCAATTTGATTTTCACTTAAATATCGCCACCCCTGAAGGTTATGAACCACATCCTGATATTGTCAACGCCGCCGCTGGCCATGTCACCTTAATGCGCGACCCACGCGATGCAGTACGCCATGCTGACCTGGTGACCACGGATGTTTGGGCAAGCATGGGTCAGGAAGAGCAACAGCAACAACGCGAAGGCCTGTTCCGCAATTATCAGGTCAACAACGAACTCATGGCATTGGCCAAGACGGATGCCTTGTTCATGCATTGCCTGCCCGCCCACCGTGGTGAAGAAGTCACGGCTGAGGTGATCGAGGGGCCACAAAGCGTTGTCTGGGATCAAGCGGAGAACCGCCTGCACAGTCAGAAAGCCTTGATCGAATTATTATTCGCTAAAAAATAATTGGTCGCCGCTTACCGGCTTGCACCAGACCTGCTATACCTGTGGTATGCCAAATGTAACGCACCTGGTTTTTCTGATCGCCCTCGTTATCAGCATTGCCGCTCCCGCCGGCCCGCTCGAAGAAGGTCACGCCGCCTTTGATGCCCAACGTTATGCCGAGGCCTTACGTTTATGGCAGCCCTTGGCCGAACAAGGTGATGCCGAAGCACAATACAATCTTGCTTTGCTCTATAAAAACGGGTTTGGTATTAAAAAAGATGAGCGTAAGGCCCTGGAATGGTTTCACAAAGCCGCACGCCAAGGCATGAGTGATGCGCAGTACAACATTGGGGTGATGTATTACGAAGGCAAAGGGGCATATCGCAGTGAAAAAAGTGCCATTGAATGGTGGGAGCTGGCATCGGCCAATGGTCACGCCAACGCGCAATATAATTTAGGTGTCATGTACGGCCATGGCATTGCGATGGCCATAGATATCCCGAAGGCATTGGAGTTATGGCAAGCCGCCGCGGAACAAGGCCATCCTGATGCGATCGATACATTAATCAAGGCCTATCAAGGCGGCATGCCCGGCTTCAAGGCCGATCCTAAACTCGTTGCGCACTGGCAGGCGCAACGTAAATAACACCATCCATACCTTCAGCGGAATTTACAGTTACCTTTATTTATCTTTCGTCCGCTCGCTGTCTTCGCGCAGTCCCTGTTCAACCTGCTCCAAACTGATGTGGCGTATGTCTTTGCCGCCAACCAGATAAATCACGTATTCGCAGATATTGCGGGCACGATCACCAATCCGCTCCAGCGCCCGTGCTGACCACATCACGCCAATCACACGCGGAATGGAGCGTGGGTCTTCCATCATATATGTCATCAGTTGCCGTAAAATGCCTTCATACTCTTGATCCACCTTGAGGTCTTCACGCACGGTTCGCGCAGCGGCATGCACATCCATGCGGGCAAAGGCATCCAGCGCATCGTGCAGCATGTGCCGCACATGGTCACCAAAATGACCGATACCCATCAAAGGCCGGGTATCTTTGGTGGAGGATCCACCTTCAATAAAACGTAACGCCATTCGCCCAACACGCTCCGCCTCATCACCGATACGCTCCAAATCCGTGATAGTTTTAATGACCGCCATTAATAGACGTAAATCACTGGCCGCAGGCTGGCGCCGCGCGAGAATGTGAATACATTCATCATCAATCTCTACTTCCAGGCGATTGATCTTGTAATCGTTAGTGACCACCACTTCTGCAATGGCACTGTCCATATTTGTCAGCGCCAGCACCGCATCTGCTAACTGCTGCTCGACCAACCCGCCCATGTAGAGTACTTTATTGCGCACATCTTCCAATTCCTGATTGTACTTTTGGGAGATGTGGTGACCAATGTCGGCCTTTTTCATGCAAACTCCTTGAGCCTAGTAATTAGTGCCAGTTTAAAATATACATCAGTGACTTCAAATTCGCCAGTTAACCGTAACGGCCCGTGATGTAGTCCTCAGTTTGTTTCTTCGATGGATTGGTAAACAAGGTATTGGTGTCGGCAAATTCGATTAACTTACCCAGATACATGAAAGCCGTGTAATCCGACACCCGTGCCGCCTGTTGCATATTGTGCGTGACAATAATGAGTGTGTATTTCTCTTTTAGTTCATAAATCAGCTCTTCAATCTTCAAGGTCGAAATGGGGTCCAACGCTGAAGCAGGCTCATCCAATAGAAGTACTTCCGGTTCAATGGCCACCGCACGGGCGATGACTAAACGTTGTTGCTGGCCACCTGACAAGCCTAAAGCATTCTCATTCAAACGATCCTTTGCTTCCTCCCACAATGCCGCGCTGTGCAAGGCCTTTTCCACCGCTTCATCGAGCCGATGTTTATCACTCACACCTTGAATACGCAATCCGTACGCGACGTTTTCATAAATCGATTTTGGAAATGGGTTAGGTTTCTGAAACACCATGCCCACACGACTGCGTAATTGCGCCACATTGACACGTTTCGCATAGATGTCCTGCTCACCCAGCTTTATTTGACCATTGATCCGGCAACCATCCACCAAGTCATTCATCCGGTTAAAACACCGTAACAAGGTTGATTTACCGCAACCACTGGGGCCAATAAATGCCGTCACGCGGTGACGCGGGATGATCATGTTGATATCATGCAGGGCTTGTGCCTTACCATAAAACAAATTCAGGTGCTCCACGTGCAAGGCAATTTGTTCTTCCTCCAATTGTGTCTTTTCGAACTTACGATCGAGCGCTTCCATACGCACGCCGTGCGTCAATGGGGTATTTGATGTTGAAGTTGTCATAATTATTTACCCGCCAATTAAAATTAACCTTCCAGCGCTCGGTATTTTTCCCGCAAATGATTGCGGAGCCGGATTGCCGCCAGATTCAAAAACAAAATAACCAAAACTAATAATACTGAGGTTGCATAGACCAATGGCCGTGCTGCCTCAACGTTTGGACTTTGAAAGCCCACGTCGTAAATATGAAAGCCCAAATGCATAAACTTACGGTCTAAATGTACAAACGGTGCGTTACCATCTAACGGCAGTGTGGGTGCCAGTTTGACGACACCCACCAACATCAGTGGTGCTACTTCACCGGCGGCGCGTGCCACAGCAAGAATCAATCCCGTCATGATCGCCGGGCTGGCCATTGGGATCACGGTACGCCACAGTGTCTCAAACTTTGTTGCGCCCAGTGCAAGACTGCCTTCACGAATACTGCGTGGAATCCGCGACAAACCTTCCTCCGTGGCAACAATCACCACTGGCAAGGTTAACAGTGCCAGTGTCAACGATGCCCATAATATCCCGGGCGTACCAAAGGTAGGCGACGGCAGGCTCTCGGCGAAAAACAGCCGATCAATGTTACCGCCGAGGATATACACAAAAAAACCCAGGCCAAAGACACCGTAAACAATCGATGGCACACCTGCCAGGTTATTTACCGCAATACGTATGATGCGTGTCATCGCACCTTGTTTGGCGTATTCACGCAGATACACCGCCGCGACGACACCCATCGGCGTGACCAATATCGCCATAATCAACACCATAAACACCGTGCCAAAAATCGCCGGGAAGACACCGCCTTCGGTATTTGCCTCACGCGGCTCATCGGAGAGAAACTCCCAGATATTCTGCGCATACATCCACATCTTCTGCAACACACTCATCGAGTTCGGTTTATAGGCGTTAATCACCTTTTTGAACGGCACTTCAACCACACGACCATCCTGAATGGTAGCGGTAAAGCTGTCGCGATCTATTTGTGCATACAAATCAGTTAGCTGTGTTTCAAACGTGCCACGTTCCTGCTTCAATCGTTCTTGTTCTGCCTCTATCGCCGCCTTCTCCGTTGCCGTGAAGGCACCCTTTAATTCCAGCCCGCGTGTTTTGATCCGCAATTTTTCTAATTTATAGTTAATCTTGCCGATATCCTCTCGTTCGATCTTGTGTATATTCTTGTGTAACTCCAGCGCACGTTGCATCCGCGCCAAGTATTCCTGCCAGACACTATCCGCGTTGGACGTGACAACATTGCCATTTTCTTTTATGGCGAGCAGATGGCCATAAAAATTCCCCCACTCGCGGCGCACCACCACCACAATATCGCTTGGCTGCTGTTGGTTGCTTATGCCTGGCTTAATCAATACCTGGAAATCTGCGCCATAGGAATCACGATTACCCACCTTCAGCACATAACGCGTGACAAATAACTGGTCTGGCGGAACCACATAACCATTCGCGCGCAATGTTTCGCTGCTAACCTCTTCCGATCCCCACAGTTCACCCACCAAATGTTGTCGCTGCCCGCTTTTATCCTGATAATCCAGCGCGACCACATTCGATGGCCAGAAATAACCTAAACCACGCACCATAATCAGATACAACAAGCCGAACACCACAATCAAACTGATGCTCACTGCCGAGGCATTTAGCCAGATCCACGGCGTGCCACTTTTAAACCACTCTCTTATACCATGCATGCTGTGTGCTCTTTTAAAGACTACTGTATTTACGGCGCAACCGTTGCCGGATGACTTCTGCAACGGTATTTACTAAAAAGGTGAATGCAAATAACACCAGCGCGGCGAGGAATAAAATTCGGAAATGAGTACTATTGACCTCGGCCTCCGGCATTTCTACCGCAATATTTGCCGACAAGGTGCGCATGCCCTGGAAGATGCTGAAATCCATGACCGGGGTGTTGCCGGTCGCCATCAACACAATCATGGTTTCACCCACGGCGCGACCCAAACCTATCATCACCGCCGAAAAAATGCCCGGGCTGGCGGTTAAGATCACCACCCTTGTCAAGGTCTGCCACGGTGTTGCACCCAGCGCCAGAGATCCATTGATGAGATGTTTTGGTACGGCAAACAGCGCGTCTTCCGCGATTGAAAAAATAATCGGTACCACGGCCACACCCATGGCGATACCCACCACAAGTGCGTTGCGTTGATCATAATTAATACTCCAACCCTTGTTCGGATTTCCCAGCCATTCCGACATGCTGCCATGAAAAAAAGTTAATTCAAGATAAGGCCCAATTGAAAAGACAAACCAGCTGATGATCAACACCGCCGGGATCAACAACGCTGCTTCCCAACCATCGGGCACTCGAAAACGAATCCATGCGGGCAATCGTTGCCAGCTGTACGCCGCAAAGACGATGGCCAGTGGCAACATGATCATTAATAGAAAAACAGATAACAAATTCTTTTCCATCATCGGCGCCAGCCATAAGCCCGCGATAAAGCCCAGGATCACCGTGGGTAAGGCCGCCATGATCTCAATACTGGGTTTCACCGAACGGCGCAGACGGGGTGACATAAATTGCGCGGTAAATATCGCCGCCATGATCGACAACGGTACGGCGACCAGAATGGCATAAAACGCCGCCTTCAGTGTCCCAAACAAGAGCGGCGTTAAACTGAACTTGGGCTCAAAGTCATCATTGGCCGAGGAAGATTGCCATTGATATTGCGGGTTCTGGTAACTTTCATACCAGACCTTATTCCACAACGCACTCCACGATATTTCGGGATGCTCATTATGCACACGCCAGAAAGTCAGGGTGTTTTTGTCATCCAACAACATCAGGCTATTGGCCCGCGGCGAGATGGCAATGCGTTTTACGGTATCGCCAACACTGGTTTGGTGTAACAAGGTTCGTTCTGCGGTGGTATGGTAAATCGCCAGTTCACCCGCCTCATCAATCGCATAAAAACCTTTACGATTGAGCTCCGGCACAATCTGCACGATGGCCTTCTGCAGCGGATCGAAATCCCGGAACTTCACTAATTGATCGTTATTCGCCTCGTCACGCACGATCGACCATTGACTGAGATGACCATCGGATGTCCCTATCAACAGCGAATTGCCGCCGGTTAATGCGGCAACCGCAGATAACTGCGCACCCGCATGTGTGACCACCAGGTGTTGCAGCAGACGCGGTTGTGCCTTATCCTGAATATCATAAATACTCAAGTTGCCGCCGCTACTGGCGATAAATAACTTTTTTTGATCCTTATCGATAATTAAATGCGTTACTTCCGCGGACGGGTAAGGCAAGATCACCGTATTCCGTTCAAGACTGACTTCCTCGCTCAATAAAGAGCGTTTTTTGGTAATACTGATTAAAACCAAACGTTGATCTTCGGTTGCGGCACTGAGCGTCACACCATCATCACCCTCCTGCATCGCCAACTTTGACAATGGCGCACCTTGCGGATCAACCACAATCGGTTTTTCACCATACGGATAAATCACGCTTGGGGTAATGTGCCTCTGATTATTATCGTAGCCGGATTCATATTCATGCCGAACCAGTAAGACCCGACCGGTATCCAAGCCCAACGCGAACGTGGCACGTTTCGCATTGGCGTTTGCAAAAGTCACGATCTCGGTTTGTTTTGGCAGTTTTATTTGTTCCTGCTTGAGGATCTCACCATTGAGGGTATTAAAAAATGTTAAATACCCCGCATCCGTCACGCGCAGGGCCACTTCATTTTGTTCCTCGATTGCCAAATGCAGGGTGCGATCTTCCACCAGCCCCGGCACAACATACGTGGCTTGTTGAGTAATCGTGGCCGGAACCAACAGCGGGAACACCTCCGCCAATAGAAACAGCAAAATACCAACGATGGCAATGATGATGCCGATCCCGCCAATAGCGACGATATAACGCACCAATTTGTCCAGTATCATTCGCCAACGAAAGAACAATGACAATTGCGGTACAAGGGTGCTGGTCTTGGCAGGCTCGGGGGATACAGGTGTGGTCGGAATTTGACTCATCCGGGCATAATACGCAGGCTTTATGACAGAAATGTTACAGTCGCTTGCGCACCTAAACCAGGGCTGGACCCTCTATCTTCGAGTAGGCTTGAAGGTAGACCTTCCAAATATGACAACAATAAAAAAACAAGCCCCGCATGAAAACGGGGCTTGTCGTAGGAGGCAACAACTGGTTTGGAGTTATTTCAGCAGGGTCAAATACTTCTCTGCAACGGACGCCGGCAGAGGTATATAGCCATCTTTAATCACCACACCTTGGCCGGTCTTTGACAAGACCATCTTCACAAACTCACGTTCTAATGGTTGTAATGGTTTGCTCGGATGTTTATTGATGTAGACGAATAAAAACCGTGACAGAGGGTACGTACCTGCGAGTGCGTTTTCATCGGTTGCTTCAATAAACGGTTTACCTTCTTTTTCCGCCAAGGGAACCGCTTTCACCCCGGAGGTTTTATAACCGATACCGGAATAACCAACACCATTGAGTGACGCAGTAACCGACTGTACCACCGAGGCAGAACCGGGTTGCTCATTGACGGTATTCTTAAAATCGCCTTTGCACAGGGCATGTTCTTTAAAGTACCCGTAGGTACCCGATACCGAGTTGCGACCATATAACTGCATGTCGCGTGACGCCCAAACACCGGTCAAACCCAGATCACCCCATTTACCAATGTCTTTGGCAAGCCCGCATTTGCGATTGGCAGAAAACACCGCATCCACTTGCGCCATCGTCATCCCTTTGATGGGGTTATCCTTGTTGACATATACCGCCAAGGCATCAATCGCCACAGGAATTTCCGTGGGCTTGTAACCATATTTCTTTTCAAAGGCCTCGATTTCCTTGTCTTTCATCTTGCGGCTCATGGGCCCTAAATTGGAGGTGCCTTCGGTTAATGCAGGTGGCGCTGTAGAAGAGCCCGCCGCCTGAATCTGAATGTTAACGTTGGGATACAGGCGTTTGAACTCTTCCGCCCATAAGGTCATCAGATTTGCCAGCGTGTCGGAACCCACGCTGTTCAAGTTACCCGATACACCATCGGTCTTTTTATAATCTGGTAGCTTGGCGTCAACATCGCCCGCCAGCAACTGACCGGAAAAAGCCAGGGCAACTGCAAGACCTGCCGTCGTCATTAATCTGTAATTTAACATGGAGAGATCCTCTTAATTAAGAAATGGTTTAGCATGACAAATTATGTGTAAGTGATGTGACAGCTGTATTAACGATGTGTGACAGTTTCATGACAAGTCAGCAACATCAACGGCCTCTGTTACTCAGCGTCTCGATCTGACGCACAACGGCCTCAGACGGGAAATGACAGATAAAGGTACTGCCACGCCCCATTTCACTTTCAATACGCAGCGTGGCATTGTGCCGACTCAAGGCATGTTTAACGATGGCTAAACCCAAGCCGGAGCCGCCGGTTGCCCGCGAGCGCGCTACATCCACACGATAGAAACGCTCAGTCAGACGCGGGATGTGTTGCGACGGAATGCCGATGCCGGTATCGGTCACCGCAAAATATGCGCCGTTTTCGTCCTGATACCAGCGCAACAGAATTTTTCCGCCTTCCGGCGTGTAATTCAGCGCATTGATGACTAAATTGCTAAAGGCACTGTCCAATTCCTTGGCATCGCCATAAATGCGTAATCCAGGCGTGGCCTCCACACTGAGTTTATGCTGACGATCACCACTCATGATCTGCGCTTCCTCGCGCAGGATCGACAGGATTTGCGCCACGTCCACAATGTCATGTTTAATCTGCTTTTGCTCATTTTCAAGCCGCGACAATAACATGAGATCTTCCACTAACCGGTACATGCGTTTGGATTGTTGCTGCATTAATTCGATGGCACGTTTGATTTGAGGGTCTGCCACGACGTGTTCATTGGTTAATATTTCCAAATAACCACTCATCACCGTCAACGGTGTACGCAGTTCATGCGAAATATTGGCGACAAAATCACGCCGAATCTGATCAACGCGTTGCAACAGTGTCACATCACGTGCAATTAACAGCGATTGATCATTACCATACGGCGTGATGCGCACCGAAATATTCTTCTCTTGATCGCATGGCGCAGGAAAGGTGTAGAGTTCATTACTGTCGCCACGTTGAAAAAACTCATGCAAGCCGGGGTTACGAACCAAATTGGTAAGGCGTTGCCCGGCATCGGCGGGATAGTTCAAGCCAAACATCTGCCCTGCTATCTCATTCCACCATTCCACCTCGCCATTCGCCCGCATCACCACCACCCCATCGGGCATTGCCTCGGTTACTTCACGGAAGCGGCTCAACAACTGCACAATGCGGCGTTGACGTTTTTGATGACGTTTCTGTGATCGATACAATTCAGTGAAGATAACTTCCCATATCCCCAAAGAAGGCGGCGGTAAGCTCGATCGCCGGTTGCGCAACCACACCTCCAGACGCCGGAGATTACGCAGATACCAGGCAAGGTAACTACCCAGCACCAACACCAAGGCGATGGCAATATGGTCAAAGATCGATCCAAATAAGATCGCCAGCCCGACCAACCCGATGATGCGCCAGAACTCTTCTACCCAACTATTTATCAATGGATGTTACACCTGTTGTGAAAAGCGGTAACCCGAACCCCGCACGGTTTGAACATACTCATCACAGGCAAAAGATTCAAGCGCTTTACGCAAGCGGCGGATATGTACATCGACAGTGCGTTCCTCAATATACACATTGTCGCCCCAGACCAAATCCAACAGCTGACTGCGGCTGAACACCCGTTCCGGATGTGACATAAAAAACTCCAATAAGCGGTATTCCGTTGGGCCTAAATCCACAGGGCGCTCACGGATCATGACGCGATGACCAATGGTATCCAGCGTTAAATCACCGGTCTGCAACACTGACGCTTTGGCGCCCGAGGAGGTCCGGCGCAGTACCGCTTTGATCCGTGCAACCAGTTCCTGGGTTGAAAAAGGCTTGGTCATGTAGTCATCGGCCCCGGCCTCCAGGCCAGTGATTTTGCTCTCATCTTCGCCCCGGGCGGTCAACATGATGATCGGCAATTCACGAGTCCGCGCCACTTGACGCAGCTTTTTGGCCAGATCGACGCCGCTTACCCCCGGTAACATCCAGTCTAATAAAATGAGGTCGGGCAATACCGTGGCAATAATGTCCTGCGCAGCACGGGCATCAGCGGCTTCAAGCACCGTAAAGCCAGCGCGGCTCAGCGAGAACTGTAACATCTCACGAATGGGCGCTTCATCTTCAATAACGAGAATAGTTGGGTTGTTTTTCGACATGGTCTGTGATGGAATTCAATGGCCTTATTTCAGAGTTATTACACCAGAGGAATATTACCGATCCATGACAGATGGCATATAGGCCAATATTTAACCGGTTCGCAGCCAGTGATTGTCATGTTACGTGACCTTATACTATAGTCCACACCCTAAAAGTGAGCTTTGCTAGTCCGTCAAACAATAACTTAAGTAAAAAAAAGAGAATTGCCCATGCACAAACAGTTACTTATTCTTGCTAGCCTCCTCTGCATAGCAGGATTAGCCACCGCCAAGCCCCGCTACATCAGTGATGAACTGATCGTTACCGTGCGTCAGGGGCAGGGAAACCATACCCCCATCATCAAAACAATTAAAAGCGGTGACCGCATCGATATCCTGGAAGAAACCGACACCGGTTATGCCAGGATCAAAACCAGCGATGGCACGGAAGGTTGGATACGTACCCAGTTTCTTACCGATGAACCGGTTGCCGCACAGAAGCTGGTCAAGCTGCAAGATAAGCTGAGCCAACTCGACAGCTCGAATCAATCGCTGAAAAAAGAATTAAAGGATCTTCGTGCAGAGAAAACCGCCGTGGATGAAGCCTACGCAAAATTACAAAATGAACACGGCACCACGCAAAAAGAACTGGTGCATCTGGGTAAGGTCGCCGCCAATCCGATCATGCTCGCCAAAGAAAATAAAGAATTAACGGATAAATTTGCCAGCATGAGTCATGAACTCGAAATGCTGCGCAATGAACATCAGGTCGTCAAAGATCGCTCACGGCAAAACTGGTTCATGGCCGGTGCCGGTGTCATCATCCTGGGCATGCTGCTTGGCCTGATGATCCCCAAGTTACGTTTCAAACGTAAAGATCGCTGGGATTTTTAATCTGCCGATAACACAATGCAGCGTTCTGCGTCTGCCGGTGATGAAGTGACTACCACGCTGACGGCAACACGCCGTCCTTAAGGTGCTGACGATTTATGCGTGACAATCTCCCCACGCTCATGCAAACCCTCAACACGCTGATCAGCACACCGTCGGTCAGCTGTGTTAACCCCGAGTTTGATCAAAGCAACCGTGCTGTGATCGATCACCTGGCCACATTGCTGCATGACCTGGGTTTTGGTGTTGAGGTTATGCCGCTTACCACGCAACCACACAAGGCCAATTTGATCGCCACCCTCGGCACCGGCAGCGGCGGATTAGTGCTGGCCGGTCATACCGATACCGTACCCTATGATCAGCACCGCTGGCAAAGTGATCCATTCCAGCTGACAGAACGTGATCAGCGTCTCTATGGCCTGGGCAGTGCCGACATGAAAAGTTTTTTTGCCTTAGCCATTGAAGCCGCCAAACACTATCACGCCAAAGATTTAAAAGAACCGTTGATCCTGATTGCCACCGCCGATGAAGAAAGCTCGATGGACGGCGCCATCGCATTAGTGGAACAAGGTCGGCCACGCGCCCGTTATGCCATTGTCGGTGAACCCACGCAGTTGCAGCCGATACGTGCGCACAAAGGCATTATGATGGAATCGATTCGCGTCACCGGCCGTGCCGGTCATTCCAGTGATCCGAGTTTGGGCAACAACGCCTTGGAAGGTATGCACAAGGTAATGACCGAGTTATTACAATATCGCCGTGACATCCAGGCACGCTATCGCGATGTTCACTTTAAGGTCCCCTACCCCACCTTGAATCTGGGTCATATCCACGGCGGTGATAATCCCAATCGTATCTGTGCGGAATGCGAGTTGCAATTTGATCTGCGTTCGCTACATGGTATGGACCCGTTAGCGATCCGCGCCGAACTTAAGGAACGCCTCGACCGCTGCCTGGCGGATAGTGGTTTGACAGTTCAATTACAACCGCTAATCCACGGCACCATGCCCATGCACACGGATAAAAATGCCGCGATTGTGCAACTGGCGGAAAAACTCACCGGGCATAGCGCCCAATCCGTGGCGTTTTGTACTGAAGGCCCGTATTACAATCAACTCGGTATGCAAACCATCATTCTGGGCCCCGGCCATATTGATCAAGCCCATCAACCCAACGAATACCTGGCCCTGGATCAGATAAAGCCAACCATCCAACTGTTACGCGACGTCATCGAACGGTGTTGTGTTCATGCCGATCTATAAGGGATGCTTTGATTAATTACTATTTTGTCATTTCGACCGCAGGGAGAAATCTGGATGTTATTGGATAACTTCGATATTTTAAACACACGATTTTTCGCTTCGCTCGAAATAACCACCAATCAGAGGTCGCTTAGACTACTACTCAGCGACTGCTACTTGGTAACCGCGAAAACTGGTGCAAAGTATGCTGAATTACAGCAACTCACTGACCACTAGCAGCATGCACAACAGAATTATATGCCTCATACATCATTTTAACATCTTGCGCTGCACGATGCCGCCGATACCTGGCTGTGTTAGCCAGGGTATGACACTTACCTTGAAATAAGAGGTATTCAGCCTCTGAGAGCAAATCACTGATGGGGAGAATATGAAACTGTGGCGCCGCGCCGACGGTATCATATAAAGTCTTGATCCATTCTGCATCCCATGCGGCAGCATCGCTATAGAGCAACCCGTTTGTATTGGCGATAGTATCGTTTATTGCATCCGCAACGTAACGAGCTTTCTGGCCGTGGCTAACAAGCTGACCTCGTGAGATTCCATGCAGGCGTTCAGCTGCCTGATCCCAATGACTCCAGGAATGCTCAGGCGCAATCAGCCACGAAAATATTTCACCATTAACCAGAATGGCAATTTCAATTGGGTATGAATCGACATGAAGCCCGCTTGCTTCGATATCAATCAGATTCAAGTCACTCATAGGAAAAACATGAATTCTTTTGGCGCAAAAATATTTCTTTTCTGAAAAACAGGCGAGGCTAAATCCTTAGCCCATATTGCGCGATATTCATTTCGCACGACGGAGAATTCATTTTTGACGGCGGGGACGTGTTTACACCAATCCGGCGCGCTGGTTTTCACATTTTTTGGAGGAGATGACCATATTTCAGCCATGCGTTCGAGTAAGCAGGCCTTAAGGGCGTAGCGTAAAGGATCAGCGTCTTTTGGATCCTGTACGTTTTCTATCGACCACGATCTTCTCCAGATGAACTGGACATCATCAAGAAATGAAATTTCATCGTATGCAATTAGATTGCCTACCATTCGTTCTAATACAACTTCAATACTATCCATATGCACGTTTCCATATCAGCATAAATCTTTCTTGGAACAGTTCATCGGTTATTGTAGGCACAAAAGGCCTATACTTACTCACGTTCTCTAACACTCGAACAGGATCATTATCTTTAATTTCTTTTAGAAAATGAATAGCATCCGTGATGTCACGTTCGCCTCGAAAAGCGGTAACTTTGTGCGCGATCATTTCAACCCATTCCGCCGCTCTTAGTATTAAGTACGGGTGATTGAATACAACAGTGTCGGATCGGGTATCTAATCCTATGAAACTCACGCTGTCATTGAACCACATGTCCCGAGACCCATGCTCCAAATTTAGTTCCTCTCCAACTTGTTCTATAAGAGTTTTAAGCAGGTCTGTGATGAATTTATTATCCGGGAACAACACATCAACATCGTGTGTCGTCCATCGAGATTGATGATAAAGAACACTTACCACCCCTCCGCAACAAACGAGATCTACGCATTTGTTCTTCTCTCTTAACAAATCACCTAATCGATTTAACGCTTTAAGTAAAGTCTCACGCGTTATTTGCTTACCGGATTCATTGTAACTCATAATATTGCAGCCTCCTTGTTTTTTATAACTAGCGTTGCGTTAATAGATTCTCATACATGACGGTATACATAAATATTGTAGTCTTTTTTCACTAAATTTAGTCAAATCCGTGAACCTATACTAAACTTATACCATAATGCTATTATGATGAAAATACATTTATAAAGTATAAGACGCATAAACATTCTTTTTCCAAAAATCCATCCTTATCTTTTCGCCAACTCCGGCCTAGTGAAGTGGTCTAATGATTCCGGACACCTTGTTAAGGGGTTAAACTACCAAAACGAGGTGAGTAATGAAAGCAGAAAAGCGAACCAGAAAACAATACGACGAGGCGTTTAAACGGGATGACGTGGCGCTGGTCACAGAGCAGGGATATAAACTCAGCGATGCCGGTCGGCGACTGGGGATCAATCCAAATCTGATCAGCCGCTGGAAACAGGAGCTTGAGCCAGATCCCACGGGACAACGATTAACGGCAGATGAGCGCGCGGAGCTCACCCGGTTACGCCGTGAAAATAAACAGCTGCAAATGGAGACCGAGATCCTAAAAAAAGCGACGGCCTACTTCGCGAAACTGTCGAAGTGAGATATGCCTTCATGGCGAAGTGGGCCAATGATTATCCGGTTCGGTTAATGTGCAGGATATTGCAAGTGAATAAGAGCGCGTATTACGAGTGGAAACAACATGGTGCCGAGGTCATTAACGCAGAAACTTTTGCGCTGTGTTCGCGTATGAAGGCGCTGTTTATTCAATCCCGTGAGAGTCTGGGCAGCCGTGGTTTCGTCAAACACTTGCGCAAGGAAGGGTATGACATTGGTCGCTATCGGGTACGCAGACTGATGAAGCAATTGCAGTTGGTCGTGAAAACGAAACGCAAATACCGCGTCACGACGCAGAGCAAACATGCTTTTCCTGTGGCCGAGAATGTGTTAAACCGGAAATTCAATCCGGAAAAACCCCAATCAAGCCTGGGTAAGCGACATCACGTATGTATGGACGGTGCAAGGCTGGTTGTACTTGGCCGTGGTGATGGATTTATATTCGCGGCGCATTGTTGGCTGGTGTATGGACCGAACCATGACACAAGCCCTGGTGATTCGGGCACTGATGATGGCGATTAATCTGCGCCATCCGCAGGCGGGATTGATACATCACTCTGACCGTGGCAGCCAATATGCCGGTGAGGCGTATCAACTTCTGTTGGTGCAGCACGGCATCACGGTGTCGATGAGCCGCAAAGGTAACTGTTGGGATAATGCCGTCATGGAGCGCTTCTTCAAAAGTTACAAGGAAGAATGGATTGGCGACCAGGTGTATTACACACGCGAGGCCGCCATCGCCGACATGCAGGCCTACATGAAATACTATGACAGTGTTCGATTGCATTCCACACTGGGTTATCTAACCCCGATGGAATACGAAAATGATCTTAACAAAGTGTCCGGATTGGCTTGACCACTACATCATTCACTCAGTCAGCGGATTCTTAGTCTAAATAACTGTTCCCAAATGGTGTCCACTATATGAAAGAGTTGTCATTTCGACCAACGGGAGAAATCTGTATCTCATCGCTGAAAAACCAGGATTTCTCGCTCTGCTCGAAATGACATTGATTCTTCCTGTCCAGACAAAACTGGATACTATTTCGGAACAGTTATTTAGCTACTACCTCACATTGTATGCAAAGGTGTAAAAACAGAGCGGAAATCAGGCACAGTGTTCGCGTTTATACTACTTATGAGCCATCTATGGTAATAAATCACAATAGATTTGTGCTTTTATTAATAACTGGTCAATCCACACATCGTTAATAATACAGCTTTATCGCTAGTTCTACATCAATGATGATAATTTAGTAGCTGTCGCATTGTTACTGGTAATCTTTGTCCATAGACATCACTTACGAAAGGAATCGCGAATGAATTTTCTATTAAATTACTTGTCATGTCTTATATTGTCCATACGTATGACAGATGGCTTGTTTATCCGTCAAGCATTTTCTCGCATCTACATCATCTTGAATCGCGCGCACGTGCTGGAACCACGAACAGAAATTGGGGCTTCTGGTTATGAATCAATATTTCACTCAAAAAATCGCATCATAAATAATAAACATCATATAACATTGATTCGTATCTTATTGCTCGGTGCTTTCGTTCTCAGTGGCAATGGTGCCATTGCCGCGCCTGAATCGCCGCCCAATATGCAAACCGTCATTCCGATTACGAGCGATAGCTGCCCATCGGGAGCGGATCAAACTTTTACCGACTTCCCAGCATATAAGTACGAACTCAACGCTTCGCACGCCAAGGCTCTCGACAATCTCGCAGCACAGGTAGTGAGTCTAACCAAAAGCGGTAAACCCGTCCGAAAGATTCGTATCGTTGGTCATGCAGCGAAGTGGGGCTCAAATGATTATCAACAGTTGTCCGAGTACCGAGCGCTTGTCGTAGAATCCGAACTTACATCTCGCTTCGCGGATCTCGGCGTGGACTATTCCCATACACTGATAACAACCGAAGGATTGGGGGTGAATTGTCCTGCCGGTGACAACTCAACTCGATCGGGACGGGCCAAGAATCGCCGAGTAGAGGTCTGGTTGACTGCTGTAGCCAAGATTAAACCACCGACCCCTGTCAAGAAGAAAACGATTGAACAACATCTGCAACCTCTGACTCATTCATCCAATCCCACTACTCAATGCTTAGCAAAAAAACTCCTCGATCCCAAAGTCGACACCTCCTACTTGCCAATCGACGGGTTGAACGTATTCTTTGCCCAACCGATACAGGAAGTCGGTTTATTCGGTTTCATTGACTACGAACGTGATATGAATCAGTGGATGAGCACACAGCTCAAACGAATTTATGACGTCCCGACGAAAATAAATGATGCATCGCGTTTCGCGCTATCATTACAGAATGCACAGGACTCACTGATCGATGGTGTGCGTGCCCTCGAGTTTTTTGATTGTTATGACAAACGCAGCAAGATAATCCGTAACCACATACAACAGCAGAGTTTGAAAGCAACTTCGCTCTATAGTTGTCCAGTGATCAAGGATCTAGTAGAGGATAAAACGAGTGCAGCTTGTGTTGGTTCTTAGGATACGAGGTCTGTGAATAGATATTTATAATTATTATTAAATATTGATCGCTTATCTAAGTCACGGATCCAAGTGGTGCTGTAGAATGTAGTATAGAAAATATAGTGGCGGCATCCTTAAGAACAGAGGAGGTTAACTATCCGCATTAATTTTATACGCAACCTCAACCTGATAAATATTACTAGTGCAACAATTAATCCCAGACATAACTATAAAAATATAATTATCCTGCTATTTGTAGTAGCGGAAAAATCTGTAAACTCAATAATTGAGTGCCCTATAAATTGGGATACAGCAAATATACCAACAAGCTCACTACTTGTTCTTAGCATAAAATACAAATATTCCCCATTTATTTAGAACTCAAGTTAGCAGTAAAACCAATCGTAAAAATTAATATAAGTAGAACATTCTCCTACATACCGCCTAAACCGGCGCCTGTTGATTTATTTACCCCATTATATTGCGCCATTTTATACACCCACCTGGCCACTAAGCCAAGTACCGTTGTACCACTTCTCTATGTAATACTCCCTGTTATTAATATTGCTGATTGTTTTCAATCAAACAAATTGATCTGCAAGCTCGCTGGCAGCATGTTGAGCGGTTGCACCTGTTTTCCTATTATTTCTTGTTGTTTACTATAGGTCATTATCTTCTCCTCGCAAGGGTGGTCGATATTGGCGATAACCTTGAGGTAAGCGCTGCCGTGTTCACAGATTTCGATGTCGTTGTTGAAGGCGTGTTTTAACCGTTGCGCCCATAGTAAAGCTCGGTGCCGTTCCTGCGGGGTGTTGTATGGTCATTTTTGCGCATCCATGCACCACGACATTCATAACATTCGCATAAATAAAATCGTGTTAAGTTGACGCGGGGTTTTGGTACCAAGGCAGAGGGCACTATCTGCCTCTGAATGCGCGCATTCGTTTAAAGTGATGTCAAAAACCTACCCAAATCAGTATTCTTAATATCTTCAAAATCGGTTTCGCGGGCAATTCTCCAATTATCTGATTTTGGCCAAGGCGTTGGCCCATCTTTCAGCTTTTGGTAAAATTCTAGTGGTAGATAACTGTCACCAAGGGCTTTGCGAATCCCCTTGCCTTCAAAATAGTTTTCTGTTGCTTTCCTTTCTGAAAGCTGAACACAAATTCCAATCTGCGCACACTCGGATACGAATGTCGAACGGTCAGTGGCGAGCACTTCCTCGGCAGTGTTCCTTTCACTGTCAATAAATGCGCGAATTCTGGATGGTTCAACAATTCTTGAGAGTTCCGCAAGCTGAAGGGTTACCCCGCCTCGGATGAGGGATGAGCCACCAAGCTGCATCACGACATATTTCTGATCTTTGCCTATCTTTCGCAAGAATTCCTGAAAACACAAAACTTCTGTTGGGCCTTCAACAAGAAGTAACTCTTCGCACCCAAGTTCCACTCGACTCGAATAGCTTAGCTCACCCAACCACTCACCATAGTTGTGAGCTTGATCGCAGAACGGATACATCCGGGATGAACCATTCCTGATTCTTTTTACTGCATATATTCGTTGAGCTGTACTTCTCGCCAGACCAATGGAATGTGTTGAATAAAGCAAACCCTTTTGAGCATATGATCCCAACGTTGTCAGAAAGTTAAGTTGATCTTCCCCCGATTTCATCGACACCCAGAAAAGCGTGTTCATGCCACATTGGCCAATTCATAGTCCTGAGGTGATCGCAGGCCTATGGTGGAATATCGACGTTTTACATTGTAATACCGGTCAATGTCGTCTGTCGTGGTTTTTTCTGTATGCCATTGTGCTGCAAAGCGTTCACCATGAATGGTGTCGGCCTTTGAGTTCGTGTTTAAGCCAGGTGATTTCTTCCTGTTCAGGGTGCTGATAGCCGTGACCCACAAAAGCCTGAGGACCATTGTCGCGCTGTTCTTTCCCCCAGCGCCCCAGCATTGTGGCGTTAATCTTCAATATCCGGACTTCTTCAGCGTAACCGTGGCCTTATTTGATGACCAGCGTGACCGCTCCCGCTTGAATTCGAGGGTATATTTTTCTGTTTAGCTTCATTTTTCACCTCAGAGTTATAGTATGGATTTTCTACTTTCAAGGCGTCCACTATTTCAGGGGGAAATTCAGGGTGCCCCCATTTATATAAAGGCTCAGCCCCCAACCCCAAAATATCTTGGATTCAGCACACCGAATCAAGTATTCTTCAACATGAAATCCACGATGGCACAGGCCCCTTGAGTTTAGAGTACGGATGAAAACCACCAAGCAATCCCAACAAGCGTTTGTCCACTGGTTTCGGAATTCCCTGCCGTACATCCGCGCCTTTCGTGGCAAGACCTTTGTCATTGTGTTTGGCGGTGAAATGTTGGAAGACGCGCAGTTTCCCAGCCTGGTACATGACATCGCGCTGTTGAACAATTTAGGGATCCGTCTGGTCCTGGTACACGGTGCGCGACCGCAGATTGAACAACGCCTGCAAGAAAAAGGTATCGAGTGGCAATACAGTGATGGCCTGCGCATTACCGATACCGTCTCCTTGGAATGCGTTATCGAAGCCACAGGCAGCGTGCGCGTGGAAATCGAGGCGTTGCTCTCGATGGGTCTGACCAACGCCCCGGACGGCAAGGCGGATATCCGCGTGGTCTCCGGTAACTTTGTCACGGCACAACCGCTGGGGGTGCGTGGTGGTGTGGATTATCAACATACCGGCGAGGTGCGGCGAATTGACCATCTATCCATCCAACGGCAGCTGGAAGACGGTAATATCGTCTTGTTATCGCCGATGGGTTATTCGCCCACCGGCGAAATCTTCAATCTCACCGCCGAGGATCTGGCGACATCGACGGCGATCCAGCTCAAGGCCGCAAAATTGATTGTCTTCACTGATGAAGATGGCATCGCCGACAATAAGGGCAAGCCGATCCGTGAATTAACCTATACCCAGGCACAAACACTGTTACAACAACAGCAAGTTAGCGCAACCTTGCAACACACGGTGGAACATGCCATCAAGGCATGCAGCACTGGTGTGCCACGGGTGCATTTAATCAATCGTGATATCGACGGTGGTTTGTTATTAGAATTATTTACCCGCGATGGTATCGGCACGCTGATCAGTGCACAGACCTTCGAGAATACGCGTCAGGCAACCATTGAAGACATCGGTGGCATACTCGAATTACTCGAGCCTTTAGAACAGGAAGGCATTTTGATCCACCGCTCGCGTGAATTACTCGAAATGGAAATACAGCATTTTACCGTGGTTACCCGTGATGGTCTGATCGTTGCTGTTGCTGCACTGTATCCCTATCCAGAGGAAAAGGCCGCCGAGCTGGCCTGCCTGGCGGTGCATCGTGATTATCGTGACGAAGGCCGCGGCCATGAGTTATTTGATTACGTCACCAAACAGGCCAAGAACCAAAAACTGAAAAAGCTATTTGTGCTCACCACCCGCACCGCTGACTGGTTTCGTGAACGTGGATTCCAGGCGGCAGATATTAGCTTCTTACCGGCAAAGAAACAGGGCTTGTATAATTACTCGCGCCAGTCAAAAGTATTCATCAAAGACTTATAGGCAACGTGTGTCGTGAAATCCTCTACCGGCGGCATCCGACCGTTTCTAAAATGGGCTGGCAATAAATACCGTTTGCTTGAACCCATCCGCGCGATGTTGCCGACAGGGCAACGCCTGATTGAACCCTTTACCGGTTCCGCTGCGGTATTCATGAATACCGATTACCCCGAATATCTGCTGGCAGATAACAATCCAGATCTTATTAATTTATTCCAAACACTCCAGCGGCAAGGCACGAGCTTCATCGATACCTGCCAAACCTTATTTCGTGACAGTACCAACAATGCGGACTATTATTATCGGCGTCGTACTGAGTTTAATAACACTGACGATCTGATCCGCAAGTCCGCGTTGTTTCTGTATCTAAATCGCCATGGTTATAACGGCCTGTGCCGTTACAGCGCAACGGGAAAATACAATGTACCGTTCGGCCGCTATCTGCGTCCTTATTTTCCTGCGGATGAAATGCTGGCCTTTCATCACAGATCACAACGCGCGCAATTTATGCTTAACGACTTTGCCTCAGTCATAAGCCAGGCGCAACCGGGCGACGTGATCTATTGCGATCCACCGTACGTGCCACTCAGCAAATCGGCGAACTTTACCAGCTACAGCAGCGGCGGTTTTGATCTCAACCAGCAAGTGCAACTCGGGATGTTGGCCGAACAAGCGCAACAACGCGGCATCCCGGTACTGATTTCCAATCATAATACGCCCTTTACCCGCACCACTTACCAGCACGCCTCTCAAGTCAAAAAACTTCAAGTACGGCGTTTTATCAGTTGTAATGGCAAGAAACGCCAGCACGCGGGGGAATTGCTCGCGTTGTTCCAGTGAAACCGTGATCTAGCACGGGGTTATCCTGCGGCTCCGATCACGTTTTGCGCAAATCCCTCCAATAGGCCATAAAGCTTCAGCTAGATGATCCGATGAATGATCTAACGCAAGTTCACACAACGCTTTGCAGAGGAAAACCAACTTCATGACCACCAGTACACAAAGACGATTACCCGGATTGACCGCGAATGTTGATAAAACGATCTTAGTGCTGGAAAAAGACGAATACCTGGCAAGTCTGCTCCATTATCTGTTGAACCGTGAAGGTTTCCGGATCAATATCATTACCGACCCCGGCGCGGCTATCTTGCATATTGAAAATGAGGCACCCGCCGACCTGATCTTCATGAATGAAGAATGGCTCAGACATAAAGGTCTGCGGTTGTTACCGATACTGCGCAATTATCCCGGTTGGAATGCGGTGCCGATCATCAGTCTGATGCAGCATTACCGCCAGGATGAGATAGACCGGGAGATGCACCAAGGTATCACCGATTATTTATTACAACCCTTTGAACCGGGAGATTTGCTGGATCATATTCAAAAATACACCATGCATTGAATTTAATTCATTTGTTACTGTTCATCCTCCGGTGGCACGATCTTTAAGATCTCTTCTATGGTAGTTAAGCCCATCGCTACCTTACGTGCGCCGGAAATACGTAACTTGGTCATTCCCAGTTTAACCGCCTCACGCCGGATCGCATCGGCATCACTGTCAGGGGTGATCTTAGTGCGCAGATTTTGATCCATGATCATGATTTCATATAAACCAAGGCGACCATAATAGCCGGTGTGCCTACACTTCTCGCAACCCACTGCTGTATAAAACTGCCCCTTGCCGGACATTTTCCACGGCCGGGTTAACGATTCCCAGATTTGTGGATCAATCTCGGTGGGTTCTTTGCAATGCGGACATAAGGTACGCGCCAGGCGTTGCGCCATCACCCCCACCAAAGTCGCATTGATCAAATAGGCTGGCACGCCGATCTCGCGCAAACGCGGAATCGCCGCGGCGGCATCATTGGTATGCAAGGTCGACAACACCAAATGTCCGGTAAGCGCGGCCTGAATCGCCATCTCCGCCGTTTCTTTATCACGGATCTCACCAACCATGATGATATCGGGGTCCTGACGTAACAAGGTGCGGATACCGGCGGCAAAACTGACGCCGATATTATGTTGCACCTGCATTTGATTGAAGTCAGGCACAACCATTTCTATCGGGTCTTCCACCGTGCAGACATTGACCTCCGGTGTCGCTAACATTTTTAGCGTGGAGTACAAGGTCGTGGTTTTGCCCGAGCCGGTCGGACCGGTCACCAGCACAATGCCGTGCGGTTGATCGATCATGCGATTCCAATCGGTAATATCCCGCTCACTGAATCCCAGGGCCGAGAAGTCCTTGACCAACACATCGGGATTAAAGATACGCATTACCATTTTTTCGCCAAAGGCGGTGGGCATCGTCGACAAACGTAATTCAATTTCATCACCCGCGGGTGTTCTGCTCTTGATGCGTCCGTCTTGTGGCCGGCGTTTTTCCACCACGTCCATCCGGCCCAGTACTTTGATACGTGCGATCACCACGGTCATGACCGCAGTAGGCATTTCATACACGGTATGCATCACCCCATCGATACGAAAACGGATGTTGCTCATTTCCCGGCGTGGTTCAAGATGGATATCACTGGCGCGTTGTTCAAAGGCAAATTGCAATAACCAGTCAACGATGTGTACCACCGATTGGTCATTGGTATCCAGGCGCCCCGATTTACCCAGCTCCACCAGCATTTCCAGGTTATTAACACCGGGGATTGCATCTTTGTTATCACTCGTGGCCTGACGTATCGAATGGCTGACGTTATAAAACTCACTTAAGTAACGTGAGATATCGACCGGATTGGCAATCACCCGCTCAATCTGCAAGCCAGTGACGTGCGTCAATTCATTCTCCCAGCTCCGCACATAGGGTTCGGCGGTGGCAATGATCACCTTTTCATTTTCAACCTGCACCGGCAAAATTTTAAAACGGCTGGCATACGCGGAGGAAGTGACCGCCGTCACCGCAGTAACATCCACCTTCAATGGGTCAATACGAAAATAAGGCAGCGCGACATGTTTGGCCAGCCACTGCGTCAGTGCATCAACATCAAAGGTTTTGTGTGGCGGCTTTTGATCCTTCCATTCTTGCTGTGCCAGGATCACGATGGGATGAATCTCTAAACGTCCGGTGCGCGCCGGGATAAGAAAATTTTCGACGTTCGCTTTGTTAATGCGGCCATCCGCAAGCAGGCCTTCAACTAATTCCTGCACAACAAGTTTGCGATCAATCGATGTTATCGTGTGTTGTTTTACCATGGTTTAACGTCCTGCGCGGACCAGGCCGCCGAGTCCTAAATCTTCCATTTGCCGATTCATATAGTTACGAATTGCCGACGCCTCTTCCATCAGTAATACATCATCAAGATACTGTTTGGCTTGAGTCGTGGTGAGGTTGCGTATCACCCACTTCACCCGCGTCAGGCTCGCCGTGCTCATACTCAAACTGTCGATCCCCATGCCGACCAATAATGCTGCGGCAATCGGATCAGAGGCCATTTCACCGCAGACACTCACTGGCTTACCCACTGAATGCCCCGCCTGAATAGTCTGGTATACCGCTTGTAATACCGCCGGGTGCAAGGTGTCGTACAATTCCGCCACCCGGGCATTGTTACGATCAACCGCTAACAAATACTGCGTCAAGTCATTGGTCCCAATCGACAGAAAATCCGCACGCCTTGCCATGTTTGCCGCTTGATAAACCGCCGAAGGCACTTCGATCATCACCCCAATCCTGGGCATCGTCAACGCGTGACCTTCCTCGGTCAATTCCGCATAGGCGCGCTTAATCAGTGTGATGGATTCATCCAGTTCAGTCACGCGACTGACCATCGGCAATAATATGTTTAAGTTATTTAACCCGGCAGAGGCCCGCAACATCGCCCGCACTTGCACAATAAAAATTTCCGGGTGATCCAAGGTAATACGAATTCCTCGCCAGCCCAGGAAGGGATTATCTTCCTTGATGGGAAAATACGGTAATGCCTTGTCACCACCCACGTCCAGAGTACGCAACACTACCGGTCTTGGCGCAAACGCCTCCAACACCTGACGGTAAATACGCAGTTGTTCTTCCTCACCGGGAAACCGTTGCCGGATCATAAACGGGAACTCAGTGCGATATAAACCAATCCCATCCGCGCCAGTACTCAGTGACGGGGTGATGTCGGCCAACAATCCGGTGTTGGCATACAATGGAATTTCTTTGCCATCTTTTGTTATCGAAGGCACCGCAGACAGACTAACCAGTTCGGCGGCGAGCACCGCTTCTTCTTTCGCTAACCGTTCAAATTCCGCGATCACGTGCAGCGAGGGTGATACGTAGACATTACCACTGTAACCATCCGCGATGATCACACAGCCATCAATACGGTTAACCGGCAGATCCTCGGCGCCCATGACGGCAGGAATACCCAAGGCACGCGCTAAAATGGCTACATGCGAGGTGCGCGAACCCCGCGCCGAAACAATACCCCGCAACCGCTCCGTCGGTACTTCGCCTAACATCGGCGCGGTGATTTCTTCCCCGACCAAGATCGTGTGCTCTGGAAAATCACGTTTATACTGCACATCGCGTAATAAATAATGCAAAATCCGTCGCGCCAGATCACGCAGATCCTCGGCACGTTCCCGCAGATAGGGATCATCCATTTCTAAAAATACTTGTACCTGTTCTTCAATCGTGCGCCGCAAGGCCCCCGCCGCCCAATTACCTTCCATGATCCGCGCCGCCGTGGCACCGCGCATGGAATGACTGTCCAACATCAACAGATAAGCATCGAATAACTTGCGTTCTTCACTGGGTAATACTTCACGCAGGCGGTTTGATAACGTCGTGAGGTCCTGTTTCACCGAGGTCACCGCATGGTGAAAGGCATCAATCTCAGCTTGCATGTCGGTGACTTTACGATCCGGAATCGAATCCAAATCAGTGGTTGGATAAATGTGTACTGCCGTGCCAATCGCCACACCCGGTGCGCCGGACAGGCCGCGCAGTGGCCGCGTATCGTGTACCGGTTTGAGGTGTTTGAGCAGTACATCGGTTTCACCGCTGGCCTTGGCATGCGCCATCGCACCGGCCAACTGCGCAGACATGGTAATGAGAAAATTCTCGTGTTCTTCGTCAAACCGTTCTGCGCGTACCTGCCGCACCACCAATACCCCTAATACCCGGCGATGATGAATGATCGGCACGCCCAGAAACGCGTGGTATTTTTCCATATCGACTTTATCTGAGTGGTGATAACTGGTGTGGACTTGCGCATCCGCCAGATTCAGCGGTTCTGCCCGTGACGCCACCAAACTCACCAGACCCTGACTGAAATCCAAACGTACCTTACCGACCGACTCCGAACGCAGTCCTTGGGTCGCCATCAAAACATGTTGCTTTTGTAACTCATCCGTCAGGTACACCGAACACACATCCACCTGCATCGCATCACAGACACGCCCGACAATAATCGACAAGGCCTGATCCAAATCACGCGCGGAGTTGACTTCCTGAATAATGCTGCGAAGGGTATTAAGCATATAAGTTTGACGGGGTTTCCTGTACGACAGTGTATCAGGGCATGCTGCGCGAGTAATGTGTATTGTCGGCAGCCTGGGAATGATTGTCTAACCAGCTCGCCGGATCAATGGAATCAATTCTTCCAGGGCGCGACGATAAACAACACGTTTAAATGACACAACTTGCTGCACCGTTTCTGAATGATTGATCCAGCGCCACGAATCAAACTCGGGTTTGTCACAGACAGTTAAACACACGTGCTGCTCATCACCCACCAGCCGCAACAAAAACCAAACCTGCTTTTGGCCGATGAACAAACCGGGTTGACGCTGCCGCAGAAATCGGCGCGGAATCCGGTAGCGCAACCAGCGCGAGGTACGGCCAATGACCTGCACATGTTCGGGCGCCAAACCCACTTCTTCGCGCAGCTCACGGTACAAAGCCTGTTCGGGGGTCTCATTGGCATGAATACCCCCTTGCGGGAACTGCCACGAATCCTCACCGGCACGACGCGCCCAAAAGACCTCGCCATCCCGGTTACACAGGATGATCCCTACGTTGGGTCGATAGCCTTGACGATCAATCACTTGTGCACCAATGTTTGCGAATATTCTAACCCATTCTTCCACAGCCGAACGGAGGTGTAAATCCCTATCCCACATATTGTCCGCAGCGTGGGCAGGATTAAAGCGTAACCCCATAGAACCGACCGCCCAACCCCTGTTTTCACAATTTTAGGTTAAGATGCGCCGCTTTCCCCTGGGAGTCTGACTACATTGAGCTTAGCCATTTTTGACCTGGATAACACCCTGCTGGCCGGTGACAGTGACTATCTGTGGGGGCAGTTCCTCGCCCGCCACGGCGTAGTGGATAGTCAGTGGTATGAAGAAGAGAATCGTCGTTATTATGCCGCCTATGTTGCAGGCACCCTGGATATTTATGCCTTCCTGGCCTTCAGTTTGAAACCATTAGCCACGCTGTCGCCTAACCAATTAACCACTTTGCATGCCCAATACATGCAGGAATGTATCACGCCGCTCATCCGCCCAGCCGCGCTACAACTTGTCGACAAGCATCGCAAACAAGGCAATACCCTGCTGATCATCACCGCCACCAACCGCTTTATCACCGCGCCGATCGCCCGCGCCTTTGGTATTGATCATCTATTGGCGACCGAACCGGAAATGATCGATGGCCGCTACACCGGCAAGGTCAGCGATGTACCCTGTTTTAAAGAAGGCAAAGTAATACGATTACAACGCTGGCTGCTTGAGCACAACGCTACCCTGAGCGATAGCTGGTTTTACAGCGACTCACACAATGACCTGCCCTTGCTGAACTTAGTGACCCATCCAGTCGCCGTTGACCCGGATGCCATCCTGCATCAAACCGCGCAACAACAACGGTGGCCGATCCTGCGCTTGCACCATGACTGAGAAGACCACCGCCCACACACGACGCCGAGAGCGGTCTGGTTGGGTGCTGGTGGCGTGTGTGCTTATCAGTTTGGTTAGCCTGGGCGTCAGTCTGCTCAGTGGCAGTTATCCCATCCGCTGGCACGATTATCTCTCGCTACTCAACGGCAACATCGACACCACTGCCTATTTGGTCTTGCATGACCTGCGTTTACCACGCGCAATAAGCGCCTTCACCACCGGCGGATTGCTCGCCTTGGCCGGCGTATTGATGCAAGTGTTATTACGCAACCCCCTCGCCGATCCCTATGGGCTGGGCATCTCCGGTGGTGCCAGTGTGTTTGCATTGTTCTGCATGTGGCTGGGGCTCAGTGCCACCGTTGTTCATCTGGGTGCCTTTGCAGGCGCATTACTCTCCATGTTATTGGTATTTGCGCTGGCCCGCAGTGGAGGTGTGTGGACCACCACACGCATGCTCTTGACCGGGGTGGTACTGGCCAGCGGCTGGGGTGCCGTTATCAGTTTTTTGTTGAGCGTTGCCCCGGAACAAAACCTGCGCGGCATGTTGTTTTGGTTAATGGGCGATTTGAATTATGCACAGCTTTCTTGGACAGGTTTGTTGGTACTGTTCGGTGGCTTAGGCGTGGCACTCATCTGGGCGCCTGCGTTAAATATCCTGGCCATTGGCAGTATGCAGGCAAAAACCTTGGGCGTGCCGGTGGAGCGTCTGCATTGGCAAATCTTCGTAGTGGCATCCTTGCTCACCGCCGTGGCCGTGATGCAGGCCGGGAGTATTGGCTTTATCGGTCTGATCATCCCGCATCTATTACGCCTGGCGGGATTACATGATCATCGCTGGTTATTACCTGCCGCCGTGTGCACCGGTGGTAGCCTGTTATTGCTGGCCGATACCCTCACGCGCAGTTTATATACGCACATCTCACTGCCGGTGGGTGTCTTCACGGCCCTGTTGGGTGTGCCAATCTTTTTGTATTTAATGCAACGCCATGCTGCTCAGCGCACATGAATACCCCAACCCTCACCACGCAACAATTACACCTGCACATTGCCAACAAGACACTGTGCCAGGATCTCAGTATTGAATTCCACGGTGGGCAACGTTGGGCAATTCTGGGGATGAACGGCGCCGGTAAAACAACGCTGTTACACACCCTGGCAGGTTTGCACCCGCCACAACAAGGTGCCATACAATTAAATGGCAAGGCACTGTCACTCTGGCCACGTCGCGCCTTGAGTCAACAACTGGCGTTTTTGTTTCAGGATTTTTCCGCGCCCATGGGCGGCCGGGTGCTGGATTATGTCTTACTTGGACGCCACCCGCATGTGCCCCCCTGGCAGTGGGAAAACGCGGACGATGTAGAGATTGCCTATCAATCTCTGACCTGTGTTGATCTCGCCGAACTGGCCGAACGTGATATCACGACCTTGTCGGGCGGGGAAAAACAGCGTCTGGCAATAGCCCTGGTCATCGCGCAACGGCCCGAGGTGTTTTTACTGGATGAACCGGTCAACCACCTGGATATTCGTCACCAGCATCAATTATTAAATTATTTTTCTGATGTGTGTATTAAAAACAACAAGCTGCTGATCATGGCCCTGCATGACGTACAGCTTGCGTTGCGTTATTGCGACCATGCGCTGCTGATGTTTGCCGACGGCGAGATTCAAACAGGTGAGATTAACCAATTGCTGACGCGTGACAATCTGTCACGTTTATACGATTATCCGGTGAACGTGGTGGACACCGCCGCCGGTAAAGCGATACTAGTGGGTTGATTACCCTGACGCGCTTGCTCTTTCTGCACTGCCAGTCCTTCTAACCAGGCCACCACCGGTTGCCAGTCCACCTGATTGTGATGCACACGTTCATCCCACATTTCATAAACGCCGACACCCCGCGATGCGGCACGCACATAAATCTGGGTATCACGCAGCGTGGTCAAAAACGGCAGTTTCAGTGAGTTCAAAAACTTTTCCAGGGCATCGTATACCACCGTGTTCTTTTTCACCCGATTGGCAATGACCCCCACGTGCACACCAAAACTGCGCACCTTGCCCACCAGCAGTAAATCTTCGATAAAACGGGAAACGGCATGAATGTCGATGGGACTGGGTAACACAGGGATAAGAATGACATCCACCTGACGCGCAAAATCCTGTAACTGCGGACCCATCACCCCCGCTGGGGCATCCATGACGATCCGGTTCGTGCCCGGTGGTACGCGCCGTTGCCACGTCTGGGTCACCCCGGTGCGGGCGCGCTCAGCGGCGGATACGGCATAAATCAGTGGTTTTTCCTTGGGCCGCAAACTCACCCATTGCATGCTGGACCCTTGCGGATCGTGGTCGATTAAGGCGGTTTGATACCCGGCACTGGCAAAATAACTGGCGAGATTGGTGGCAATCGTCGTCTTGCCACAGCCGCCCTTGGAATTCAGTACCAGGATACGTTGCAGACCCGATTGCGATGGTAAGGCTGTCGACATAATAGAAACCCGCTCATACATTCCGCGTGATTAAACCACGTTCCAGAGGATTAAGCACTCATTCTGGTATGGTTTTTAACAATACTCTAACATTAGCTTATAGTCGGCTGATTTCACAATAGTTTTAGTTAATTTAAATGGTTTGCCAACCCTATCGCGGTTCCGCAACGGCGGGTTCCAAACCCGCACTTGACCAATGGCCACATCAACAAAGGCGGGTTTGGAACCCGCCCCAACAAATATGCCCTCTGCTTGGGAGGTAAAACAGTTGGGAAATGTTTTTCAATTCTTGAATACCGTGAACAATTTGTACAGCGATCTTTCAGGGTTAACTGAGTAACACTCTTTACAAAATGTGGTGATGCATACCATCAGCGATGGAAAATGTGCATCAAGCCTGCATAAACAGGCCCGCCTCGATTGCGATTAGAACGACGTTGCACATCTTGTTCGTTATTTTCCCG
>JAYSTO010000183.1:0-2475 GCA_043719675.1 Gammaproteobacteria bacterium | reverse complement strand
ACGACAGTCATGCACGATTTGCTCCCACCCCGCCACCACGCGATCACGAAAATCGGCCAGTGTCTCAGCACCCTGCGGGCGATTCGCGATAGGGTCATGGATAAACCGCTGTAAAATATCGGGGTCCTGCGCACAGATTTCTGCGGCGGTTTTGCCTTCCCAAACCCCAAAACCAATTTCTTGCAACCGTGCATCCACCTGCAAGGGTAATTGATAACGAATGCTCAGTTCCTTTGCAAAGTCACTACAACGTAACAGTGGCGAAGAAACAATGACTTGCCAGGGGCAAATATCCCGTACTGCAGCACGCATTTGTGCCCAGCCTTTTTCACTTAACGGATCATCGAGTTGGCCACGATAGCGACGCCCACCCACGGGTTCGCCATGACGAATGAGATCAATGAGCGTTGCAGAAGGTATATTCGTTGGCATAAGGCAATTGCTATTTTTGGCGCAAACCGCTTAAATCGATAATATCAGCGCGCTGTATGCAAATATAATCAAGAACCGACGGAGATTAACCGTTGAATAAGCCAACAATGATCATCACAGCCAACAACGTTATTAAAATTAAAACCGAACGCTTCACCATCGCCAGCACGTTCGCCAGGCTTTGCAGGGCAGAAAGTTCTTCGTCCTCTTGTTCGTGCACATCACCCACCGAGCCTACCCCGCTGCGTACCAGCAAGGTGTTACTGTCCGCCATCCATAGATCGGAGACATGCCGCCAGTTTGCTACCGTATCCACGAAACTACCGGCAAAGGCATAACTCATGGCACACACCCGCGCCGGTAACCAGGCCACAATATAATACAGTTCCTGGCTGGCGAGCGCCAAACCACCCGGCAAGGAACTAAACCGATCTTTGAGTTCACAGCTTAAACGAAAAAGCACAACACCCACCGGACCGATCAACACAAACCAGACAATCGGACCGACGATATTATCATTCACCCGGATCAGCAGCATCTCCTTGATGCGAGCGGCGTATTCCACGGCAGGCTCCGTGATCACCTGACCCAGCACTTGTTCCGCACGTACCTGCGCGGTACGCAAATCCGCGTGTTCAATGCAATTCATATAGTCATCCACCGCCCGAATCGGATCCTTCGGGCCCATGCCGTAGATCAATACCGCCGTATAAAATAGAAAGCCGAAGAGTAAATACGACCTATTCACCTCAATCATCTTTGCCAGCTCAAAATCCAGGAAGAGGACGAGAAACACCATCGGCAGAATGATGACCAGAACCCCGACACGTCCATCCATGCCCGGCAAACGTTGCAGATTACGCAGCAGCAGATCAGTCCAACGCGCAAACCAGCCGAATTGACGTAGCTGCTGCACCTGCAACACATACAACTCCACCGCGACACCAACCAGGATTGCCAAAAATTTCATCTCTCTATTGCCTCTTGCCGCTGTTGGGGTTCATACACCACTGCTGGGTTAGTTCAAGCATAGCCGCCTCCGCCGATTTTATCCTAACTGCACACTAAGTAAATGACGAAATCGCTGCCAATCAAAACTTGTACCCGGATCGGTCTTACGTCCCGGCGCAATATCACTGTGTCCGGTGATGTGTTGGGCGGACAACTGCGGATAATCATGTAACAGACCTGCGACAACCTCGGCCAACTGTGTATATTGTGCATCGGTGTAGGGGATGTCATCGGTACCTTCCAGCTCGATGCCAATCGAGAAATCATTGCAACGCGTGCGTCCTTGGTAAGATGATTCCCCGGCATGCCAGGCCCGTTTGTCAAACGGCACATATTGAATGACCAGGCCATCACGGCGCAATAATAAATGCGAGGAAACCCGCCGACTGGCAATGTCCTTGAAATACGGATGTGCCGCCGCATTTAATTGATTGGTAAATAACTGGGTAATATAAGGCCCGCCAAATTCCCCCGGCGGCAGACTGATGCCGTGAATCACAATGAGATCAACCACACAGCCGGGCGGACGCGCATCACAATTGGGCGAAGGCTGATACACCACGTCGGTCAACAACGCCGTTTTGGCATCCACATGATAATTCATGGCCTCTCCAAAAAAGATGTCGTCATGATTGTTTGATCATTTGTGATTGAGCATACCACGCAGCACCATATCGGTAAAACTGACAATCCCGATTAGCTCACCTTTTTCAATCACCGGGGCGCGTGATAATCCGAATTTGTCAAACAAACGTGCGCAATAACGGATGTCCATCTCCGGGTCGACTGAGATCACCGGTTTGGACATCACCTCATAGACATTGACGCGATCCGGCGAACGGTCCTTGGCCAAAATCTGCTTGGCAATATCCGAGATCAAGACAATGCCATACTCATCATCGGCATGACGTTTATTGACGATCACGCACTTGGTGTCAACATGTTGCATTTTCGACAACACCTCACTGACCGTCGTCATGCCGTCGACCAGATCATATTGCTTTTTCATTACGTCCCGTACCCGGATAATGT
>JAYSTO010000182.1:0-5288 GCA_043719675.1 Gammaproteobacteria bacterium | reverse complement strand
ATGAGAAAATCAGTCTGGACATTCCCCTCAAGTTGGACAAACCGGCGGGCAGTTATGAATTGACGATTAAAATTCTGGGAAGAATGGAAAAGGAAAATGGTTTTTCGGATAAAGTGATGCGCTATCTGGTTATCGACAAGAATGCTAATTACCGGTTAATTCCTCCCAAGCAGTTTGTACGCGAGCAACGAGAACGGCGTGAGGCACATTTTAAAGATGCGCTGCGGAAGAACCCTGAATCGCCGAATGTACGATTGCTGCACGAAAACGCCATCAAGGTACCGACTAAGGCCCTGAACGCAATCAAACCCCATACCATCAAGAACCAACTCAGTGCGCGACCGGTTGGTCCGTCGGAATCAATCAAGCGATATATTGATGACCGCAGCGGGCAGGCTTGGTCACCGGAAGATCCCATCACCGTTCGTGGCCGGTTGGTCTACCTGGATTTCGATGGTGTCTGGCGGCCGCTGGTGAATGTAAGCATCAATCTGTATGACGAAGACACGGGTTTTGATGACCACTTGGGCACGACGGTCACGGACTGGAATGGCGACTGGTCGTTTAGCGTCAACAATGATGATGGCTGGGGGGCCGATGGACGGGATCTATATTACACATTCAAGCTGGGAAATACCCGGATTCGTGTCCAGGACTGTGACGGGATTGATTCCACCTACAGCTGGCAATCCAGTGTGCATGATAACCTCAACGACGGTACCGTCCTGGATTTTGGATCCGAAACGGGGGGATCAAATATTAACTCTATGCAGATCTGGAACATGCTGAATCTGGCATGGAATCATGCGTCAACGGTGGGTGGTCGCGACCCCGGATTTGTCGACTCATGTTTCCCGGAAGGCAGCGGGGCCCGGTGGGATCGTTTCTGGGAAGAAATCGATATTCCGGGTTCCGACAATGATGCACCGGATGTGGTAACGCATGAATACGGCCATGCTGTTATGTATTACGCCTATGGCTCCGACAACCCCAGCCCCGGCGGCTCGCATGGTTTCGGTGATGATGCCCAGGATCCTTCGCTTGCCTGGAG
This sequence comes from Gammaproteobacteria bacterium, assembly GCA_043719675.1. Classification (GTDB taxonomy): domain Bacteria; phylum Pseudomonadota; class Gammaproteobacteria; order UBA6429; family Thiohalophilaceae; genus JACQBC01. The sequence goes on along the minus strand of JAYSTO010000182.1, from coordinate 4,237 downwards.
TGAAGGGTGGGGTACCGGTTTCATGCTGTCGTTGCGTCCGGATGGTCGCTATAACTGGAGTGAAGGAGATGGCGGAAGAGATATTGAAAACTTCAGTGATGCGGGAAATCGTGATGGTAACCGCAATGAAGGGCGGGTGGCAGCGGCCATCAATGACATGCTCGACAGCGCCAATGATAATAATGGCGGCAACCAGGATCGCGGTCGTGACGGCACGGGCGATACCAACAATGCCAATCGCGTTGTACTGGAAAGCATGTTGAATGACACCTTGTGGGGTTCATGGCATGACGACTTTGAAACCTTTTGGGCGAGTTTATCTGGAGAACTATCGGGGACAACCCGCGTCCGGGCTCAGGAAATCATGAATTACAATCACATGGATGTAGACTTGCCGAGTTCCTGTATCGCAACAAAAGTTGTTGCGCTTGAATCTGCCTCGGGCGAGAGCCTGCTGGAGGGCTTGCGGCGGTTCCGCGATAACGGTCTGAAGGGATTTAACGGCGGCCAACACCTGATCAACAGCTATTACCGCAACAGCCCCGAACTTGCACTACTGCTGATTAAGGATGCCGCGCTACGCAAAGATGCCGGCAAGCTTATGGAGCATTTCAGCCGTATCGGTTACCTGTTGAGTTCGCATCAGGAGCAGAAGAAATCCGCCAGCAGCAAGGAGGTGCTCATCGATAACAACACGGCGGAGCATATCCGCAGTGTCATGGAGCGCATCCGTAAAAACGCCAGCAAGGAGCTGTTACAAGATATGGAGCCGCTCGATCGGATCCTGGTTTCTGTTGCAGGGCTGGATTTGCAGTCGCTGCAAATGAAGCTGGGTGACATCAAGTCGAAGCATCCCAAGGTTCATCGGGAGCAATTGAAACAGTTTGAGTTTAACGAGCCCAGCAAAAAGGCAATGGAGACAAAGGATGTGAAAACCATCCTGCAAAAATACAACGCGACAATAGTGGACCACAAATAAACGGTCAGATGTGGTGGATGATGATGCGGTGGCAATGCGCAGATGTGCGACGTGCCGCCGCGCCAGCCTTCGACCTGGTAGATCCCACGTTTTTACTAGCCGACGGGACATTGACGTGCTTGACGGAGTTGGTTAGGCATCATCGATGCTACCTCGCTTGTTGTGTCATGGCACCGAGCAACCATGACAACGGCGTGGCCAACGTGGTCAATCATTAATTAAGAGCTGTATCCGTTGGACGACAAGTGCGCATCGCCGATCATTGGCACAAAGGCTATGCGTACCTCAAGACCGAGTAAATTATCCGACTCAGAAATGACACAGCGTTTGGTGTAGTTGGAAGAAATGCTTCAACTAGCGAATAATTTCAACATATGGCAAAAATGGGTAATATGTCACAGACCAGGGGGTAATATTTTATTTTTTTGGTTGCTGCTACCTGTTTAATATTTCCGGACCCGACAATTTAGCAAGGAGATAGTGACGATCATGGATTCCTTCAACGAACCTGAGGATATGAAACGCAGGATATTTATCAAAGGGGTGGGTTTTGTGAGCCTCGGACTGGTATTTGGTACCATGTTAGGAGGATGTGAGGCCATCATCGAGCAGATTAGAAACCGGCCTGTCCGGCGCCGGTTGCGCACTGGTTCCACTGATGTTAACAACGCAATTGCCATTTATAAAAATGCAGTAACCCTGATGAAGGCGCTCCCGAGCAGTAATCCGCGCAGTTGGGCAGCGCAGGCGGCGTTACACGGGACCATTTCCGGCGGTTTCAATTTCTGCCAACATGGTACGAACCATTTTTTTTCCTGGCATCGAGCGTATCTATTTTTCTTTGAGCAGATATGCCAGGAGCTGACCGGAGAGAAAAGTTTTGGACTGCCTTACTGGAACTGGAATCAGGACCCCGTTATGCATACGGATTTTACCAATCCTGCGAGCCCATTATTCCACCCACGCAACAACACCAGCGTCGCGGGTAATTCAGCGTTTACTAACAGCACGCTGAATCCAATTTTTGCCGACAGTAATTTCTTTACGTTCGGTTCACAAATAGAGGGTACGCCGCACAACACCACCCATGTGGTCGTGGGTGGTGACATGGTGACGGGTGGCTCACCGTTGGATCCGGTGTTCTGGGCGCACCATTGTATGGTGGATTATTGCTGGGCTAAGTGGAATATCGAGTTGGATAACGATAATACCAATGATTCTGCATGGTTCGACACTAGTTGGAATCACTTCGTGGACGGCAAAGGCGAGCCAACTACGGTGTCGGCGGGAATTACCACGCTAATGCCCTTGCTTAGCTATCGTTATGAGTCCAGTGCGGTGGGTCGTTTTGCTGCTGCGGCTGATCTGAGTGTGCGTAGCGCAGCGGATCTGAAAAAACTTGAGAAGCGCTTGAAAGAGGGTGCCGATGTCCGCTTCGATGTCAGGAAACGTGTATCGGTCGTTAAGGGGACAAAACTTTCTATCGCAAAACCCTTTTCTGTGCAAACACGCGTAACAGCAGAGGAGTTTGGTGCGTTACTTGACGCGGATCGGCGTCAGGAGCGGGTATTTATCAGTATCAATTATGCGCAGTTGCCGCCAACCAATGATTTCTTTGTGCGTGTTTTCATAAACCTGCCGGGTGCCAATGGACAAACGCCAACGGATGATATTCACTATGCGGGCAGTTTTGCTTTTTTCGGTACCCATGATAGTCGTCACGGCGATCATCATCCGAAGACGGGCTTTCTGGTCAATGTGACCGAGACGTTGCAAACGCTCAAGGGCACAGGGCAATTACGTGTCGGCGAACAGCTATCAGTGCAGTTAGTGGCTGTTCCGGCAACGAAAGTATTTATTCGTCCTGATACAGAGTTGACCCTTGAGCAGATCGATTTTATCGTTAGCCCGGTCACGGTTCGTTCCAAATAAACGGCCACCTTTGGGAGTATTTTAAAGCGGTGATAGTGATATACAAAAGCAGAAGTGTCGCTGCGTGGGAAACCATCGGCTTGCTGCTGTGTTTAGCTACCGCAAGCGCTAACGCTGGTGGCTATACTTTGGATGGGGTGACCCGCTCAGCAGTACAGACGATTGACCCTGAGGTCACAGCGCCGCAGACGAAAAAGTTTGTGCAGATCAACGTGGCGGAGGTGATAAACCCGCAAAGGATCCCGTTGAGTTTTGAAGTGCACTATCGGAACGTACAGGGAGAGAAAATTTTTCTCGGTACATTCAGTTTGTTTCCACCCGATAATCCCGGAACCTTCATTGTGGCGACCGGTGGCAGGCTGCAAACAGGTGGAACCGTTATTGTGTCGTTGATTCCTTTGCAGGAAATCAATGTGCAAAGCGAAGTGCAAGTGTGTTTAAAGCGCATCGCGTTTGTCGCTACGGTTTCAACGGAGCCAAAAGAATAGGACAAGGGAATTTTGAATAGCGGGGCACGCAGTAACACCTGTGCCCTTACCAATTCATTAAGTACACTGTAAAAAACCAACAAAGGAGGTTGAATATGCGGTATCTCAACACACTTGCTGTTAGCGCCATATTGATGCTGGGTTCGTCGGCCGCCAGAGCGGTTCATTGGGATCTCATGTATCGTTTTTGCCCGGAAGAACTCGTACAAGTCCCTCGCTTCATCGAAGACATTCCCATTCCTGTGGGTTGTGAAGTGGTGGATTGTTGCCCCGGCTGTCCAGGACCAGGAATTCTGGAATGGCGGATCAATATCGATAAAACAATGTTACAAGGTGCAATACTACGCTTTGAGGGTCTGACGCAACAGAATTTGGCGCAGTTAAAAATAAAAGGCAATGCAAAGCTGACCGAAAAAGGTGACATCATACTTGGTACCGGCGAGGTCAGCATTTCAGGATTACCGGTAGAGGTTGATGGCCGGGTACCCGTCGGGTTCATCAATCCCCAGGCCGTGAACAGTCTCGATGCGGATGCACAACAAACCAGCCAGGACAAAGCGGCGGCGGGTGGTCGTAATGAAGCGGATATTTCCGGCGCCATCCAGGTTGTGCAGTATCTTGGGCATTTTCCGGTAAATTCATTCCGTTCCAGGTTTGCGGCAATCCCGTGCCGTGGCAGACCAACTCTCCCGCAGGACAGGCTGGTGCTTAACAGTAACACCAGTGCCGACAGTGCCATTGCCATGCTGGATCATCGTACCGGCGGATGTAACAACGACCAAATCACGCGTACTGCGGGTACCGCGAATATGGGTAACATTCTTTCCAAGGGTGCTTG
>JAYSTO010000181.1:0-5292 GCA_043719675.1 Gammaproteobacteria bacterium | reverse complement strand
GCACGATAACGTTGAATATGTTGCGGCGTGCAATGGCACCGTTGGGTGGGATGACCGAGATAACCACAAGGGCAGGGATTCATCGCCGCGATGAGTTGAAAGCGCGCCGGAAATTCCGCCTGACGTGCCGCGCGTGAAATCGTGATCACGCCGGATTCCAACGGTTCACGCAACACCTCTAATACTTTGCGATCAAACTCCGGCAGTTCATCTAAAAACAACACGCCGTTATGCGCCAGGGAAATTTCACCGGGACGCGGATTACTGCCGCCACCCACCAGGGCCACGCCGGATGCGGTGTGATGGGGTGAACGAAAGGGGCGTTGCCGCCATTGATCCGAATGAAAACCCGCGTGACTCACGGAATAAATCGCTGCTGTTTCCAGTGCTTCGGCTTCCTGCATCGGCGGTAAGATGCCAGGCAGACGTTGCGCCAGCAAGGTTTTGCCACTGCCGGGCGGGCCATAAAACAATAAACTGTGGCCACCGGCGGCGGCGATGGTTAATGCGCGTTTGGCGCGTGTCTGGCCGACGACTTCATTGAGATCCGGTAACGTTACGGTACTGATTTGTGCCAGACGTTCGGACACTTCTGCCAATGGTTGCCTGCCAGTTAAATGCGCGCAGAGTTCCAGGATATTTTCTACCGCCAGCACACGAACACCACTGACCAGCGCCGCTTCATGCGCATTTTGTTTGGGAATGACCAGCGTGCGTTGTTGTTGCCGCGCCTGGATTGCCGCGGGTAACACACCGCGTACTGGTCGTAACTCACCGGTCAGCGCTAACTCCCCAATGAATTCATAGTCGCGCAGAATGGCTTGCGGCAATTGACCGTTGGCGCACAACACACCGATGGCAATGGGCAAATCAAAGCGGCCGCCTTCCTTAGGTAGATCGGCGGGGGCAAGATTAATAGTGATGCGTCTGACGGGAAATTCAAATTGGGTATTTAACAACGCTGCACGCACCCGATCACGGCTTTCCTTCACCTCCGTTTCCGGCAGACCGACAATTGACATCCCCGGCAGACCATTGCTGAGATGAACCTCCACCGTCACCGGCGGCGCACTGATGCCTGCCTGGGCGCGACTATAAACAACGGCAAGTGACATGGTATCCTTTCCATGGTGTGGTTGTGATAATGCGGCAACCGCTAAAGAAAATTCAGTGGTAACTGTTGTCAAAGATACCCGCTTCTGCAAGCCACGACAAGTCAGTGAATCCCTACAATTATCATTCTCCTGTCATGGAAAATATTGCTCTTAGTGCTGGCCCGCAAAATAGAGAATTTAAATCAAACAAGATCTGTGGGTAGCAATAAAGGCTTGGCAACTGCAACGAAAGTGAACCCGGCGCCGGATGAGTTGAAGAGTAGTGTTACGATGAATTTAGACCGCAGGGCGAAATAACTCGGTGCTGGCGGTATCTGGGCGCTGATGGCGCGGCAAAGCATAACAAACTCAGGTAAATCATCCGGTTTTTTGCTCTATCCACTGTTACCTACCATTAGAGTCATTGAGCCCCACTGGCGCTGACTGTATACTGCTTGGCCCTTTTTTGAGTGGAAGGAAGACCGTCCTGCGGGACAAGGCGAGCAGTATGAGCCATATCACTGAAGAATTAGAAAAACACGGTTTGTATCGACCGGAATTTGAACGCGATAATTGCGGGTTCGGCTTGATTGCCCATATGGATGGCAAACCCAGCCACTGGCTGGTGAAGACCGCCATTGCCGCCCTGACCCGGCTCACCCACCGTGGTGCCATTGCTGCTGATGGCAAGACCGGCGATGGCTGCGGTTTGCTGATGAAGCTCCCGGAGGGATTTTTCCGCAAAGTCGCCCGTGAATTAAATATTACCTTGGCCCCGACCTATGCGGTTGGCATGGTGTACCTCAGTACCGACACCCGCCTGGCAAACACCGCACGTACCCTATTGACGGAAGAACTCCGCAAAGAAGGCCTGACTGCGGCCGGTTGGCGTGACGTTCCCACTGACCCCAGCGCCTGTGGCAGCGAGGCGCTCAAGACCCTGCCTAAGATTGAGCAGCTCTTTGTCAACGCGCCGTCGAGCATGGACGTCCTAAATTTTGATCGACACCTATATATTGCGCGTCGTCGCGCGGAAAAACGCATCGAGCCCGCTGACCCGGCATTTTATATCCCCAGCTTGGCGGCACGGGTGATTTGTTATAAGGGACTGGTAATGCCAGCCAACCTGCCGGTGTTCTTCAAAGACCTTAATGACTCAGCCCTGGAATCGGCCTTGTGTGTGTTTCATCAACGTTTTTCTACCAATACCTGGCCGCAGTGGCGACTGGCGCAACCGTTTCGTTATCTGGCGCACAACGGTGAGATCAACACCATTCAGGGCAACCGCAACTGGTCGGTGGCACGTGGCCATAAATTTGAGACAGCGCAATTACCGATGGCCGATGTCCGGCCCTTGGTCTCGATGCGCGGTTCGGATTCGCTGAGCCTGGATAATATGCTGGAGGCCTTGCTTGCCGGTGGCATGGACATCTTCCGTGCGATGCGTTTGCTGATCCCACCTGCGTGGCAGAACGTCGATACCATGGACGCCGATCTGCGGGCGTTTTACGCGTATAACTCCATGCACATGGAACCTTGGGATGGCCCTGCGGGAATTGTCTTAACCGACGGTCGTTATGCCGGTTGCGCGATGGATCGCAATGGTTTGCGTCCCGCCCGCTGGGTGATCACGCGAGATCGCCACATTACGCTGGCATCGGAAATAGGCGTGTATGAATACAAACCTGCGGATGTCGTCATGAAAGGCCGTTTAAAACCCGGCCAGATGATCGCCGCCGACACTCAGACCGGCGAATTGTTATTACCCGATGACATTGATAACCGCCTCAAGCGTCGTCATCCCTACAAACAATGGATGGCAACCTGTTCTACGTCATTGGAATCGCGGATGGAAGAAGACGTTGATGCGCCGCTGGATGCCGCGATGATGGCGATTTATCAGAAGATGTTTCAGGTTACCTATGAAGAACGTGATCAGATCCTGCGGGTATTAGCCGAAGGGGGTATGGAAGCGGTAGGCTCAATGGGTGATGACACGCCCTTTCCGGTTTTGTCGCGCCACATCCGTTCACCCTTCGACAGTTTTCGCCAACAGTTTGCCCAAGTCACCAATCCGCCGATTGATCCGATCCGTGAGCAGATCGTCATGTCATTGGAAACCTGTTTTGGTCGCGAACGTAACATGTTTGAAGAAACTCCTGAACATGCGCAACGCGCCCTGGTGAAGTCACCGGTATTGTCGACCAGCCTGTTCAAACAATTACTGAATTTACAGAATAGCAATTACCGGCATCACCGTATCGAATTGCAGTATCACGAAACCACCACCTTACAGGTGGCGATCACGGCCATCACTGACCAGGCGGTGCAGGCGATCAAACAAGGTGCGGTGATCCTGGTACTGAGTGATCGACAGATCAAGAAAGATCACATCCCAGTGCATGCGCTATTTGCAACTGGCGCAGTACATCAGCGCTTAATTGCTGAAGGCCTGCGTTGTGATGCTAATATCGTGGTGGAAACCGCCACGGTACGCGACCCGCATCACTTTGCGGTGTTGCTGGGTTATGGCGCAACCGCAATTTATCCGTATCTGGCCTTTGCGGCGATCCAGGACATGCAGCGCAGCAGCGAGATTACGGAAAAAGACACCAACAAATTATTCAAGAATTACCTCAGCGGAATTAATAAAGGTTTATTCAAGATCATTTCGAAGATGGGCATCTCCACCATCTCGTCGTATCGCGGTGCGCAGTTATTTGAGGCCGTCGCTTTGCACCAGGATGTGGTCGAGTTGTGTTTCAACGGTACCACCAATCGGCTCTCCGGTATTCACTTCGAAGATTTTGAACAGGATCAGCGGCAGCTGGCGATGTTGGCGTGGAATCCCCGCAAGTCGATTGCGCAAGGCGGATTGCTGAAGTTTATCCACGACGGTGAAGATCATGCCTATAACCCGGATGTTGTGATCACACTGCAGGCGGCGGTGCGTTCGGGCGAGTTTGCCAAGTTCAAGATATATAGCCGGATGGTGGATAATCGCCACCCGTTAGCACTGCGCGATCTATTGAAGCTGCGCAGCGATGTGCAGTCGATTCCGATCGACCAGGTGGAATCAGAACATGATATTTTAATGCGTTTTGATTCTGCCGGTATGTCATTAGGTGCGTTGTCACCCGAGGCGCATTCAACCTTGGCGGAGTCGATGAACACCCTGGGCGGTCGTTCCAATTGCGGTGAAGGTGGTGAAGATCCAAAACGTTACAAGGCGAACAATCGCTCCAAAATCAAACAAGTGGCCTCTGGTCGCTTTGGGGTGACACCGGCGTATTTACGCAGCGCCGAGGTCATGCAGATCAAAATCGCGCAAGGCGCCAAGCCGGGTGAGGGCGGGCAATTGCCCGGCCACAAGGTCAATGAAATGATCGCACGGCTGCGTTATTGCAAACCAGGCGTGGGGCTGATCTCACCGCCGCCGCATCACGACATCTATTCGATTGAAGACCTCGCGCAATTGATTTACGACTTGAAACAAGTCAATCCAGCGGGATTGGTGTCGGTGAAATTGGTGGCCGAGGCCGGGGTTGGCACTATCGCCGCCGGTGTGGCGAAGGCCTATGCCGATTTGATCACGATCTCCGGCTACGATGGTGGCACCGGCGCCTCGCCGCTGACTTCGGTGAAATATGCCGGTAGTCCGTGGGAGTTAGGCCTGACTGAGACCCATCAGATCCTGCGTGCCAACGACCTGCGCGACAAGGTGCGCCTGCAAACCGATGGTGGCTTGAAGACCGGACTGGATGTGATCAAGGCAGCCATTTTAGGCGCGGAGAGTTTTGGTTTCGGTACCGCGCCGCTGATTGCGATGGGTTGCAAATATCTGCGTATTTGTCATTTGAATAATTGCGCGACCGGTGTGGCAACCCAGGATGAACAATTGCGTAAGCAACATTATCGCGGTGAAGTGTTATGGGTAATGAATTATTTCCGTTTCGTGACGCAGGAAGTGCGGGAATTGTTGGCGCAATTGGGTTGCCGCAAGTTAACTGACATCATCGGTCGTACTGATTTGTTACAGGCATCCGGTGCGGTCACGAAAAAACAGCAACGCCTGAACCTTGCACCTTTGCTCGCCGATGCGGGTGTGCCAAAAAACAAACCACAATATTGCACGTCACTGAAAAACGAACCGTTTGATAAAGGTGAACTTGCCGAACAAATGGTGCGTGACTGCCTG
>JAYSTO010000019.1:0-3499 GCA_043719675.1 Gammaproteobacteria bacterium | reverse complement strand
TATCCAGATTCTCCGCAGGCCGATCACGCATCCTGTCTAAAATTTGAAAGAACTTCTCACCACCGTGGGTTTCATTGTGAAAAACGCTCAGCAGTGTTCGCTGTGTCCACGCACTTTCCGCACCCCAGGGCGTGTTGAGTACCGCTTCGTCGAGAATTGCACACAGAATGTAACGTGCCGAAAGGACAATTTCCGGCTTAATGTTCTGCTCTTTAGCACGTGTTTCAAACGTTCTGATTTCTTTTACGACCTGTTGATGTAGCCCGCCCACGTTGGGATGACTCATCGAACCGTGCACTTTATAAAAAACCGCGATGAGCATGGACGCGGCATTAACCAACGGGTTTAATCCGGCAGCGGTACTGAATTGGCTGGCCTGCTGATCCATGTATGGTACGCGGGTACTGGAGGTTTTCTGCTGCTCATAGGCTGACTGCGAGGATGACAGGCCAGGTGTCGGGTGCGGCGTTTGCCCCGCGCTTCTACCCCCCGGAGCCGGTTTAATAATCGTGCTGTCCTTGCTCGTCCCTTGCGACTGCCGAAAAACAGTTTTGTCTGATTTATCAGAGCACATTAGTTTACTCCTGAAAAATTGTTATTGCCGGATGGCCCAGAACTCAAGCTCAATCCCTGGAAAATCGCCACCGATATGTACCGCGAATCCGCCTGAGTTACTCAGTTCCTTCCAAAAGGCACTGTTTCGATCCAGCTCAAAATAACTATATCCGGAACGAAATGGAATCTGCCGTGGCGCAACCGCCAACGGTCGAATAGGTATTCCCGGCATTGCGGCATTGACTAACTGGCGGATACGCTCAACCGGACCAATCTTTATTTGCGCAGGCAGATGCGTACGCAATAAATTTTCTGCCACATCGGCCCTTGCCGCCAGGACAAACACAGAACCGATCAGTAATGTGCGATCCGGTATCTGCGCGACACGAATGCCAAATTTTTTCTCAACCAACGCCAGCGATATCGCGGTTTGTTCATAGACCATACTTAAGAACTGCCGTAATGATGCAATCACCGGCGCAAACGTCGCTTGCAGATTGTCATGTAGATAAGTGGGAAATACCGGCGGTCGTTTGTTTTTCGCGGCAAAGGTCGACAGCTCACCGACCATTTGCACCGATTCGGTGAACAACGTAACCGGGTGCAATCCTTTAAGCTGTGACAGATGCATCGACAAAGGCTCCAAGCGGTTAATCAGCTGCAACATCATATAATCGGCAATTTCCGCCGTGCCCCCGCGCTGGGAATCGGCAAGTCGGCCGGAAATGGATTCACCACGATGATGTAACAGCCCTACTAGTTCAGATAAAAATCCCTTTAATCGCTGTGAGGCCGCACAGTCCAGACAAGTGGGGATATATTGATTGTCCACCAGGACATTTTTATCATCGCGCGACTCTGAGATCCTAAACAGGCCGATACAGACGTAGCCACTGAGATCATCGGATTCCAACAGCAGGCGTATCCGTAATTTACCGATATCGATACTGATTGTGTCACCGCCATCAATCGTGACGTCACGCGTCTCCACTTTGGAGGAATAAAAACGTGCCATGCCCTGGTTATCATCATCGGATAACACATCCACCGCACCTGGTCGTCTGACCGGCAAGGCGAGATACACTATCTTATCGTGTGTATTACCGGGCACTTCCAGCACAGGCGGTGGTGCGTCCTGATCGGGGAAGCTAAACGGTGTGCCATCCGGGAAGACGCCCTTCGCATTCAACACCGAAATTTTGCCGAGTTTTAATAATTGCTCATCGATGGTGAAGTCATGCACGCCCCAACCATACAGTCCATAGGCAGAGCATTTGCCATCCACATAACGCTCGAAATAGCGTTCCTGCTGCTGAAAGTGCTGTGGGTTTAGAAACATCCCCTCCGACCATACAACTTTGCTATCTAAAGACATATATCACTGCCTAATGGTTTAAAAATCATTTTTAATATTTCTGTAACACTGCCCCTTTACAACCAAACCCATGACACCTATAACTGGCAGGTCAGGCGCAAGCTCGACATGCCTTATTACTCAATCCGTATCGCGTTGCCTGATACACGAATGGTCGCCGAGGTTGCAAAAACATTATTGATTACCACCGGCAGTATGACTTTATATGTAGAATTTTTGTATTGTAAAAATTCGGCAAACACACCCACATACTGGGTATTTTTATCAAGTACAACACTGAACTCGCCATCCTCGCCGGGTTTTAATCGTTTTAGACGATGTTTGACCAGCATGTCTGCACCTAAGGCTTCTTTGTCTTTCTCGAAAATATCCAGAAAATTTGCCTTCTCAAACATTTTCGTGGCCTTCAGTTCATACAAGCGAATAAATAATGGTGAAGGCGTTTTTTTATCATCGGGATTGATATCCGCGTCCACTTTAAACGTAAGCGTTAAATCGGTATCCAATTTAAAAAATCCACCGACCGGGCTGTTGAGCGAACTGCACGACATCAGCATAAAAATGCTCATCAAGAACAGCGGGGATTTGAAATACGTCGTATATTGCATGGTTTTTTTCCTTTTCTTTGAATTAATCATTATTCCCTTTGGAATGTGCCTTACGCGACATCTGCAATTTCTGCATCTGTTCTTCATAAGCCTGCACAAAAGCATAGCCAAAAAGATGTTGAAACGAGTTATCGATATTATTGACAAGATCCTGATGGAACTCCCGGTAGGCATCCCAGTTTTTGCCTTTTTGATTGACCTTAATCAGTCCAGCCTTGCGGTATTTTTCAAAGCGGGATTCGAGCGCATTCGGATCAAACCTTTCTATCATCCCACGAAACGCCGCCTGGATGCCGGCCAATACCGCAACCTGATGCTCGGCAATGCCGGTAAACCCCTCGCGCACTGCCTCAACCGGTTTCTGATACGCCTTATTCTCTTTAATAAACATGTTTTCCAGCGCATCTTCAATGTTGGCCGAAAATTTCAGTGGGTTATTTTCAATAGGCTTAATCGTTGTTACATTAATTCTAAATTCTTCTTTTATTTTTTTTCTAAATCCCAGCACCTGCGTTAAACCCATCATTGTCTCGCGAACCAACTCACCAACAATCTGGCTGATTTCCATTATTTTCTGATCATCCAAATTCCATTTCGACAGCCCCATTGCTTCTATCAGTATCTTATCCTGTGCACCCACTGCCCGTGGCGCTGTTCGTTGCGGTGATTTGGCTTGTTGGTTTATCAGTTGCTGTTTTAATGCTGCAATATCCGCGAGCAGTTTATTATTTTCCCTTTCTAAAATATTTTTAGCCTGTTCGGCCTTTTGTAGTCTTCTGAGTATGTCCGGGTCGATGGCAGGTGGTTGTGGCTGCATCGGCTGTGTCAGTGCTGGCTTATTTTTCGCAGGCGCCACATCTTCATCATACCAATTATCAGGAATCGCGTTCGGCCATGCCACCGACTGATTTAAGGCATCTGCATTATCCGGTTCGCTACCCCGCAAAAATATATTCGCCTG
>JAYSTO010000180.1:0-44234 GCA_043719675.1 Gammaproteobacteria bacterium | reverse complement strand
TCCAGCTCAACTACTTTATTATCGACGCGGTGATTGGGCTGAGTGTCTGTTATATTGCCTTTGCGAATATGGATGGTTTTCGAAAATACCTCAGCATCAATCCACCTAACATGATGTTAATGATTATCGGTTTGGGACTGATCCACGGCTTTGGTCTGTCTACCCGACTACAGGAACTGCCGCTGAGTGAAGATCATCTGTTGCTTAATATCATTTCGTTCAATGTTGGTATCGAGTTGGGGCAAATCAGCGCCTTGGTCCTGATGTTGCTGCTTATTACCGCCTGGCGCAAAAGCCATGCCTTTCAGACCTTCAGCACAGTAGCAAATTACAGCCTGATCCTGGCGGGAGGCTTGCTTTTTCTCATGCAGATGCACGGTTATACGCATACCGCCAATCCGGAAGAATTTACTGCCAGTGCGGGATCACATCTAAACGAGGCAAGTAATAAAGCAATAGCCGCAGTTGCAGGCCTTGAGAATGTTCAACAAGCAAAGTGGCAAGACTCTATCATCATCACCATTCCAGCCAGGGGCGATAAGGAGTACAAATTTCACCTCGTGAAAGGCGCAACACTTGAATATGCCTGGAAAACCGATAATGCGGCATTGTTTTATGATTTTCACGGTGAACCCACAGGTGATACGACCGGCTATTTCAAAAGTTTTAAAAAAGGTACCGATAGCCAATCAAGCGGTTCCTTAACAACTTCCTTTGCAGGTTCGCATGGGTGGTACTGGAAAAACGATATGCCATCGCCAGTGACCATCGTATTAAAAGCCAACGGTACTTATCAACGTCTGGATTTAAATAAAACGTTACAACAAGCAAAACCGATACAAGCCCCGGCTCCAACAACCCACGACAGCATTGATTAACTTTAGGAGATTTATATTATGCGATTAAAAACGATTTTACTTGGCTTTTCCCTCAGTCTGTTCTCGGCCATAGTTATGGCAGGAACCGGCCACGATCATGGGCACTCACATTCTCATGCACCTGTAAATCAGGAAACAGCAAAAATAAATGCTACAAAAATTGTTGCCAAACTCGTAAAGAAAGAAAAGTTGGCAAAAAGTTGGACATCCGTCACGGCAAGTTCCGCTGAGACAAAAGTGGTTAAAGACAATTCGGAATGGGTGGTTGTTTTTGTAAATGATAAAATTGCCGACTCTGCCAAACAAAAGCTGTATATTTTCTTGACGATGGATGGCGAATATATCGCGGCTAATCACACCGGGAAGTAATCACGTTTTGCGCATCAATCATACATTGCGAAAATAATTCCAAACAACACCGGTTAGAGGAGAGCCTCTGGCCGGTTTTTAGAAACGGCTGCCAAGCCTGAAACATTGGCCGCGTCGTAAGCTAACAAAGATAATTCAGCTCGATGTTAATCCCTGGTTCATGTGGGTATTGTTATGTTCATCCGTATACTCATGTGAGGAAGCGGACCATGAAAAAACCAGCGGTGGTCTTGGTGGTGTTTATATTCCTGTCAGGTTGTGCGTCGCACACTGGCTATGGGCATAGCAATGCAATCAGTACGGTGAAAACCCATAGTGCGGTAGCGAATACCTCGCAAATAAGACATGTTTCTGGGCAACATATACAGGGGGGTCACCACCGAAACTCCCCGTATGTTTACCGTCACTCACCCTATTACCAGGTTAACGATACCCATGATTTGGTCGGACTTATTTTCTTGATGGTGTTTTGTGTGATACTCAATGATGGTGACTGTTAATACGTGATCGGCGTTTATTCATGTGACTTAACCATCATTTCTTGCGGATGGGGGTGAGGTAATATTGTTGTTCGATGTACGGATCGGGATGACGGCGGAAGTGGTGCTTGAGTAATGTTATCGGCACAATCAGCGGAACTTCGCCGCGATGATAGGCGGCAATGCTATCGAGCATTTCCTGTTTATCGGCGCTATCAAGGTGTATCTTCAGATAACCCAGGAGATGACGCAATACATGGACGTGTTGTTTGCGTGTGGCGATCCGTTTAAGGGCGGCCATGAGTTCTTGAATATACTGATCGGCCACATCGTGCACAGCACCTTTACCTGCATCGGCGATTAATCGCTCGAGTTGCTGATAGGCGCGCGGCTGATGCGCCATCACGATATATTTATGCCGGGTATGAAAGTCCACCAGTCTGCCCGGCGTCAAACGGCCGGTCAGCATTTGCCGCCAGCGGTGCAAAACAAACACGCGCTGAATAAAGTTTTCGCGCAACTGTTGATCGCCGAGCCGCCCTTCTTCCTCACAGGGAACCAGCGGCTGGTTATCCATGAAAGCCTTGGCGTAAATACCCTGGCCATTTTGCCGAGGCACACCTGATTTGCTGTATACCTTGACGTGTTCCATACCGCAACTGGGCGAACCGCGTTTGAAAATATAGCCACAGAGTGTTGTCAGTTTTCGCGCCTGGCTTTCGCCGTAGTTGTGCAGCGCATCAGTGACATCCAGCGAGGTGTTGCGGATACCGATGGCATGTAGCGAAGATCGACGTGCGACCAGGTGAATAGGTTCGCGTGGTACGCCCATGCCGATCGCCATTTCCGGACAAACAGGCACAAAATCAAAAAAGTGAGCCAAGGTGCCGGTAATAAAATAATCGTGTTTGTGCCCGCCATCATAACGTACTGCTTCGCCCAGCAAACATTGACTGATACCAACTGGAATTCGTGTGGAGCTGTTGGGTGATTTTTTTTGGGTGGGCATAGTATGATTTAACGCATTTTATACCCAGTCGCAAGCCTTTAGATATTTGCTATACAATTCCGCCTCTTTGCTGTTTGCATCGGGTTGCCAGTTGTAACGCCACTTAACCAGCGGCGGCAGTGACATCAGGATTGATTCAGTACGGCCGCCGGTTTGCAAACCAAACAAAGTGCCGCGATCATAAACCAGATTAAATTCGACATAACGGCCACGCCGGTAAGCTTGAAAATCACGTTCGCGCTCGCCGTAAGGCAAGTGTTTACGTTTCGCCACAATCGGCTGATAAGCGGCAACAAAGTGATCGCCGATACTGCGTAGAAAAGCAAACGATTGATCGAAGCCCCATAAATTAAGATCATCAAAAAACAATCCGCCAATGCCACGCGGCTCATTGCGGTGTTTTAAAAAGAAGTAGTCATCACACCATTTTTTAAAACGTGGAAAGACATCGGCGCCAAACGGGGTACATGCCTGTTTCGCCGTGTGATGCCAATGTACGCAATCCTCCTCAAAACCATAATACGGGGTGAGATCAAAACCGCCGCCAAACCACCAGATGGGATCGGCGCCGGGTTTCTCCGCAATAAAAAATCGCACGTTGGCGTGCGAGGTCGGCACATAAGGATTGCGCGGGTGAATAACCAGCGACACACCCAACGCAGTAAATGCACGTCCGGCCAGTTCCGGTCGATGCGCAGTGGCAGAGGCGGGCATGTCCGCACCATGCACATGAGAAAAGTTCACGCCGGCCTTTTCAAAGACACCACCCTCTTCCATAACCCGCGAGCGTCCGCCACCACCACCTGGCCGTTGCCAGCTATCTTCGAGAAACACTTTACCGCCATCTTCAGCGGCGAGCGCTGCGCAAATGCGATCCTGTAAATCGAGTAAGTACTCTTTTACTGCCTGAGTGTTGACGGTCATGCGCTACCTTTGTGTCAGCCGGGCCGGATAATATGATCAGTGAGCAGATCACGGATCTCGCTGGGCTTGGCCGCGCGATCCACCTCGCCGGGCAGGATCATATCAAGATCATTGCCAAACTGCGTCTTTACTTCGGCGACGCTGCGTGAAGCCGGGTAAGTTGATTTATTGGCGCTGGTGGAGACAATAGCGCCTCCAAAAGCCAGGCATAATGCCTGCACCAACGGATCGGCACTGACACGCACCGCAATGGTGGAGTGTGCGCCACGAAGCGCACTTGAAACCGATTGGCGAGAGGGGAACACCCAGGTCACTGGGCCGGGCCAGGTCAATTTAACTTTTTCCCAGTACTTTGCTTCCACGGGAGCCAGATAGGGTTTGAGTTGTTGGCTATTGGCGGCAATCAGGATCAGACCTTTGCTGATGGGCCGTTCTTTGAGGGTGAGCAGGCGTATCACGGTTGTTTCATTGTTTGGATCACAGCCGAGGCCAAACACGGCCTCAGTTGGATAAGCAATGATGCCACCTTGTTTGAGCACAGTGACTGCGTGTTGCAGGGCGTCATTAGTCATGAGAAGTAAAAATAATTCCGGGTGACACCGCGTATTCGTGCATCCACATCACCGCAGTGGGACAAATTCAATATATTGCGCACAGTAACGTAACCAGTGCGCTACTCTGCTTTATCGTTGTCAGCGGGAGTTTCGATCTCGACGGATTCAGTGTGACCGCATTCTTCCTGCGGGCAGACCTTACTTGCGCCGCTACGCTTGGTGACCTTCATGGTGAGCATCGGCCATTTGCATTGCGGGCAGGCTTCATTGATCGGCTCATTCCACACCGCATAGGTACAATCGGGATAACGTTCACACGAATAAAAAATCTTACCGCGCCGCGACTTACGTTGCAGCATTTTGCCTTGTTTACACAGCGGGCAGTCGATACCGGTGTTGGCGGGTTTTTCTATCGGCTCAATGAAAGTACATTTTGGATAACCACTGCAACCGATGAACTTGCCGTATTTACCAAAGCGTACCACCAGATCCGATTCACATTGCGGGCACTTGCGGCCGTCGACGATCTCTTTTGTGTCTTCCGGAGTATCTTTGAGGTTGCGGGTGTAATCGCATTCCGGATAGGCCGTGCAACCAATAAAGCGGCCACGTCGACCCAAACGAATTGACAGGGGTGCGCTGCATTTCGGACAAGCCTCATCCATGGCTTCATGGGTTACGTCCTTGCGATCGACGTTTTTTTCTTTGTCATCGACTAATTCCTTAAAGGGTTTCCAGAACTTGGCCATTACCGGTTGCCAATCCTGGTCACCGCGTGAGATGGCATCTAATTCATCTTCCATGCGGGCGGTAAAATCATAATCGACGTAATTGGTAAAATGTTCGGTGAGAAATTTATTGACGATACGGCCGACATCGGTGGGGAAAAACCGTTTCTTATCCAGCGTCACATATTCACGTTGTTGCAAGGTGGAGATGATGGTCGCATAAGTCGAAGGACGACCAATACCATGTTCTTCCAGTGACTTGACCAAGGTGGCCTCCGAATAGCGCGGTGGTGGCTCGGTGAAGTGCTGTTCGGGATTAACCGCATTGAGCGTGACGATCTCCCCTTGTTTCAAGGGTGGCAGAAGCCGTTCATCATCTTCACTGGCCTTGTTATCGTCCGCGCTTTCCTGGTACACAGTCATGAAACCGGCACTAACAACGACAGAGCCATTCGCACGGAATATGTGTTGGTCGCCAGCACTGAGATCCACCGCCACCGTATCCAGTGTGGCATGAATCATTTGACAGGCGACGGTGCGTTTCCAGATCAAGTCGTATAGACGGTAATGATCTTTGTTGATATGCGCCTTGATCTGTTCCGGGTCATGATTCACCGAGGTAGGCCGCACGGCTTCGTGAGCCTCCTGGGCATTCTTCGATTTGGTTTTGTATACGCGTACCTCGTCGGGAAGATTTTCCTTGCCATAACGTTGTTCGATGTAGGTACGAATTTCGGCCAGTGCTTCGGCTGCCAGATTCACCGAGTCGGTACGCATATAAGAAATCAAGCCTACGGTTTCGCCGCCGCCGATGTCGATACCTTCATATAATTGCTGGGCGACCATCATGGTCTTCTTCGCCGTAAAGCCCAGTTTACGCGCCGCTTCTTGCTGTAAAGTTGAAGTAGTGAACGGTGCGGCCGGATTGCGTTTGCGTTGTTTCTTGTCGACGTTGGTGACCAGCAGCTTGCCCTGTGCAGCTTTATCGATGGCGGTTTTTGCCGCGTCTGCCTGCTGTTGATTTGTGATGGTGAACTGCTCGACCTTGTCGCCGTTGAGCTGAATTAACTTAGCGCCAAAAGTATCACCGCTGTGTTGAAGATCAGCGAGAATGGTCCAATACTCTTGGGCAATAAATTTTTCGATCTCTAATTCACGTTCAACAATTAAACGCAGGGCCGGGCTTTGTACTCGACCGGCTGACAAGCCACGCCGGATCTTTTTCCATAACAGCGGCGATAAATTAAAGCCAACCAGGTAGTCTAATGCGCGGCGCGCTAATTGCGCATGGATCATGTCCTGCGATAATTCGCGCGGATGTTCAATCGCTTCCTGAATGGCGCGCTTAGTTACCTCATTAAATGAGACACGGCCCACAGTCTTTTCCTTGAGTACGCCGCGTTCTTTCAGGATTTCATATAAATGCCAGGAGATTGCCTCGCCTTCACGATCCGGATCTGTCGCCAGAAAGAGGGTATCAACTTTTTTGACGGCCTTGGCAATAGCGTCCAGGTGTTTTTCATTTTTTTCGATGAGCTGATATTTCATGGCAAAGTCATGATCGGGATCGACGGCGCCTTCTTTGGGTAATAAATCGCGTACGTGACCATACGAGGCCAGTACCTCAAAATCCTTGCCCAGGTATTTTTTGATGGTCTTCGCTTTGGCTGGTGACTCAACAATGACGAGATTTTTACCCATGTTGTTCCCTACAATAACCGGTTCATAACGGCCTGCGTTAAAAAGGAAATGCCCGCAGGGCGGGCATTGAATTTAATGATGTTAGCGGAGTAATTCAATGAATGCTACCCGCGTTCTGTTCAAACACATAATCTTCCATCCAGGCGTAGGCCTCTTCACGGCCAGGCTGATTAAACAACACCATTAACACCACCCATTTAAGTTGATCCAGATCCACTTCTTCGCCATCCAGGGCCATGACGCGATCAATGACTACTTCACGGCTGCTGAGATCCAGCACACCGCTATTTTCCAAAAACAACATAAACCCTCGCGCTTCCACGTCGAGCTTTTCAGCTTCTGCCTTGGTGTAAATACGGATCGGCAAGCGCCGCTGTTGGGCATTACCCTGCGCCTGGCCTTGCAGTGCGGCCAGGCCTTCTAACCAGGTAAATGCCTTGCTGATTTGAACCTGCTGAAATCCGGCCTTGTGTAATTCACTACGCAAAGATTCTTCATCCTTGGCGGTTTCAAGCTCTTCACTCATGTAATTCTCAAACAGATACATCAATACATCGAGAATGTTTTCTTTCATCGTTTACCCTCAAATAGACCCGGCAGTACTGCCCGGCCGTGGTCATTTGTACCTTTCCTTGCAGCTCTAGTAGCAAGAGAATGGAGCAAACCGCGTCTGCCGTCAATCCACAGCGCTGAATGACGTCCTCAACGCTGGTTGGCGCGTCATCAATTGCGGCCAGCACCGCTGTCTCCTGGGGCGAGCTGGCCACGGCCTCATTGTGACCTATTGGCGAGCTATAAGCTGTGGATTTGTCTGCAAAAGTCGGGGGTAACTCCTCCAGGATGTGAGCTACTGATTCCACCAGTTTTGCGCCCTGACGAATCAACTCATGACAGCCTTTGGCGTGGGTGTTATGGATCGAGCCAGGCAGAGCAAACACCTCGCGACCTTGTTCGATCGCATGGTGCGCCGTAATTAATGATCCACTTTGTGTGGCAGCCTCAACCACCAGAACCCCGTGACTCAAGCCGCTGATGATGCGGTTACGCCGTGGAAAATTTCCCGCACTGGGTCGTGTTCCCAATGGGAATTCAGATATCAAGGCGCCCTGTGCGACGATTTGTTGCGCCAGCGTATGGTGCTGTGAGGGATAGATCCGATCCAGCCCGGTGCCGGCCACCGCCAGAGTCAGCCCCTTTGCTGCCAGCGCACCGCGATGTGCCGCAGCATCAATGCCCAACGCCATGCCACTGGTAATGACAATGCCGGTTTTAGCCAATTCCAGTGCAAAGGCATAGGCATTTTCCTCACCCATCGGACTGGGGTGCCGACTGCCCACGATGGCCAATTGGGTTAACTGCAGTGCATGAATATCGCCAAGCACAAACAGTACGGGGGGCGGGTCGGGAATATGCTGTAACTGGCGTGGATACTGCGGATCAATGATAGTTAACAGGTGCGCATCAGGCTGCATTGCCCAGGTCAGCGTTTCATCGACGCGGCGCCAATCGGGATCAAGCAAACCGGGTAGTGCAGCGGCGGGTAACCCGATGGAACTTAGTTCCTTGGCAGAGGCTGCCAAAACGGCAGCTGGATCTTTAAAGTGTGAGAGTAATGCGTGAAAACGAATTGGACCAATGTGTTCGGCGAGGCTGACGGCCAACCACGCACGTATTGATGTATTGCTCATGTTTCCTCCTTGAAACGAATAGCTGACGGTTCCTGTCGATGTGCTTATGATGACAAGACAATGCGCCGGATGCAAGTCATCCTGTCCTTCCTTCCCGGCGCAATGATGATGTTGTGCAAAATCAGGGGCTAACGACGGCGTCCAACACCTTCATCTCGCGCTCAGCCTCCATTACTAAGGCAAAACTTACCTTTCGGTAGGCGCGAAATACCATCAGGATACCCGAGCGCTCTTCGGGTAACTTAATTTTGTCGCGGTAGTGTGGGTCACGAACCGTAATGCCAGCTTGAAATACCTCCAGCACGTGGCCAGTTTCAAGGCCATGTTCTTCCCCGCGATTGAGGACTACTACGTTAAATTGACCGATTTTTGATACACCCTGATACACGGAGATAATCTGGCCACGGATCTTTTGTTTGGGCGCACGCGGGAAGAAATTTGGATCGATGTTTTCTTTTTCAACCGGCAGGAGGTAATCCCCGTTGATCACTTCTTGGCGCGCTTTGTTAATCGTCAGCGTGGCGGCAGTGTTGCTGTCACCGGCTGAGACAAGCGTGGTGTCGGCCAGGTTGGTCGCCTCATAACCTAAGACCTCGTCATTATCCGGATCGATGTATTTTGGGCCAGGCCGGACAGCGACAAAGGCGCTGAGGGTGGTGTGTTCTAAGCCTCGTGCGTATATGCGCCCACCGGTCCCGTTCACCAAGTGTTCTTCCAGACTAGAGACGACATAGGGTGCGTTTTCCAAGTCATCTCTGGCAAGCAGGTATGGACGATTTAAGAAGGGGGCGATGGCTTGGGTAGGTAATGACGACACGGCTTTTTTAAGTTTTTCCGTACGCATGGAGGGGCCTAGTTTCACCACGGGTAAATTGGATGTTGAAGGTGCGGGTCCTTTACTGGTGGGTAGCGGTGTCCCTTCGAGTATCAACACGGGCTTGCCATCGACATAGTGCATGGCAATGACGTCTCCCGGATATATAAGATGTGGATTGCGAATACGTGGATTAACTTGCCATACCTCTGGCCACATCCAGGGATCCTTAAGAAAATGGTTGGCAATGCCCCAGAGGGTATCGCCTTTCTTGACGACGTATTTGTCAGGAACATCTTTAACACCAGTACGAGTACGGACAGGCTTGGTTTTGGTGACTGTAGGTGTGGGCACAAATGAGGGCTCAGGTGCCAGCTCGGGTTTTGCAGCGGACTCGGGCGCCAAAGTAGGCTCAGCGGCGCTGCTCGTGTCCGTTGCTGGAGGCGTTGGTTCGAGCGTCAGCCCAGGTGAGGGTTCCGGCTTGCTGTCCTGTACAACAGGCGCCGCCTCGGCTGGGGCTTGGCTGCTTTGGTCGCTGGTTGTCTGTGACGTGCGGGCACAGCCGCCGACACTGAATGCCAAACCAATTAAAAAGACAAGACTAAGCTGCAATTGGGATGTATTTTTCGCTATCATGCGTAAACCTTCACAGGTCGATATGCTTTAAATTGTTCAACCCGGCCCCCAAACAGGGTAAACCGAGAACCCTCTATATTGTGTAGTATCATAATGTTAGCAGCTTTTCCTAGACTTGTACTATAAATGTCAAATCAAATCTTATGGCAATACTGAATATATTACATTTTCCCGATGACCGCCTGCGAACCCGTGCGCAGGCGGTAACTCAGGTTAATGACTTTATCCGGCAACTGATCGACGACATGTTCGAGACCATGTATGCCGCCCCAGGTATTGGATTGGCCGCCACCCAAGTCGATGTGCACCAACGTGTGATTGTGATCGATATTTCGGAAGATAGAATGCAGCCCCTGACGCTAATCAATCCGGAGATCATGCGCCGCGAAGGACAACAGGAATATGAAGAGGGTTGTCTGTCAGTGCCCGGATTCTATGAACCCGTGGAACGTGCCGCCAGTATTCGCGTCAAGGCGCTGGATCGCAATGGCCGGGTGTTTGAGTTGGATGCCGACGGGTTACTTGCGGTGTGTATTCAACACGAGATGGACCACCTTGAAGGTAAATTATTTGTCGATTACATTTCGCAGCTCAAGCGCCAGCGTATCCGCAAAAAACTCGTTAAGCAACAGCAACATATTACACTATAGCGCAGACCAAGACATCTGAACAAGGTATTGCGCTGTGCGGAGCATAATAGTCTTACATAGAGCCCACTAAACACGTTGGCAGATATTAAAATGTAAAACTATCAATTGGCCCCGAGCTGTTGAATTTTTTGCTTGACCACATCTATTCCCGGCATGCCTAATTGTAGTAAACCCAGGTTCAAATCTTCATGATAATTTGTTTATCGCCTAGCTCGTTGAGTTGGTTTGCGCTATAACGGCCAGAACTTAATAATATATGGCGAATGCGCTGGGGAACCAAGCCGTAACCATCATCGCGTAGCACTAACTCATATTCTCCTGGTTTCGCCGTGCTAAGGGCAACGAATATATTTCTGGCCCAAGGCTTGGATCACCCTGCTCTTTCATAACCAAGGCAACATCCGGTATCTGTTTAAGGCTGTTAAAAGAGTTTATTTTTGGTCTAAAAAACCAGGTAATACGTATAGTACGTAAGGAGTGCCCATAAAAATGCTCCACCAAGGTATCAGAAACGTTTGGCCACAATAACTTGCAACTACGGCTGCTGTATTTCACCCTTGCCTTTCTTGGCGATCCAAAAATAATTATTTTCGACATATTTTCAACATTTCTTCTACGTTCAGTTGACTTCAACGGAGTGATAATACAACCGTACATGTAAATCATGATCAGCCACAGTACAGTTATGCAGAAAATTTATCATGCAATATATTTTACATACATTGAGAGGAGGCAACATGAAAAATAAAATCAGTTTTAGCCCGCTTTATATCTTCATGGGCTTATTAGGTGCTTTCGGCCCACAAACATTACAGGCACAGCAAGGGTTTATGGATTTTGGTATGCGTGGCGGGGTTGAACTCGGCGATGGTATTCCAGCAAATGATATTATCAGTTATGGAATATATACGCATTATCAATTCAGTAATGGTTTTTTGTTAGGGCTGGCACTTGATATCAGCGGTTATGACTTTGAAGGGCCCGCGCAAATTGTCGGTGTTACTCAAAATTTGTCGCTAAAAACCATTGACGCCAGCGCCCAGGCAACCAATATTACCGCTTGGTATGAACAACGAGGGACCTCGTGGTATTGGCGTGCAGGGATGGGCATTGGCATTGTTGATGTAGACGATGTTAGCGGCCCGGTGCAAGGCGGGGGCACATTTAACATTAAAACGGACCCCGGAACAGAATATCTATTACTGGGCGGCGTAGGCTACCGTTACAGGTTTAATCAGCATTGGGGGCTGGATTCGTATTTTGGGCTTAGTCATCATATCGCGGACTGGAAGGTCAGGGACACGGTGTCTGGTAATACTGGGACAGTTGGCGGCTATACTGACTATAGTATTCAGCTGGGTGTTGACTATTCGTTTTGATTGTACAAAATGCCCGCTCCCAGGCATCATAAGGGGTGTCGACTTTCATCGATACTCCTTCTTCATGAATCGTCAGTCATTAACGTGAAACGCCTAAATATACTCATCATTGAAGATAACTCGGCATTAGTAGCGAATCTGTTTGATTACTTTGAATCGTTCGGTCACATCATGGATGCGGCGCCGGATGGTTTAAGTGGTCTGCATTTAGCAACCAGGAATCAATATGATGTGATTATTTTGGACATTATGATACCCGGTCTTAATGGCATCAAAGTTTGTCATCACCTGCGTAATGAATTTAAGTCAAGGATCCCCATTCTGATGCTGACTGCAAAAGATACATTGACTGATAAATTGGAAGGATTTGATACCGGCGCGGATGATTACGTTGTAAAACCTGTGGCACTACCTGAGCTTGAGCGCCGCATTTATGCCTTAGTACGGCGTCAGCAGAACTTATCACCTGGGTCGAATTCCCACACGTTTGCAGGACTGAACTTTGATATCGATACACTGGAAGTATTTCGCGATGGTATTCGAATACACCTCAATCCAATTTGTCGAAAAATTCTTGGTATATTAATAATGAATGCACCAAACGTTGTTACCAAACAACGTTTGGAGAGTGAAATATGGGGAGATGCTCCTCCCGAACAAGATATCCTTAGGTCACACATCTATATGCTTAGAAATGCGATAGATAAGCCATTTGCCAAGCCACTCCTGAAAACCGTGCAGAGGATAGGTTATCGCCTGTCGCCCGATGATTAACACCTATCGTTACAGCCTTCAAAAACAGTTTACTTACACGCTAGGCGGGTTTGCGATTTTTGTAGCGATGTTAATTGGATTATTTGGGGTTTACTTAAATGAACAGTTTGAAGTGGAGATATGGCGAGCAACACTGGAGAGTGAATTTTTGAGTTACACAGGAAACAATAAATATGCAAAACAGCCGGTGGTACAGCATGGCAATCTGCATATTTACAAATTTAAAGAAGGCGTCACGTTGAGTCAAGCCATTCCCAAAGAGCTTCATCATTTAAAGCCCGGTATTTACGATGAAATACAGATTGGGGATAGAGATTATAGTGTATTGATCAGGGACTTAGACACGGAGCGCATTTTGTTGATGTACGATATTACGCATTTGGAAAAAAGCGAATTTAATTTAGGCATACTAGTTGTTGGTTTGATATTGATCAGCATCATCGGGATTATTTATTTGAGTCACCTGCTTGGTCAGATGCTTGTTGCGCCAATTAAAAACATGGCGGATAAAGTGGGTGGTTTAAATCCAATGGAGCGAGGTTTGAGGATGGATTATGTCAATAAGGAAAACGAGTTAGCAACTATTGCCGACGCAATCAACTCATATTTAATAAGACTGGATCACTACGTTGATCATGAAAGGGAATTTCTCGATACCGTCAGCCATGAATTACGGACACCTATTACCATAATATCCGGTGCTGTCGATATATTAAGCACCCATCCAGAATCAAAAGAAATAACAGAAAGAGCACTATTGCGTCTCAAACAAGCCACCAAAGATATGGTAGAAAGCATTAATGCGTTATTTATTCTCGCCAAAGACGGGACGCAAATTGCAAACAGTGCGGAACCTTTCCGGTTTGATACACTCATTGAAAAAA
Organism: Gammaproteobacteria bacterium; assembly: GCA_043719675.1. Taxonomy (GTDB): domain Bacteria; phylum Pseudomonadota; class Gammaproteobacteria; order UBA6429; family Thiohalophilaceae; genus JACQBC01. Next base: position 30,767 of record JAYSTO010000180.1, on the reverse strand, counting down.
TAATTAAAGATCATTTAGCGGTATTTTCCAACAAACTAATAAATATCCATGCCACTTTAAACAGCACCTGTATATTTGCACCAAAAGAGGCCGCTGCTATCGTGCTTAGAAATTTAATTCGAAATTCTATAGAGCACTCAAAGGATTATGAGATTACAATTAAATTGGAGCATGGAGTATTACAGATTGAGAACCGGGGCAGGCATGCGGCTCCGGAGCAAGCGGCGTTACTTTTCAACAAACGCGTACGAGATGAGGGAGGTGCGGGAAGCGGGCTGGGCCTTTATCTTATTAAACGTGTTTGCGAAAATTTAAAATGGGTCCTTGAAATCACAGGCCTTGAGAAAAATCTATTTCTTGTGCGGCTGGACCTGTCGCAGTATGTAGTGAACGATATCGCCGAATAATTGACTGATCGGTAAATCCCGTAAGGCGCTGAGGATAGAAATAAAACCGCCATAAAGGCACATTTGATCGCGGCGTATGCTACGGCCTTCGTTACAAATAATGCGTGCTATGGAATTAACCTGCGGTTGATATAATCCTGCCAGGTCGACAATGCAGGGCGGCCGCTGCCATCGTAATTGCGCAAGGCCATATTGCCAAATAACCGTAATAGCAATTCACCGGTTGCGCCACCATGGGTATAAAAAGCTTCTGCCAATTGACAGGTATTGCTGGTTGTCGGGGTGCAGACACAGGTAGCAGCTATCTTGCCATCCAGGTAATCCTGATTCAGCCACCAGATCACCGTTTCCATTTTACGGTTCTGCGCCTCTGTTAGTAACCAGCTAAGATAATTGCCCAGCTCGGTATCGTTGGCGAACGAGGCGGGAAATAAATCTGTCCCGCAGATGCTGGTATTTGGGTGTTCGTAACTCTGCAAAATTTTTACCGCAGCCCAACCGGTTTCAGCGATCCAGATTTTTTTCCCGGTAGTGCTGGCAACACGGCTGTAGGTATCCGTCGGGTAACTAAATTGATAATCGCTTCGGTATTTCCAGCTAATGGGGTACGTAGAAAACGCGATGCGATCTCCGGGAATCGTCAATGCCTCGGTTAGGCGTAAATCAAAACAAGCAGCTGTTGTAGTGACGCCGCCACAGGCGGATTGGGCGTCTGCGATACCATACATGTGCTCCATTTGAAAGGTAGGAAACAGCACAAGGTTTGGGTGGGCGACCTTGAGGGCCTTATGTGCGTCGGTATACCAAGCGATCCAGGCCGCCTTTTGTGTGGGACACTGGGTAAACGGGATATTCATCTCAATAGCAGGGCTCACGTAGGCGGGTTGCACCAGATTAATAAGATAACTTACATAATTGATATATGCTTGGCGATAACCGGCTGCCGCGGCATCGGTAAATGTATAGCAACCGTTGGCGTCTACCGGTGCCCAGTTGGCCTGTGTCGTGCCATCTGTATTGACCCTGGGCGCGAGGGTTTTACGATTACCCAGTGGTGACAAGGCGAGATACAGGGGTTTACCTGTTGTCGTGGCGTCTCTGGCAAAGGTTGCCCACTGTGTAACCCAGGCTGCAGGTAAAGGTATATTGTCACGAAACTCAACCCATGGCACCCCCCAAAAATCATCAACATGGATCGACAGCAAGTCCTTGTCGTTGAGGTGGTCGAAACGCCAGTCTGGAAAACGGCTTGGGGTAGCAAAAAATGGTGTGGCCCCCATCATGAAGGTGCGAGTGGGACCAGCCGACGTGTTGTTAGAGCTGCCACCACCACAGGCATACAAAATCAAGTTGAATAAACACAGCAGAATTAGTTTTCTTTTCATGTGCAGCGTTCGTTAGAGGAGTTAGTTTAGCTATCACGATATATGATTTGATTAATTATGTAGTCTAGTGCAGGTGGAATGAACAGGCAATAAATTTAGGCAGCCAATGCTTTCGTCGCAAAATAAACGCACGATTACGTGATAGAGGTCGCGTTATTATGGTATTTATACAACTTTTGTGCCTGCCTTCCGCCTATAATACAGATACCCTTTATTAATTTGGAATAACTCGATCAACGCACCCGCATTTTTGCACTCGTCGCGAAACAATGTCTTATCGTTTTAATAATCCAGTGTCGTTGTTGCATCCACGTAACCTATTAAGGCTGCTGGCGCTACCGTTAAAATGGTTATGGTTGTATCGTGCACGTGACCCAGCCAATATTAAACCTGCCGTAATGTGGAGAACCTTGATATGGGCTTGGCGCACGTTGGTAATTCTAGTAGTGCTTGATCTGATGTATATCGCGCTGATTTGGCCAAACTGGACGAAGCTTGCAAGTGGCGATGTGCCAAAGTCCAAGTTTATTTCTACTTATGAATTACGGGCAGCAAAAAACCGCAAACTACCGCTACTCAGGTGGCAGCGTATTCCTGACGCATGGATACCAACCCACGTCAAACGTGCTGCTATTGTGGGTGAGGACGCGCGTTTTTATACTCATGGTGGTGTTGACGTCGACGCCTTGATCGACGCCTTTGACAGAAATCTCTCCCTTAAGAAATGGAAATATGGAGCCAGTACCATTTCACAGCAAACCGTAAAAAATTTATTTTTCTCCTCTGAACGAACTTTCTTGCGCAAATGGCATGAGTTGCTGTTAACGCTGGGAATGGAGCGCAAGCTCAGCAAGGATCGCATCATGGAAATCTATCTAAATATTGCCGAGTTTGGTGAGGGTATTTATGGCATTGAAGCGGCGGCGCAACAATATTTTGGCAAAACCGCAGTGAGTTTGAGCGAGCGTGAGGCAGCGGAATTGATTGCGACTTTACCTTCACCGAAAAAAGATAACCCGCAGACACGGACGAAAACTTTTAATCGGAAGGCCAATGCCATATATCGCTGGATGCAAACAGGTGTTACACCGGAAGGAATGGATGACGACGCCGATGGCAACGATGGCCCCGTGCCACCAGCCAAGTCGGAATCGACCATACCGCCCTAGAGCTGTCAGAAGAGTCGCATCCATCCGTACCCCACACAAAAGCTGCAGGGGTCTTTAATAAACAACTCATTTAAATCTTTTCTCTCTTGTAACTATTTGTATTCAATAGGTAATTGATGCAATTTTGAATATTAGTAAAAATAGATAATATTATTTGCGAATAGTATTGAGAATTGTTATCATTCGTAACATCAAATTTTTACTTACTTTTGAGGTTACATTATGACAAATACCCCGATCACCGTACTACGCGCTTGCGTCGTAGCCAGCTTATTAAGCCTAGCATCCTTCAGCGCGGCCGCCGAGCCCGAGGTTATTATCACCATTAAAGATCACAAATTCGATCCTGCTGAAGTCACTCTTCCGGTAAATACCAAGGTCAAATTGGTGGTTAAAAATCTTGACCCTACTCCCGAAGAATTTGAAAGTCACGATTTGCACCGCGAAAAAATTGTCCCCGGTAACGGCCAAATCACGGTTTATGTTGGGCCACTACAGCCAGGTACATACAAGTTTTTTGGTGAATTTAATCAAGCCACCGCTCAAGGCAAAATAATAGTGAAATGAGGTTAGTATCATGCTTGGAACCGCCGTCATTGTATTCCGTGAAGTATTAGAAGCCGCATTGATAATTTCAATCATGCTCGCTGCCACGCGTGGCATGTTAGGGCGTGGCCGCTGGGTTTGGATAGGCCTGGCGAGTGGTTTGGGCGGCGCAGTGTTGTTGGCGTTGTTGGCGGATCGCATTAATAATGCCATTGCTGGTACCGGTCAGGAAATGATTAATGCCACGATTCTACTTACCGCCGTGGTGATGCTGACTTGGCATTTGGTATGGATGCGTAAACATGCGGCGCAATTAAGCCAGCAAATACGCCGTGTTGGTGCTGCCGTCATGGCAGGTGAGCAAGCGCCGACGGCACTGGCAGTCATTGTTGGTCTTGCCGTATTGCGTGAAGGCAGTGAATTAGTGTTATTCCTGCATGGCATTGCAGCGTCGGGTTCTGGTGCAAGTAACTTACTGTTCGGTTCATTGATTGGTTTAGCTGCCGGTGTGCTTATGGGCGTTGTATTGTACTTAGGCCTGTTACGCATACCTATACATCATGTCTTTCGTGTCACCGGTTGGTTAATTTTATTACTCGCAGCGGGCCTTGCGGCACAAGCTGCGGGTTATCTGGTGCAAGCTAACTTGATTCCAGCGTTGGGCGAACGTATCTGGGATAGTTCACAGCTGCTCTCGCAACAAAGCGTATTGGGGCAGTTCTTACATATCACCCTGGGTTACCTGGATCGCCCGATGGGTATTCAGGTACTCACTTATGTAGCAACCATTATTGGTATTTTATTGCTGACACGCCTGGTGAACGGTGGCGAAACGCGCTTGACGCCCGATAAGGCGGTAACTGCGGTGCTCGTGATATACCTCACGTTGCTCCTTGTTCCCAGTGAGTCACACGCGAGCCATAAAGTGTATTCACCAAAAGTTGAGCAGGGGGAAGTTGAGTTGGAGGTGCGTGGTCATCGTACTTTTGATAATAACGCCGCAAAAAGCGACCAGGAAAAATTTAAAGTTGAAGTGGGTTATGGCGTGACTGAATACTGGTTTACCGCCGTGTTTGGAGAAATCAAAAAGTCGGCGAGTGGCAGCCGTGAATATACAGCCACGGCCTGGGAAAATATTTTCCAATTAACTGATCAGGGAAAATATTGGTTAGATGTCGGCCTTTATCTCGAATACGAGCATCCACGTAACTCTGCCAGCAATGATAAAGTAGAGGCAAAGCTGTTATTGGAAAAAATGGCCGGTAAATTTATCCATACCGCCAACTTGGTGTTTGCGCGAGAAATAGCAGGTTCCAACGCGACAGAATTTGAATATGCCTGGCGCACGAAATATTTATTGGGCAGGTCTTTTGAACCAGGTTTTGAAATATATGGTGAGATGGGTGAGGTCGGCCATGTATCGCCTTCTGATCAACAGGATCACCGCATAGGCCCTGTTATCTTTGGAGAGTTTGCGAATGAAAGCAAAAGCAAATGGAAATATGAAGTCGGGTATTTATTTGGCATCAGTGACGCCGCCCCCGATGGTACCCTCAAGGCCCTGCTTGAATACGAGTTCCGTTTTTAATCGTTAATCGGTAAATACGGCGGGTTCTGTTAGAAGTTTACGCACCCGCGTTGTCACAGCGACAAAGCGGTGCGCTATTAAAATATTTACCGTGAATAGGTAGCGTTTAACACCGCCTTTTTGATCACGTTCTGGCGCAAATAAAAACTCACCATGGCCGCCGAGGCATTTTCATCTAACGGCAGTGTATCGGTTTTTAGCGCATACACCGTAAACTGGTAACGATGTGGCTTATCACCAGCCGGTGGGCAGGGGCCACCATAACCCGGTTTAGGAAAATCCGTGCGGCTTTGGATGCTGCCCGCTGGCAGCAGATTTTTTTGCACATCACCGGCATTTTTTACTACGCCGTCCGTTGTCGCTGGAATGTTAAACACTACCCAATGCCACCAGCCGCTATCGGTCACCGCATCGGGGTCGTAGACCGTCACTGCAAAACTTTTTGTTCCCGCTGGTGCGCCACGCCATTGCAGCGCAGGCGATACATTACCGCCCTGACAACCAAAACCGTTGAGCACCTGTTCTGCATCTATGTGCCCATTTTTTTTGATTTGCGGACTGGTCACGACAAATTCATCCGCGAACGCCGCTTGCACTAACAATAATGCTGCACTTGTCATCAATAACCATTTTTTCATTTTTGCCTCCAATACGTTAACTATATAGAACCCGCTAACTGTCGCTGGTTTCTGCCGGAGACAAGGATACCAAACTAAGACCAGCAAAACTATTCGGAAACCGCCAAACTTTGCCCTGATTCGTTCATCGCCTCGCGTAATTCCCGGGGCGGCAGGCCAAAACGTTTATGGAAGTTACTGCTGAAACGGGAAACGGATTGATAACCGCAGTCGGAAGCGATTTGATAAATCGGCAACGCGGTTTGCATCAGTTGCATCAGCGCGGAGCTTAAACGCAGTTCAGCCAGTAATTCGCGAAAGCCGGTGTTTTCATTCTTCAGGTGGCGGCGTAGTGTACTTTCGGTCGTCGCCAGGCGCGCGCAGACTTCGCCAATTTCCCATATGGCAGTCAAATCGGTGGCCATCATCGCACGCACGCGGCGGCTCCAGCTGTGTTGGCTCAGGACATAGGAAAGCAGTTGCGGACTCTTATTGAGCAAAATCAGTAAAAGCTCCATCAGGCGATGAGTATTTAGACTCGGGTGTTCGATAGGCTCAAGATAATGTTTGATTGCGGATAAAAATATCTTGTCTTGTGCGAAGTGAAATATCCGGACTTGTCGCTGTTGCGATTCATGCTTAATATCGTGCGCTTTGCCTACTCGCGCTAGTTGTTCAATAGAAAATGGAATAATCAGTGCACGGTATTTTCGCGAACGTTGATCCGGCTCATTGCGCAGGTCAAAGCTTGCTGGCGCGGGTATTGTCAGCACGTCACCCGTCTCTGCCGTGATTGCCCGTGATCCTTCATAGAAAGTCTTGCGGCCGGATAATACCAAAATTACACAGGGGTCATGAAACGGGACATGTCGAATATGTACGGCATTCGCACAAGAGATGAATCCCACGTTGGGGATTGCGGTTTTTTCATTGGCGGCACTGGGCGCGGCTAATAGCGCAGTAATGGCAGATAGAATTTCATTCATATTACTGAATCACCTGGAAAGGATACCCTCCAATCAAGACACGCCGTAAATACATCCGTGTAGGCTCGACAGCCGCATCCCTGCGGCTGACGGTCTTGGTTGGAGGGTATCCTTTCCATGCGCCTCGTTAGTAAGTAATGATCATTTATCAAGCTGTAGGGATAATCAGGTCCGATAAGGTGTGGCTGGCGTGTCTGCATGACAAAATTAGCGTGAGTTTAAATGCCGATCTTTGAGTCTGACATAATGTTGCGCTGAGTATAGCAATTGATCGCGTTCAGCTTGTGTGAGTTCGCGTATGCGTCTGGCCGGGCGGCCCAACCACAAATAACCGCCCGCCAAGGTCTTATCTTGGGTCACAATGCTGCCGGCACCGAGGATCGTCTCCGCTTCAATCGTCACTCCATCCATGACCACCGAGCCCATACCGATCAGGCACCGATTGCCAATTTGACAGCCATGCAGGATCACTTGGTGGCCAACGGTCACCTCGTCGCCGATGATCGTCGCATAACCACCGGGTAAGTAATAACTATCATGACTCACGTGCACCACGCAATTGTCCTGTAGATTGCTGCGTGCGCCGATGCGTATGGTATTCACATCACCCCGCACCACGCTAAACGGCCAGATTGAGCTATTGTCACCAATCTCGACATCACCTAGAACCAGGGCCATGTCGTCCACGTAGACATCTCTGGCCAGCTGCGGGTGTACATCTTCAAAGGCACGAATCGTCATAGGTATTCCTTATGTTCAATTGAGCAAGCGAGACCATTTTCCAGCAAATGGTCGGCGAAAAACAGTGGTTTTCATCCTTAGTCAAAAGTATGTAGCGTAGTGGGATTAAAGTCCGGGCACAAAAACGCCGAAAACAATGTGAGTAGACTCAACGCCAAACTATGGAAAGCGCGCCATGAAAGTGAATATGCCTGTCACCGGTAAAGAACAGGAAGTCCTGGAAGGTACGTACTTGCTGTCTACGACCGACCCGCAAGGGCGGATTACCTATGCGAACCAGGAGTTCGTGGCTATCAGCGGTTTTGGCCGTGATGAGCTGTTACACCAGGCACACAATATTGTGCGTCATCCAGATGTCCCCCCGGTTATTTTTAAAAATCTTTGGCAGACACTGCAATCCGGCCGGTCCTGGATGGGCGTGGTCAAGAATCGCTGTAAAAATGGCGATCATTATTGGGTCAACGCCTTTGTCACGCCGATTAAATGCAATGGCGAAATTATTGAGTGCCAGTCCGTGCGCACCCGCGCCGATCGTGCGGGCATCGAGCGGGCGGAAAAATTATACGCCCGGCTCAAGAATGCCAAAGATATTCCTGCCAGGGCCATCCCCGTGAGGAGTTTGCAAGCAAAATTGAGCATCGTTGTCGCTCTGCTACTGTTACCGGTGTTACTCGTGCCCTGGTTAAGCGGGCAAATGTCAGCGCTGTGGTCGGTTATGCTGTATATAGGCAGTACCGCCTTGCTGCTGATCGCACATTGGGTTTATCTCCGGCCCATGAGGCAATTGCGGCAGCTGGCGCATGACGTAGTTGACAACCCGCTGTTACAGTACCTGTATACCGGGCGGCATGACGATATCGGTGCGATACAATTTTCGGTAAAAATGCTACGTACGCAATTGCGCGCGATGGCAGCGCGCATCAACGATATTTCCAATACACTCCATGATAACGCCCATCACATGTCAAACTCCATTGCCTTGACCAATCAGGGCGCCAACCATCAACGTACCGAAACCGATAAACTAGCGCGGGCGATGAAAGATTTGTTTGTGACTGCCGAGAGTGTCTCGCGCAATGCCCAACAAGCCTCGCAAGCTGCGGTCGATGCCGACGACAACACCAAACAAGGGCGGCAAATCGTCAAGCAGACGATCAACTCTATTAACGGCTTGGCCAATCAAGTAGAGCAATCGTCTACGGTGATACGGCAATTGGCACAGGATAGTCACAACATAGGAACAATCCTGGATGTGATTAAAGGTATTGCCGAACAAACCAATTTACTGGCATTAAATGCCGCTATCGAAGCGGCGCGTGCAGGTGAGCAAGGCCGTGGCTTTGCGGTGGTGGCGGATGAAGTACGTTCGTTGGCCAGCCGCACTCAACAATCGACACAAGAAATTAGCAATATGATTACACGCTTACAACAAGCGGCACAAAGCGCAGTCAGCGCCATGGAGAGCGGCCGGGACAGTGCGCAAGCCACAGTCAGACAAGTGGCGGGTGCAGATGAGGCGCTTGATGGTATTTCCATTGCGATTGTTCGCATCAAGGACATGAACAATCAAATTGCCAGCGCCGCAGAAGAACAAACCGCTGTCACCGGCGAGATCAAAGGCAATGTCGATACCATTAATGATGTAATGGAGCTCACGTTTGATACGATTAGTTCGATCGGTCAACAGAGCAATGACATTGAGGTGAGCTCTAAAACACTCAGGGAAGTTGCATCGTATTTTAAACAAAGTTAATTACACTTGCAGCGCCGCACTATTCACCATCTCTAATTGCTCACGCAAGTTCATCATCTGTTCTTCCCAATAGCGGGGGGTGTTAAACCAGGGGAAGTGCATGGGGAAGGCCGGGTCATGCCAGCGCCGCGTTAACCAGGCACTGTAATGAATCAGCCGCAAGGCACGTAAGGCCTCGAGCAAACGGATTTCCGCGTAATCAAAATCACAAAACAATTCATAGCCGTCTAATATCGTGCGTAGTTGCTTGGTCATCTCCAGGCGCGTGCCGGAGAGTAACATCCACAAATCCTGCATCGCCGGGCCCATACAACAATCATCTAGATCGACAAAGTGCGGGCCATTTCCAGTCCATAAAATATTGCCGGGATGGCAATCACCGTGAAGGCGTATGTATTGAGGGGAGCAATTGGCAAAGAGTGGCTCAAGTTGATCTAATAGCTCAGTGACAACCTGGGTATAGTTATGTTGCAGGTACTCCGGCAAAAAACCACTGTGTTGAATCGCCGCCAAACCGGCTCGTCCATAGCTGGCGACATCCAGGCGTAGCCGGTGCACAAAAGGCCGCAGGCACCCGACGGCATGGATGCGACCAAGCGTTCGGCCCAGCTGCTCCAAGTGTTGCAGGTTATCCAATTCCGGTGAGCGGCCACCCCGGCGCGGATAGATGGCAAAGCGATAGTCTTTGAAGTGCAACAGGGTTTGGCCCTGATATTCCAGTGGCGGAACGATTGGGATGGTTTGTGCAGCCAGCTCCAGTGCAAACGCGTGCTCTTCCAGTATGGACTCATCGGTCCAGCGCCCGGCACGGTAAAATTTCACCACAAAATAATTACCCTCGTCTAGCTCGACTTGATAGACGCGATTTTCATAGCTATTAAGGGCAAGCATGCGCCCACTGGGTTGTAAACCAACATTTTCCAGACAATCCAGGATAGCATCTGGGGTTAATTGGCTGTAAGGCGTGACATTGTTGTCTTTGGCGGCTTGATCGGATTCAGTCATGATGCCGGTCATGTTACAGTAGACACTTGCATTTACAAAGGTAAGGAATACAGTTTTTCGTTATGAACAATCCATTATTAAATATGCGGGGCCTGCCACCCTTTTCCCAGATCAAACCCGAACACGTTGAGCCTGCCATTGATCAGTTGTTGGCGCAAAACCGCGCCCTGTTAGAACAATTACTGACAAGTATCCAAACCCCGACCTGGGATAACTTGATCCAACCGCTGGAAGAGGCGGGCGATCACTTCAATCGTGTATGGTCGCCGGTGAGTCACATGAATGCGGTGGTCAATAGCGAAGCCTTGCGTGCCGCCTATAATGCCTGCCTGCCTAAGCTCAGCGAATACAGCACCGAACTGGGACAAAACGAGGCCTTGTTTCATGCTTATCAACAGATTAAAGAAGATCGCGAGGGTTTTGTGCGCCTGTCCATGGCGCAACAAAAGATCATAAATAATGCCTTGCGTGATTTTCATTTGTCTGGCGTGGACTTAAGCGCAGAGAAAAAGCAACGTTACAAAGATATCCAGCAAAAACTATCGCAACTCACCACCAAGTACGAAGAAAATGTGCTGGACGCCACCCAGGCCTGGAGTTACCACGTCAGCGATGAAAAAGGTCTGTTGGGATTACCGGAATCCGCCCGTGCCATGGCCAAACAAGCCGCCATACAGAAAAATAGAGACGGTTGGTTATTTACCCTGGATTTCCCCTCCTATTACGCCGTGATGACGTATGCCGATGATCGTGATCTGCGGCATGTGCTGTATGAGGCCTATGCGACCCGTGCTTCGGACCAGGGCCCCAACGCGGGCAAATGGGATAATTCGGTGATCATGGCGGAGATTCTTGCGTTGCGGCATGAGCTGGCGCTTTTACTGGGTTTTGAAAATTACGCGCAGCGCTCCTTGGCAACCAAAATGGCGCATACCACGCAACAGGTGTTTGATTTTTTATATGATCTGGCCAGGCGCAGCAGACCGATTGCCCAGCAGGAATTTAACGAGCTTACCGCGTTTGCACGCGAACAGTTTGCGGTGGATCAGCTGGAGGCGTGGGACATCGGTTATTACAGTGAAAAATTACGTGAACATACCTATGCGATCACCGAGGAAGAATTAAAACCGTACTTCCCGGAAAGCCGCGTTATCCCCGGCATGTTTGAAGTCGTGAAACGTCTGTATGGCATTACGATTACTCAGATTGATCATGTCGATACCTGGCATCCCAGTGTGCGCTTTTATGAGATCCGCGATGAGCAACATCAGTTGCGCGGCCAGTTTTATTTGGATTTGTACGCGCGTGAAAACAAACGCGGCGGCGCGTGGATGGATGATTGCATGGGTCGGCATCGTTATCACAATGGTGTGTTGCAAACCCCGGTGGCCTATCTCACCTGCAACCTGACACCACCCATTGGTGAACAGCCGGCCATGTTCACTCACGATGAGGTCACGACGCTGTTTCACGAGTTCGGTCATGGCTTACATCACATGCTTACTCAAGTCGAGCATATCGCGGTTTCGGGTATCAATGGCGTGGCGTGGGATGCGGTCGAACTGCCCAGCCAGTTCATGGAAAACTGGTGCTGGGAGCGTGAGGCGCTGGCGGTGTTTGCGCGGCACTATCAAACCGGCGCGACGATCCCCGAAGCGCTGTTGCACAAAATGCAAGCCGCGAAAAATTTCCAGGCTGGAATGCAAATGGTCAGGCAGTTGGAATTTGCCTTGTTCGATTTTCGCATTTACACCGAGTACGACCCGCAGCAAGGTGCGCGTATCCAGCAAATCCTCGACGAGGTCCGCAGCCAGGTTGCGGTGATCAAACCGCCCGCCTTTAATCGATTTGCGCACGGGTTTTCGCACATTTTTGCCGGTGGTTATGCCGCCGGTTATTACAGTTACAAATGGGCTGAGGTGTTGTCCGCCGATGCCTTTGCCAAATTTGAAGAAAATGGTATTTTCGACACAGGCACGGGCCACGCCTTCCTGCATACTATCCTCGAACAAGGCGGCAGTTGTGAACCGATGGAACTGTTCGTGGCGTTTCGCGGCCGCGAACCCAGTATCGACGCCCTGCTGCGACACTCAGGGATCGCCGCATAGATCGGATGTGAATCCGAATTGCGAATTTCGAAACAATATTTGGAGCGAGTAATAACGCAATGACCACGCACAAACTTCAGACATATGCCAGCTTGACGCTGTTGCTTATCACATTATCAGCAGGGGCAGAGACGTTGTATGTCACCGATCGTATTCTGTTGGGCATACATCAGGTTGCCAACGAACAAGCCCCGGTGATCACCAGTATTGCCAGCGGTGCAGCGGTCACCGTGCTCACGCGCACCGAGGAGTTTGTCAAAATCCGTACGGCAGATGGCGTGGAAGGCTGGGTGATTGCCAAATTTCTCAAGAAAGAAAAACCAGCAGCCGCTGAGGTAGAGGCGCTCAATATTAAATTGCAACAAGAGCAGGAGATCAGCAAGAAACAGGCCGCTGACTTAGTCCGCGTTGAACGTGAACTGCAAGTACGCCGCGACGAAGCCTCTAATGCCAAGACAACTATTAAAGAGCTACAAAACAATTTACATCGACAACAAAGCGGCGCCCAACCAGCGGAGGTCGTGAAAGATACTGCCGAGTTGATCAAGGCCACTGCCGAGATAAAAACATTGCAAGACAAGATTGCGCAACTTGAAAAAGCGACAAAGGATGCGGCCTCAAAAGAAAATGTCCCAACCGATGTCAGCAAAAAATGGCAGGCCATGGATGAGGAAAATCAGGCGATGCGCGTACGCATCGAAGCTGCCTTGGCTAATCTCAAAGGTGAGAAGGTGCCCAGCAATGCTGAACTTGCCGCAATCCGCCCCAAGTTCCCCTTTTGGTATTGGATGACGATTTTATTTGTGCTGATCATTGGCGCCGGTGCCGGGATCTTTTTTTATGATTATTACAATCGCAAACGGCACGGCGGCTTTAGGTTGTAAACAGGCAATGTATGAAGATCGCCACCTGGAATGTTAATTCGCTTAATGTACGATTGCCGCATTTGTTGGACTGGTTAAAAACCGCGACGCCGGATCTGTTGGGTATTCAGGAAACTAAAACCACTGACGATAAATTCCCGCGTGAGGCGATCAGCGCGGCGGGTTATCAGCCCATTTATAACGGCCAGAAAACCTATAACGGCGTAGCAATATTGTCGCGGTTAAATACCACGCCGCAGGATATTGTTAACCAACTGCCCGGCATGCAGGATGATCCGCAGCGCCGTTTGCTGGCAGCAACCTACGGTGACACGCGATTGATCAATGTGTACATCCCCAATGGCGCGGAAGTGGATTCAGAGAAATATCATTACAAGCTGCGCTGGTTAGCTGCCCTTGTTGCGTTTTTAGCAACCGAATTACGCAACCACCCAAGGCTTGTCATCGTCGGTGATTTTAATATCGCCCCCGAGGATCGTGATGTGCATGACCCCAAATCTTGGGAAGGCTCAGTACTCGTCAGCCCGGCAGAGCGGGAATATTTTCAACAATTATTGTCACTCAGCCTGGTTGATAGTTTTCGCCTGTTTGCGCAGGCGCCGGAATTATTCAGTTGGTGGGATTACCGCGCCGCTGCCTACCCGCGTAATCATGGTCTGCGCATTGATCATATCCTGGTGTCGCCGCAACTTGCGAAGTCATGTCAATCCTGTCACATCGATCCAGTGCCGAGACAGTGGGAGCGGCCCTCCGATCACGCGCCTGTCATGGCGGAGTTTGCATAAATTTCGCAACGATACGACACAAAAACTTTAGGCAAAGATGCCAGGTGCATTCGTAGCCTGGCTGAAAAACTTGCTCGATGAAATGCCTGGCTACCATCGCAACTCGTAACGAAAGAGCTATCTAATAACGCCATCACTGCAGACACAAATTAGGGCGAGCAAGCCTCGCCTGAAGCCCAGCGATGCGCACCTCGGTTAGTTCGGCGTTGAGCTCTACAAGTTGGCATTCGGTGCACTACAATCCATGAAAGGAAATAATATTGGAGTTATGCAATGGTTAGCCCCTCACATCACTTGGAAACGTGTCCGCTTTTGGCGGATGTTCCGCCACAAACATTCAGGCAATATTGTCCATCGGCAAGCACTGAGTCTTTTCCACATGGCAGTGTGATATACACACAAGGCCAACATCTGGAAGAGATTTTTTGTGTATTGGAAGGGCAAATTAAATTAGCGCGCCTCAATCGTGACGGCGCAGAGTTCACCACAGGACTACTGGCAAAGGGCGAATTATTTGGCGCACCGTTAAATGATCCGCCTGCCTTCGAAACTCCGGAGACGGCAACAATGAAAGAGTCAGGAAATGTAGTGCGGGTTCGCGTGAATGAATTCCGGACTCTGTTGCTCAACCATCCTGCCCTTGGCTTGCGTGTCGTTGAACTACTTGACCGACGTAAACAGCAAATGGAACGCAGGCTGGAGTGTTTTGCCTTTAAGCGTACGGAGGTGCGTCTTGTTGAGACGCTACGGGAATTATCCGGCGGGTTTGAGGCGCGCTGCGAACATGGGTTTGGCAAACACATACGGCTTAGCCAGCAAGAGCTGGCTGATCTGGTGGGCGCGACTCGCCCGGTGGTGAGCACCATTCTTAATCGCCTGCGCAAGGAGGGCTTACTCGGCTACACACGCGAGTACGTGTGCATCCGGGAGATTGATGCGATTGAGCAGATGCTGGGGTTATCACCTCGCTAGCAAATTGTTATATAGAGAACAGACTATTTGGCGAAGAGGATTTAGTGTGTTGGTCTGGCGATCAGGGTGGTCGCCCGACATCGGTGTGCCTGATGTCGTTACTTTGACGGCTCGATTATGTTGGGGAATAGCCCTAACACAACCTCACGAGGAAATAAACCATGAACAACGCCACATCACACAGCAACAAGACAGCAGCGGTCGCCTTTTTTCTCGCGGCAACGCTATCCTTCGGTCCCGCAGCGGCTGGCGACGACAAGAAATCGTCTTTCAAAAACGTAATATCCCATACTGGCCAAGCGCCTTCCAACACACCCACGTCGGATCTACCGTGGGTCGAGACACCCATCGGTCCGATGGCTTCACCGGTGAGCGGGGATTTCACCCGAGGGGCTCACATCACCTATCTCCGATTTCCGGCGGGAGCAAAGACTCCGCTGCACACCCATTCGGCCGACTATGTGGGGATCGTCCTCTCCGGAAATACGCGACATACCGTGAAAGGCATTGCCGAAACGCAGAGGCTACTGCCTCCCGGTTCCCACTGGTTTATGCCAGCGAACGTGGAACACGTAAGCGAGTGCGTCCCAGGCGCGGAGTGTGTGATGGCACTGATACAGGATGAAAAGTTTGACTTCTTGGAGGCGGCCAAGAAAAAATAATCTAATCCGACGGTGGGGACGGGAGGTCGATCCTTCCGTCCCCTATTGCTCTATGTCCTTCGTGTATTCTTCGGGACGGGCATCCTGAGTTGGTGCCGACAACAGGCGGTGCTTTCCTTGAAATTACTGTGAATGTGACACAAGAAGATCACTCGACTGCCGATGCAAAAACCGCCTAATGATGGTCGCGAGATTAGCTTGCGCCGAGTACTGCCGTGACCTTGCCCTGCAAACAAAAATTAACATAGGCTTTCACCAGCATTGATACCTGTCTGCGCGAGGGGTAAAGCAAATAAAGCTCATGTTCGGGAAACGGATATCCAGGCAATAGTGCTTGCAAAGTCCCTTCGACGATAGAGGGTTGTGCCAGAAACGGTGGCAACTCCGTTACACAGTCACCCCTCAGCGCCAGTGCCTGCAAATGCAGATAATCGTTTACCTGGAGATAGGGTCGAATAGGGTAATCCTTTCCTCCCAGGTTCCAGGTGGGTGCGTTAACTCTGTTATTCCAACAAGCACACGGTATATTCAGCAATTGCATCGGTTCTTGGAGGGGGACATAGTTAGCCAGTAATTTGGGGCTGGCTACCAGCATGTGACGGTATTTAAAAAGTCTGCGAGCCACGACGCTGTCATGCATCAATTCGCCAACCCGGAGGGCGACATCAATACCATCCTGTACGAGATCCACGCGCCGCTCCGTCACATGGATTTCCACTTTGATATTTGGGTAATGTAATTGAAAGTCTTGAATAAGCAGCCGCCAGGGGATAAATGACGGCGGGATGGAAAGACGAAGTGTTCCTGCCAATTCTTGCTGTGAATTCTCCAGTGCCAAGAGGCCAGCGTGTAGTTCCTCCACGCCACGGGCGGCGTATTCGTAGAGTACCGCGCCCGCGTCAGTCATGCGTACATGGCGCGATGAACGCTCGAGTAATCTTATATTGAGATTTTTCTCCAGCTCGCTGATCCGGCGGCTCACTGTTGCAACGGGCATACGCGTGTGGCGCGCTGCCGCTGAGAAACTACCTGCTTTCACGACTTCAACAAAGAGTGCGACAGAATCGAGATCCATGTCTTTCTTCTCATAAATGGAATGATGGTTCTTAACAATAGCCTCTAGTTACCATTAATGTAAGCATATAAGCTTCATCGAGTCACTTTACTTAAAATTTAGAAGGAGATATTCAAGATGAACTCAAAGAAACTCTTATTAGCACTCTTGGTTTTAACGTTGGGCGGCCTTGGGCTGACCATCAGTTACGCAAATGAAAAGTCAGCATCAAAGCACACAAACGTAACGAAAAAATGCGGAGATAAAGAAACAGAGGCCAAGTATATCGAACGGCTTTTGAAATCCTATTTTGCTGCCCTGAATAAGTCCGACGCAGCAGCAGCTGTTGCGTCTTATACCAAAGACGGTGTTTTCATGCCAACCGAGGGACCCACAGCAGCGGGATTGGAGCAACTCAAGGCGGCGTATCGGCACGTGTTCGACACTATTAAATTAAATATTGATTTCAAGATTGAAGAAATTGTGCCCAGCTGTGAGTATGCCTATGCCATTACCTCCTCAGAGGGAGAAGTAACCATCCTTGATAAGGGCGTCACCCTACCGGAAAAAAATCGTGAGTTATTTGTGCTGAGAAAGGTCGATGAAGACTGGAAGATCGCACGATACATGTTCAACAAATCATCGCGCCCGCAATAATCGAGGGGAAAAAATGAAAGCAATTATTATTGAACGTACAGGTGGACCCGAAGTGCTCACCCTGCAAGATGTCAATGAACCTACTGCCGCTGAAGGCTGGGTAAAAATACGGGTGCGTGCGTTTGGGCTTAACCGTGCAGAGGCCTATTTCAGACAGGGAATTTTCGGCAAACTGGGCGAGCCTCGTATCCTGGGCATTGAAGCGGTCGGTGAAGTCATGGCTGATCCAAGCGGTCATTTTCGTAAAGGCCAGCGGGTGATGACGGTAATGGGTGGACTCATGATGGCCCGCCACGGCGGTTATGCGGAGTATGTAGTGGCACCGGTCAGTCACGTATTAGCCATTGACACCGATATGGCGTGGGCGGAATTGGCCGCGTTGCCGATAGCTTATTTGACCGCCTGGGGTGCATTGGATAAAAACCTTCGTATCGAAGCGAGGCAAACACTGTTAATACGCGGCGCCACGTCATCAGTGGGCCTCGCTGCGCTTACCTACGCCAAGGCACGCGGCTTAACCGTCATAGCCACCACCCGCAGCGTCAACAAAGCAGATCGTTTAAAGACCTTCGGCGCCGATCATGTATTGATAGACCATGGTGAAATTGCAAAGCAGGTGAGATCGCTGGTGCCGGAAGGTATTGACAAAGCCTTGGAAATAATCGGTGCTGCTACCTTGAAAGATACTCTAAAAACATTAAGCCACTGGGGTGAGGTTACGGTAATTGGTTTATTGGGCGGACCACCGGTGATTGAAAATTTTCATTTAATGGCGGATCTGCCTAATACGGTAAAACTGAGCTTCTTCAGTAGCGGTTTGTTGGGAAGTACACAGATGCCACTGGAGGAGTCGCCGCTGGATTGGATCGCTCAACAAGTCGGTACCGGGAAGATACCCAGCATCTGTAGTCGACAGTTTAACTTTTCCGATATTCAACAGGCACATGCCTACATGGAAAGTAATGAAGCCAATGGGAAATTGGTGGTGATATTCTGACAGCGAAGCTTTGGCGTTGCGAGTCAAGGATAGATCGCTTGCGCGCAAGCCGTAATAATGATGGGATATACAGTAAACAGTATTTAGTTAAAAAAATTCTGTCGCAGGTTAATTCGGCCGAATGAATAATGACATAGTGATAAAATTACATTATATTGTTTCAATAATAAGATTAACTCGAATTTGTGGATAATCGGCTTATGCAAAGCTATTTTCGTTTCCCGCTGATTTTTTGCCTGTTGTTGTTTTGCACAAGCCATGTCTATTCATCAACGATATATAAGTATGACGTCGATATTCCCAAAGATTTAAGCCACTTCAATGTGAAGCTCTGTTTTACGTCGCCACCACCGGAATATTTTTATATTGCGGATGAAGATGGGGTCAGTCATTTCAGTAACATCTACCATATTAAACAAAACAAGCCTTATCCATTAATGCCGTCGCAACAGTATCTTGATCTTGCCGAGTTAAACAAGGTGATTGCATCCGTTATACAGCGGTGTTTAACGGTAATATAACTCATCCCTGGTTTAAGTCGCGACAGTCAACGAAAGATCAAATATTGGTCGAACTCAGCCAGTGGTTATGGCAATCGTCGGAAAATAGTGAGATTGCGGTAATGATAGATTTTCACTTGCCGGAGGGATTTGAAGTATCAGCACCAGGAAAATTGCTTCATTCATCACAGAACACACGTATCTACCAATTTCGTCGTCGCAGTGCGAATTGGGAGGGACGTATTGCGGTGGGGCGTTTTGAGAAGGTGATGAAAACTAACAACGGCTCCAGAGTTGAAATTGCGATGTTACAGGGACGTCAGCAATTTAATAGAAATAACGTTCTTCTCTGGATAGATAGCAATTTAAATACCTTACACCAGATCTACGGCCAGTTGCCGGTTAAAGATTTACAATTGCTGGTCATACCTGTAGGTGCGGATCGTGAACCTGTTCCGTGGGGCGAAGTTATGCGAGGTGGCGGGGATGGGCTGCATGTTTATATAGATCAAACTCGTCCAATGACTGAATTCATAGTGGATTGGGTGCTGATCCATGAACTTGCCCATTTACTGCATCCTTCGATCAGTGGCAATGGCAATTGGTTATCTGAAGGTTTAGCCAGTTATTATCAGAATATATTGCGCGCCCGTGTGGGGGTGTTAACGGAGGCACAAGCCTGGGACGCCCTTAATTCAGGATTTGAACGCGGGCGGCGAGACACATCGGTTGACCGTACACTTGCTCAAGTGACGGAAGCCATGATACGTGATCGACAATTTATGCGTGTCTACTGGAGTGGGGCGGCAATTAGTTTACTGGCGGACACGCGCCTGCGAATAGATTCCAAAAACAAGTTATCATTCGATATCGTTTTGCAAAAATTTGCGCAGTGTTGCCTGCCCACTGATGATGAGTGGACAGCGCAGGAATTAATGAAAAAGTTTGATGAATTGTCCAATTCTAAAATATTTATTGACCTATATAATACACATGTAGATGCAACACATTTCCCGGATCTGGAAAATACGTATCAGCAGCTTGGTCTTAAGAAAAAAGGGACACATCTGCGATTATTGAACGTAGCGCCGGATATCCAGGTTCGTAGAGACATAATGCAGAAGAAATAGAACATTTGCCGGATCTGGCTGATTCAGCACCAAGCTTAGCGAATGTGGTTGACCTTGCAACGGGAGGTGCTATTAAAAAAAAGGGTTTTTTGGCAGTTTTTCACCACCTCTTATAGGTGTTGACTGAGATAAAACAGCTTGAGGAATCTCGCTGAGTGATCGTATTGTTATTCACGCAGACATCTTTAACCTATGGCTTGTATACGCGGCAATTTTATGAAATGATTTTTCCCCCAAATGCGGAATGCAAAGAGCTTGTACGTTTGCTGCAAAAGCTGAAGGAAACTATGGAATAGATTTGAATTTAATTTTTTATTAACCAACCAACGAAAGGAGAAACAACATGAAATTTATTATCACCTCTTCAACCACGGCTACATTGCTTTTTGCCGCCGCCATCAGCATTGGGACATCAGTGCATGCCGAGAATGCCGCTGCGGGTAAATACAAGATCGATCCAGCACACACCAACGTGGAATTCAGCGTCAGTCACCTTGGCATCAGTTATCTGGTGGGCCGCTTTAATACGGTGGAAGGCGACATAAATCTGCTGCCGAATGGCAAATCTGATGTCACTGTTACCATTCAGACCGCCAGTCTTGATAGTAACCACCAAAAACGTGATGAACATTTGCGTAGCCCGGATTTTTTTAATAGTAAACAATTTCCGACGATGCGTTTTGTTTCAACCAAAGCCAGTTATAACGCAACCGGTGAGTTGACGCGCGTGGACGGTGATTTGGAATTACACGGGGTAAAAAAACCGGTAGCGTTATCGGTGAAGCCAGTTGGCGCAGGCAAAGATCCGTGGGGTGGTTATCGCAGCGGTTATACCGCTACAACAACCATCAAGCGCAGTGATTTCGGTATGAATTTCATGCCAGGTGGTATCGGTGATGATGTTGCGATCACGCTGCAAGTCGAGGCAATCAAGCAATAGAGATAGCCACGCGTCCTTGATGGGGCGCGTGGTTTTTAAAAGGCGCTGATACGATGAATAGCACATATCAATTTCTGCTACCAGGACTGGTACTTCCGCTGGTGCTGTCACTGATTCTCGCCACACTGATGTTGCGGCGACATTGGAGCGGGGCGTGGGGGTTTGCCGCGATTTGGCTCATTTCCTACTTCTGGGTGCGCGGTGTACCGGTGTTACCGCCGCGTGAGGCGGTAGACTGGTTATGGATTATCGGCAGTATCATGCTTGTTGTTGGCATGTTACCTATTACATCGCACCGGCAGTGGTTATGGTTGTCGGCTGTGTTGGTGTTGTCGCTGGGCGTGATTGTCTGGCCGGTCCTGCGCCAAAACATATTTGTATTATTGGCGTTGGAGCTTGTGGTACTGGTTGTAATTGGCGTGGTAATGATTCGTCGATTAATAACGGGAACTAACGCGACCTTTTCCGCGTTACCACTGGCGATCATCAGTGCCAGTTATGCCGTCATCGCGGCACTAAGTAGTAGTTTGCTGGTGGGACAATTAAGCAGTGCGCTTGCTGCCGCACTCGGCGGTTTTGCGTTATACGAATTAACAGCGAAGGCAAAAGTGACCGTGTTACCAGTACAGGCCGCTGTGTTAGCCAGCGTGTGGTTGTTATGCCTGATGCTCATTGGCCGCGTCTACGCCAATTTGTCGCTGATTCCAATGACGTTGTTACTCATGGCACTTATCTTAAGCCGGGTGTCGCCGCTTCATCGCTGGTGGCAGGTTGTGTTGTTCACGGGTATTCCGTCACTGGCTGCATTGCTGTGGCTGGCGTTGACACAAGACGCATCGAGTTATTATTAATTTAAATTTATAAGGAGCGTGGTCTATGGCGATTCGTGGCATTAATCACGTCACCTTGCGGGTGCGTAATCTCGACATTGCCGAAGCTTTTTATGTCGGCGTATTGGGTTTGCAACGTGTCGGCGCAAGATCGACTATGCGTTTTTACAGCTCCGGTCAGTATGCGCACGAACTCGCACTGATGGAGGATACTGCATTTCGGCACGCCGAGGGTGAGGGGCTCGTGCACCTGTGTTTCAACGTGGAGAGCGAGACAGCCTTGCGTGAACTTTATTTGCGCTGCCAGACAAACGGGCTGCGTGTGAGTGGTGGCGTCGATCATATCGTCATGCATTCGTTTTACGTGATCGACCCGGAGGGTTACACCATCGAGTTGGGCGTCGACCGGCCCCGGCAGGAATGGCAACACAACAGCGACGCTTTTGCCGTGGATAGATCCTTAGTGTTATGAAATCGCAGGGTAATTTTCTTTATCTATAATTTCGGGCGGATTTATTGATCCTGGTTTATATTGACGAAGGCGCCGGGCAATTGTATTGTCACTTTACCATGGTTTGCAAAGCACGGAGAGGGAACCCGCATGAGCAACTCGCTTTATCTCGAGACACCACTTTCCTTGGCAATCCTTCGATTTTTTGGACACCTGACAGAAGATATCCTGACGCAGACCTCAAAACCGGGATCAGTTAAGGCGTATCTGTTTGGCGGTTGCGCCTTGCATATTCATACCAATGCCAGGGGCAGTAACGATATTGATGTTGAGTTTAACTCGGCAAAATGGGTAAGGAAAAACGAAATTGTCATCAGTAAGCCATCCATAATTTATGATGCGGGTAATGTGCGGCGAAAGTTAGATTTAGATAGCCAATTTACCCCAATGCTGGGGCCGCTGCATGAAGACTACCAGGATGATGCGATTTTATTGCAGAAGAATCATCTTAATTCACCCTTATGGCTGTATGTAGTAACACCCGAAGACTTAGCGGTGTCGAAACTGGGGCGCTTCGGGGATCGGGATCGGGAGGATATTTTAACTTTGCTCAAAATGAAAAAAATGACTGTCGATAGCTTCCGTGAGAGGGCAACGGAAGCATTGAAATATTATGTTGGTAGCCCAGACACAGCCAAGAGCCATCTTGACTATGCGCTTTGGCAGTATAACCAGTTACCACACCGATGACGACACAAGAACTCTTGGAAAAAATAAGCCAGCAAGGCCTCGCCAGCAGTAGCAAGGAAGAGATCATCAGGCTGGCCTGTGCCTATTGGCACGAAGGATTTTTACCTGACACTGACCGTCTCCTCAAGCTCGACGTTGAACAACAAAAACGAGCAGGGTACCTTACGGAGTTATTTTCTATGTATCATTGTGTAGATGAGTCGCGGGCATTACAGCTTGTTGAGTTGGCGTACCGGATCAAAGCCCGTGTCAACCCGGTTCACAACAACACTAATCCCGATCAAGTCGCTGCGGAATGGGGGCTGGTAGAAAACATCAGTCCCTTTATTGGCGATATCCTTTATTATCAAACGCGCCATTACCAACATACACCAAAAAATAATTCGCTGTAGCCGCCTCTTTTAATAACCACTGGGCGAAAAGTGCATGAAATCTTTTTGTTGCCCGGCGATCTCGCCGCCCCATAACAAACCGATAGCTTTGAGTGCGCGTACGATCTGGCTGTTACCGGTCAGGCTATACGGATCAAGATCCGGTCGCCACGCGCCGCCGCGCGATAACAGGCACTGCGGTCCAAAATAAAAACACTGGGTATACAGGCCGTTGTGATCAGTATTGATGTCCAATGCCACGCCAAAGGAATGATTGCTAAACCCGCTGCGATTGCCCTGTGCATCGACCGTGCCGCGCGAACGGCCGACGCGATAGCCGATCACGGTTTTGATTGGCGCATTTTGACGTTGCAACTCCACCAATACGGCCTTAACTTTTGGTGCAATATTTTTGCAGAGATGAAACACCGGTAACCCGGCAACGTCAATCTCGACCTGATCTTCCTCGCAGACGGTACATCCGGTGCTGGCATCACGTTCATCGGCATGCAGTAAATGATAAGGGTGGACAACGCGTTCATGTTGCACCGCTTGATTCCCGCGTACATTCCAACGCCAAGTATTGTAACTGCAAGTTTGGGCGTAGGTGGTGCTCGCCAGTAATAGATACGCCAAACTGGAAATAATCTGTCGTATGGACACCGGCATTAACTATATTATGCAGAGGGTGCAGTAGATTTGCATGCCAGCCTTAACACCAGATAACCACTAAGCGCAGAGACAACTGTCCCAAATAAAATTCCCAGCCGAACCGGATTAGAAAATACCTGCGACTGTTCGGCAAAGGCGAGCGTGCCAATGAATAGGCTCATGGTGAAACCGATCCCGCACAATAATGAGATACCATAGAGTTGTAACCAGTTGGCACCCGTGGGCAGGCGTGCTAATCCCAATTTCACAACAAGCCATACGCTAATGAAGATGCCAAGTTGTTTACCAAGCCACAGGCCCAGACCAATACCCAGTGAGATCGGATGCCATAATAAAGCAATCGAGCCGGTCAACGCGACGCCTGCATTGGCGAAGGCAAATAACGGTAAAATGCCGTAGGCAACGGGTGGATGTAAGTCGTGTTCTATTTCACGCAATGGACTGTGTGTTGGTTGTTTGGTATCGCGCAACGGGATAAACATGGCCAATACGATACCGGCAAGCGTCGCATGCACGCCGGACTTCAGTACCGAAGACCACAATACCAACCCGACGATGACATAGGCCGCGATATTCATGACTCGCAGTCGATTCAGCAGCAACAAAACAACAATTGCAGCGCTGGCCACGCTCAGCGCAGTAGTGGATAACTCGCTGGTAAAGAAAATCGCAATGATGATGATCGCGCCCACGTCATCGAAAATCGCTAAGGTCATTAAAAATATTTTTAAACTATTGGGCACGCGTGGCCCAAGTAATTGCAAGACACCCAGCGCAAAGGCGATGTCGGTTGCGGTGGGAATGGCCCAGCCACGCAAGGCAGCGGGGTTATCCATATTAAAAAAAACATAAACCAATGCAGGCACAACCATGCCACCGAATGCGGCAACACCTGGTAAGATGATTTGTTTAATGCTGCGTAACTCGCCTTCTAATACCTCACGCTTTAATTCAAGCCCAACCAGGAAAAAAAAGACGGCCATTAAACCGTCATTGATCCATAACAACAGTGGTTTGTTGATGGCAAACGCACCTACCTGGATTGCAACGGGGGTACTGAGTAAACCATCATAAAAGCTGGACAGGAAACTATTGGCAAGGATCATGGCCAACACGGCGGCGGCCACCAGCAAAATACCAGCGGCGGATTCTAATTGCAAAAAATCACGCACGGCCTGCGCCAGTGTACCGCCGCGTTTTTTACTGGTCTGCGTTACCATAGGGAACCACCTTGAAAAGTTACGCTGTCCAAACATTCTGTATTTCTGCTATGGTAATGCAATTGAACAACAACACAACCCCACAGCCCAGACGCCGCCTTTATGAAATACCGTGACTTACGCGATTTTATCGATCAACTCGAACAACGCGGCCTGCTCAAACGCATTCATATCCCGGTTGACCCCAGGCTGGAGATGACGGAGATCTGTGATCGCACCCTGCGCGCTGGCGGGCCCGCCTTGTTATTCGAACAACCCGCCGGATTTAACACCCCGGTGCTGGCTAATTTATTCGGTACCCCCGAGCGTGTCGCCTTGGGTATGGGTGCCGAATCCACCAGCGCCTTGCGCGAGATTGGTCAGTTACTTGCCTTTTTGAAAGAACCCGAACCACCCAAAGGATTCAAAGACGCCTGGGAGAAACTACCCATCTTCAAACAAGTCCTCAACATGACGCCGAAGGTCGTGAAGTCGGCGGCCTGTCAGACACAGGTGTTAGAAGGTGAGGCGGTGGATTTAGCGCAGTGGCCGATCCAAACCTGTTGGCCCGGCGATGCCGGCCCGCTGATCACTTGGGCCTTGGTGGTCACCAAAGGACTGCATAAAGAACGGCAAAATCTCGGCATCTATCGGCAACAAGTGATTGGCAGGAACAAAGTGATCATGCGCTGGCTGGCACACCGTGGTGGAGCACAGGATTTTCGTGACTGGCAGCTCGCGCATCCAGGCGAACCGTTTCCGGTAGCCGTGGCCTTGGGCGCCGACCCGGCGACCATTCTCGGTGCTGTCACCCCCGTGCCGGATTCGATGTCGGAATATGCCTTCGCCGGATTGTTGCGCGGTGATAAAACGGAAGTGGTGAAATGTCTCGGCTCGGATCTACAGGTGCCTGCCTCCGCTGAGATCATTTTGGAAGGCGTGATCCATCCCGGCGAAATGGCGGAGGAAGGCCCGTTTGGCGATCACACCGGTTATTACAACGAGGTGGAGCGCTTCCCGGTGTTCACCATCGAACGCATCACGCATCGCGAAAATCCGATTTATCACAGCACCTATACCGGTCGGCCACCCGATGAACCGTCGGTGCTGGGCGTGGCCTTAAATGAGGTCTTCACCCCGATTCTGCAGAAACAATTTCCCGAGATCGTCGATTTTTATTTACCGCCCGAAGGGTGCTCCTATCGTGTCGCCGTCGTCAGCATGAAAAAACAATTTCCCGGTCACGCCAAGCGCGTGATGTTCGGAATCTGGTCTTATCTACGCCAGTTCATGTACACTAAATTTATTATCGTCACCGATGAAGATGTCGATGTACGTAACTGGCAGGATGTGATCTGGGCGATCAGTACCCGTGTTGATCCTGCGCGTGATTTTGTCATTGTTGAAAACACGCCGATTGACTATCTGGATTTTGCCTCACCGGTTTCCGGTTTGGGTAGCAAGGTCGGGATTGATGCAACGAATAAATGGCCGGGTGAAACCACGCGTGAATGGGGTAAACCGATTCAGATGGATGAACAGATAAAACAGCGGGTAGATGCCATCTGGACGGAATTAAATATAATCAAAACATAATTCGCCCGGCTTGCAAAATAAAAGGTGTTAAGAAATACTAGCGCCCGCAAAATTTACCACATTAAAATACCTGAGGAGCACCCGCATGAACAAACGTTTACTTATTGCCGCTTTAGCAGTAGCGTCATTGGCGTTAGTCGCCTGTAACAAACACGAAGACAAACCGGCGATCAAACATGCTGACAAAGCTACCGTGCACGAAGTTCATTGGGGCTATGAGGGCGAAGGTGCGCCGGATAAATGGGGCAGTTTAAAGCCTGAATATGCCACCTGCAAAGATGGCAAGCAACAATCCCCCATTGATATTCAAGCTGCCATGGTAAAAGAAAAGGCTGAACCCATCGTGTTTGATTACAAGGGCATAGCGGAAAACATCACGAATAATGGTCATACCATCCAGGTCAACATGGGCAAGGGCAGTACTCTCACGGTCGCGGGCAAGAGTTATGAATTGCTGCAATTCCATTTCCATGCCCCCAGTGAACATACGCTGGATGGCAAGGCGGCGGACATGGTTGCGCACCTCGTACATAAGTCTGCTGATGGTCAGTTGGGCGTGATCGGTGTGTTGATGAACAAAGGCACGGCGGCGAATCCTGCGCTGGCAAAGATCTGGGCGAACTTACCTGCCAAGACCGGCGACAGTACGCCGTTGACTGCCGCCGGTTTCAATGCAGCTGAGTTATTACCCGCCAAGCGTGGTTATTATAACTATGCCGGTTCTCTGACAACCCCGCCCTGCACCGAAGGTGTGAACTGGATGTTATTAAAAACGGCGGTAGACGTGTCTGCGGAACAAGTCGCCGCCTTCAGCGCGATTGTGCCCAAAAACGCACGCCCGGTACAGCCATTAAATGGTCGAACGATCAAAGTGGCCGAATAAAAAGTACGGCATACGCGTTACAGTCCAACGTCGCACGCCTGGCCTGCGGCGTCGGTATTTTAGGGGAATATATACCTGTATTGCGTCGGGTAACGGTTGCTGAAAGAGTAAAAAATCCATAGCGCAATCTCGACAACCGCATTTACAAGTTACACCAGCCCTTGCGTTCAGCGTTGGCCACACCGATTAAGGGTGTTAATCGTCGATCCATTCAGCGATAATCTTGCACCTTTTCTGAAGAGGTACCATGACGTACTGTATCACGCTCGACCCCAGCCGCCAGTCATTTGTCACGACTGACCATGAAACGTTAATAGATGCTGCGATACGCCAAGGTATTGCCCTGCCTTACGGCTGTCGCAATGGCTTGTGTGGCATGTGTAAAGGCAGACTAATACAGGGACAGATTAAACAGCAACACCCCTCCGAGGGCTTGACCCCGGCCGAACAATCACAAGGTTTTATTCTCTGCTGTCAGGCGATCCCGTGCGATGATCTGGTGATAGAAATAGACACCATTGCGCCAAGCCAATCGATGCCAGTGAGACGCATGCCTGCGCGGGTGGAGAGTATTGAACGCCTGAATCATGATGTGTTGCGCCTGCGGCTGAAATTGCCCGAGAGTTTTCGCCTGCAGTTCCTGGCCGGTCAATACATTGATATTATTTTAAAGGACGGCCGTCGCCGCAGTTTCTCCATCGCCAATGCGCCGCACGACGATACTTTTATTGAATTACATATTCGTCACATCGATGGTGGCCGTTTTACCAGTGAGTTGTTTGGGCACCTGCATGATAACGATATTTTTCGTATTGAAGGGCCGCTGGGCAGTTTTTTCCTACGCGATAATTCTGCCCGCCCGGTGATCCTGATGGCAGGGGGAACCGGGTTTGCACCCGTAAAAGGGATTATCGAAGACACCATAACCCGCGGCACTCCACGTACCATGCATTTGTATTGGGGTGTGCGCAGCCGCGAAGATTTATACCTGCATGAGCTGGCGCAGGCCTGGACACAACAGTATCCGCATATTCGCTACACACCGGTGTTATCCGATCCCAAACCCGGTGATCACTGGAACGGGCGCACGGGTTTTGTCCACCTCGCCATCACGCATGACTTTCCCGATTTAAGTATGCACGACATCTACGCGTCTGGTTCGCCAGCCATGGTTTATGCGGGTCGCGATACCTTCAGCGTCAACGGCCTGCTTTTGGCAAATTACTATTCTGATGCATTTGAATTTGCAAAAGACTGAGGTGGTGTTCTGCACCTTTCCGTGGCACAACGGCAGCTCTGAAATAACTATACGAGCATCGGTAATACTGTCGGGGCAATGGGAGTTACCGTGAGGGCGTCATCGAGCTTTTCCTCGTGCGCCAGCAGCAATCCCTGTCGATAATATTCGGCGGCTTGTTCGGGTTGATTGATCTTTTCCATCAACTGGCCGAGTTCGTAATAGGTATCCGAACGCGCTTGTGTACCGATGCTGGCATCCAGATAGGCGCGCGCCTTGCCCCAGAGTCGGCTACGTATACACAGGCGGCCCAAGGTCAGCAACAATACTGAATTGGTTTCATTGCCGGTTAACCACGTTTCCGCCGTCGCCAGTTGTTTGTCTTTGTCTTTAACGGTTATCAGGCCATATAAGTACACAAGATCATTATCAAAGCCTTGGCGCAACACATTGCGCAAAACTACTTCGGCCAGGTCTGTTTGTTCCAAGGTCAATAAACAGCGAACGTAATGCCGTGCCATGTCCGGGTCTTGCTGCTGGGTACGTGGTAGCTCTTTCCACTGCGCCGCCAGTTCCTCGACGTTGCCGTGCTGGGTTGTGATGGTCAGCAACTCGCGATACACCTTTTGCACAAGCTGATTTAAGATTTCGACCGGGTAGACCGCACGCTTGCGCAAGGCGGGCAAAAGTTGTTTTAGTTCAGACCAGTTGCGCATCAATTCATACAAGCGCGCCAACAAATACAGGACATGCGGATGCTTAGGTGAAGTTGCATGTAAACGTAATAAGATTGCCAGTGATTGCGGTAATTGACCGTGCGCCAGTTGCAATTCCGCCTGCGTCAACTCAACCGCGAAGCTGGCATTGGCCATGTGTTGGTGGGCAAGAATAAGGTACTCATCGCGCTTGTCGGGGCGATTTTGTTTTTGCGCGGCACGTGCCGCAGAAAGATAATTAATCAACGGTGTTGTGCTATCGAAGGCGTGACGAATCAAAAAGCGCTCGGCCTTTTCCCACTGACCCTGCGCCAATTCAATCAAACCACGGTTGGTCTCGCGCGCGGCGCGTTCCCGGCGTTGGCGCACTCGCCAGCGTCGCATAGAGCCGGGCACGCCCCATAAGCCAAAGAATAATTGCAGGGAAAAGTATAACAGTGCAAAACCGACGACGAGTATGATCACAAACAGTGTCAGGCTCAGCTCCAAGGTGTTATGGCCACGTGCAATCAAGACGTAACCGGGGTCTTGGTATGCGTACAGGCCCAACATGACCGCAATCATCAGTAGTAGCAAAATACTAAATAGCCATTTCATGCTGTATGTTTCAGGGTTGGTGTTAACATTTATTAATTGCCATTCGATTTTTATTTGTTCTTGTGTTGTAGATAGCGCTGTAATGCCTGATAGGTACGCGAAGTTTCCGGCAATACGGGTGCAATGTTTTCAGCGTGCAATTTCTTAAGTGTCGCCACTGCGGACTGGGTATGTTGCGCTTTTTTATCGAAATAACGCTGGGTCCATTTCAACGCGGTATCAATGCGTTCTTTGTAGATTTCCGCCTCGCCCGCCAGCATCGCCAGACGTGCCTGTTCTAATTGCAGGCGTAAATTTTCTGTTAAAAAGAAACGCTGTTCGGGCGCAAGTAATGCCTTTACTGGTTCCTCGTGATTGCGGATGACGACCAGTGATTTGAGGTCTTGCCAAATCGCACGGGGTAAGTCCGACCAGTTAGCGACATCGGTGGGAGTGGAACGGATTTTTTCCTGGCTGACTTGTTGCTCTCGTGATTTGGGATCGGGCGCTTGGAGCGGCAGCTTGTCGACATCCTGGCTCAAGGCCGATAAGGCCAACGAAATACCGATGATATCGGCCTGTGGAATGGCACGCAGGGCT
>JAYSTO010000179.1:0-14531 GCA_043719675.1 Gammaproteobacteria bacterium | reverse complement strand
ACAAACTGGGTAACAGCCTGGAAAACAGCCTGAAGTCATACAACAGCGCTGTCAGTTCCTTCGACAGCAGGGTATTGCCCAACGCGCGTAAATTCAGCGAGCTGGGCATCAACACCGGAAAAGAAATCGAGGAGCTGCAACAATTAGAAACGGCGGTCAAACAAGTCAGCAACTTGCTACCGGAATTTGGCCATGAACCCGAATCAGGTTAGTTCTTGGGTTTGCCCTGCATGTCTTCACCCATTTTACCGATTTTTTCACCGGCCTTTTCCATGCTCTCACCAATAGTGGTTTTGATTTGCTCTGACACATTTTTCTCAGCGAACGGATTGCTATAAAAGCGCTTATCCTTGCCAATGTTGACACCAAACCAAAGACCCAAGAGTAAACCAATGACAATGCCCAGCAGCATAGGTTTTAACGTCTTCATAAATTTCTCCATACTCGTATTTCCTGGGCGCTAAAATAGCACACTTACTATGTCGACCGATACACTCACCACCGCCTATCAACATTGTCTCCGCGTGGCAAAGGCGCATTACGAAAATTTTCCTGTGGCTTCGATCCTGCTGGGGACAAAGCTGCGCCAGGCCACTGCAGTTATCTATGTATTTGCACGCTACGCCGATGACATCGTTGATGAAGGAACGCATGATGCCACTGTACGCCACGCGCAATTAAACGCCTTTCAGGCAAAATTAACCCTGATCGCCAACGGCCAACCTTCGGATGACTTGTTGTTTATCGCCCTGGCCGATGTCATTCAAACATTTCAATTACCTTTGACACCCTTCTATGATTTGCTGACGGCATTTCGTCAGGATATCGATACCAAGCGCTATGCGACTATCGATACCGTAATGAATTATTGTCGCTGTTCTGCCAATCCGGTTGGGCATTTGCTGCTGCACTTACATGCGGCAGCCACTCCGCAGAATCTGCTATTCGCCGATAAAATTTGCACCGCCTTACAACTCATCAATTTTGCCCAAGACATTGACAGCGACTATCACACCCGCCAGCGCATCTATATCCCGGAGGATGAGATGCAAGCTGCCGGGGTCACGCCAACTCATTTTTCGCAACGCCTCGTCGATAACGCCATGCGCCAATTAATGCGGGTCCAGTTGGCACGTTGCCGCCAATTGCTGATCGAGGGTGCCGGATTAGCCAACAACACCCAGGGGCGATTACGCTGGGAATTACGCGCCATCGTCGCCGCTGGCCTGCGCATCCTGAGCAAACTGGAAAATCGCACGGCTATATTCGCCAGGCCCACCCTCAATCTCGGCGATATAGTTAACATCTTCTGGACCATATTCTTTTATAATCGCCGGACGCATCCGCATAGAATCGCACACAACCCATAACCATGCCCATATGACACCGCAGGAATATTGCGAAGCCAAGACTGCACAAAGCGGTTCCAGCTTTTATTACAGCTTTTTGTCATTACCCAATGACAAACGCCGGGCAATCATCGCCTTGTATGCCTTTTGCCGCGAGGTCGATGATGTTGTCGACGTAGACTCAGACCTTCCGATTAAACGCCTGAAATTAGCATGGTGGCGTGACGAAATTAAACGTCTGTTTGCGCAACAGGCTCAGCACCCGATCACCTTGGCGTTAACACCGGTGATTGCCGCCTACAACCTGCCATTGGAATATTTTCTGGAGATTCTCGACGGCATGGAAATGGATTTAGTTAACAGCGAGTATCCTTCTTATAAAGAACTAAGCCTGTATTGTTACCGCGTCGCCAGTGTGGTTGGACTCATGTCGGCGGAAATCTTTGGTTATCAGGACCGTAACACGTTAAAGTACGCTCACGAACTCGGCATGGCGTTTCAGTTAACCAATATCATCCGCGATGTCCACGAAGACGCCGGTAACGGCCGTATTTATTTGCCTGCTGACGAACTTCAGCAGTTCGGTGTGAACACACAAGACATTCGCCAGGGCAAACAAACCGCTGCTTTCACCGCGTTAATAAAAAAGCAGGCAGACCGTGCCTTGGCACATTACCAAAATGCCTTTGCATGCTTACCAGAGACTGATCGATACGCACAACGTGCAGGAATAATCATGGCTGGTATGTATCAATCTATCTTACGCGAAATCATTAAGGATAATTATCGCGTCTTGCACCATCGCATTTCATTGCCGCCACTGCGTAAACTCTGGATTCTCTGGTCGATAAAATTGCGCGAAAAGCTGCGCCACTGGCGACGCAAATATCAACAACCCCATGGCTGAAGGTAAACACATACTGATTGTCGGCGGCGGTTGGGCGGGCTTAAGTTGCGCCGTTGAACTGACGCGCCTCGGCCATTATGTGCAGGTATTCGAATCCGCACGGCAATTGGGTGGACGTGCACGCCGTGTTGTAATGGCAAACACCACTGTCGATAACGGTCAACACCTGCTGCTGGGGGCCTATCACCACACATTACGCTTGCTGGCGTTTCTTGGCGTACCTGACTCGACCTTCTTGCGCCAACCCTTGCATTTGAGTTTGCGGGACAGCCATAACCAGCTCATTGAACTTAAAACAGCGGATTGGCCAGCACCGTTAAATTTTTTGTTCGGTTTATTACGCGCCAAAGGATTCGGTCTGACGGATCGATTGCGCGCATTACAATTTGGTACACAGTTATGGCGTCACAAAGTTTTGCCGGAACGCGACATCAGCGTTGCTGATTTATTACAACAACATCATCAAACAACCTCCCTGATTCAACAGTTATGGGAACCGTTGTGTCTTGCCTCCCTCAACACCCCCATTGTAGCAGCTTCCGCACAGGTCTTTGTCCGTGTCCTCACCGATACCTTTTGTCACCAGCAACATGATGCTGACGTGTTATTACCGCGCGTTGATTTAAGCATGTTACTGCCGGATCGCGCTGTTGAATACATTGAACAGCACAGTGGTAAAGTGCATTTGAGTCATCGCGTTGATCAATTGCTAGTCGAAAAGGCTCAGGTCACTGGTGTACTTTGTCATGATAAGATACACACAACCGATTATGTCGTGCTGGCCCTGCCACCGTATGCATGCCTACCGTTGATAAAACCCGTTACTGCCTTGCAGAACCTTGTCTATCAACTCAGTGGTTTCAGCTATGAACCGATTTGTACGGTCTATATCCAATACCCAACCACCGTCAGTACCGATCAACCCATGGAAGGTTTACTCGGCACCACTGCACAATGGGTGATTGACCGCCGCATCACCGGTCAACATGGCCTGATGGCCGTTGTGATCAGCGGCCCTGGTTCACACATGCAGCTGGATCACACACAGCTTGCCAATCAGGTCTGCACCGAACTCAAGCAGGCCTTTCCCCATTGGCCGCAGCCTGACGACGTCCAGGTAATTTGTGAAAAACGCGCCACTTTCAGTTGCTGTATCGACATCAACCGGATTCGCCCAGAGAATGCCACCGCCATTCCGAATTTATGGCTCGCGGGTGATTACACCAATACCGGTTACCCTGCAACAATTGAAGGTGCAGTGCAAAGTGGTTTACGCTGTGCACAACACATTCATGCACACCAACAATAATGACCCCGACCATGCCGACGCTACCGCAAAATTATCAGCCACCCGTGGATTTGCTTAAAGATCGGATTATATTGATCACCGGCGCCGGTGATGGTATCGGCAAAGCAGCGGCACTCACTTGCGCAAGACACCAAGCCACGGTCATTCTGCTGGGTAAAACCGTTAGAAAACTCGAACAGGTTTATGACGAGATCGTTGCTGGTGACGCGCCACAACCGGCCATCTATCCGCTGAATCTTGAAACCGCCAGCCCGGATGATTACCACCAGCTCGCCACGACAATAGACAAGGAATTTGGCCGGCTAGATGGGCTGCTACTCAATGCGGGGTTACTGGGTAATCTCACCCCCATCGTGCATTACGATCCGCAATCCTGGGCGCGTGTCTTGCAGGTTAATCTCACGGCGAATTTTTTATTAACGCGTGAGTGTTATCCTCTCTTAAAAAAATCCAGCGCTGCGCGGGTACTGTTCAGCTCCGATGCCGCTGCCATCAAAGGCACTGCGTATTGGGGTGCCTATGCGGTTGCAAAAGCGGGGGGCGATACCTTGATGCGCATCCTGGCCGAGGAATGGGAAACCAATACCACCATTCGGGTCAACAGCCTGGACCCCGGAATTGTACAGACCACGTTGCGCCGTCACGCCTTCCCTGCTGAAGATCCACGCCGTTTGGCAACGCCACAAGCAATTATGCCCGGTTATCTTTATCTGTTAGGACCCGATAGCCAATCACTACACGGCCAACGATTGGTTTGGGAAGGTAACGGCAACTCGGTCTGAGTGTTTTGCCGCTTTGCCTGCACTATTTTTCCGGCTGTGCCCCCCACTTTATCGCGACGGGATGTTGACAGCGTTATACATACTTATATGCTAGCCAGCATAACTATTTGTTTTCATTAACTTTGTTGCAATGACAGGCCTTCCCTGTATTCTGGCATAAGTTTCGCATAACTAAACGTTAACTGAAGCTTGCAATGGGTAAACACTATGGCAATACACACCATCAGCGATAATACCGAATCCAAAAAAAATTCGGTACAAACGATGAATCTCCTGGATCTGGACATCCAGGAATTACAACGAACCCTCAAACTCGCTGGGCTGCTGCAAACCTCATTAGAAGTGGAAAGCATCCTGCGTTACTTCACCGAAAGTGCGCAAGAAGCCATAACCTTCAGCGGCGTTCAATACAGTCATGAACCGCTGAATCTTAATTTTCAGATTGGCAAAGAAGATCGTCACAGCGCCATTTATCGCCTGCGCATTAGTGGTGAGGCATTGGGTGAACTGAAATTTACCCGCAATAAACGCTTTAACAATGAAGAAATGGAAACTCTGGAAAACCAGGTTTATCACCTCATCTATCCGTTGCGTAACGCCTTGCTTTATCAGGCCGCGCTCAAATCAGCACAAGTCGATGGCCTGACCGGTACCAATAACCGTGCCGCGCTGGATCAGACCATGCTGCGTGAACTCGAACTGGCACGCCGTCACCATCATGCCATGTCATTGTTAATCCTTGATGTTGATCACTTTAAGGTGATCAATGACACCTATGGCCACAGCGCTGGCGATTATGTGCTTCGCGCGATGGTTACCTGCATCAAGGAATGTCTACGTTCCTGCGATATGTTGTTCCGTTATGGCGGAGAAGAGTTTGCGTTGTTATTGTCAGAAACAGAGGCAGAAGGCGCGCATCAAGTTGCCGAACGTGTCCGTCAGGCAATCGAAGGCTATCCCTTTGTTTTTAATGGAAAAGACATCATTGTTACGGTCAGCATTGGTATTGCCTGCCTAAACAGCCGCGACAATGCCGAACGTTTGTTTAACAAAGCGGACGCGGCCCTCTACCAGGCTAAAGCAGCAGGCCGTAACCGTGTTCATGCCTTTACGCCAAATAAAAAGGCGGCAACCTAGATTGTTACAGCATTGCAAATTTTTGATTTCTATCGCAATTTCACATGGCTAAGCCAAGTTTTTCGGTTAGAATGTCTCTTATACATTTTAAATATTATGGTTAAAAGCGTAGTGCCATGAATTATCTCGACCAACTTGACCAAATGCTCGATACCAATTTCCGTGTGGTAAGCATGGAAACATATGACCCGGAACGGGTTACCGATCTTTTTACCCAGTTGAGTCGCTTTAGCAATAAAGCCTTTTACGTTTGGGAAAACGGCTCTGGCCTGCATCGCATCGGCGCCTCACACATCAAAATTCCACGCACCGTCATTCCAAAAGAATTATTGGAGCACGTTGATAGTTGCAAACACTTCGGCGTATTTATCCTGCGTGATTTTAATAAAGCGCTCGCAGACGAAAAAACGGTGCAAATGTTGCTGCGGATTGCAGCCGGGGAAGTTAACAAAGTCGTGGTGCTACTCAGCGATTTTATCGATCTACCCGCTCCATTAAAACCATTTACGCTCCGTTCCAAACATCAAATGCGCCAGGCCGGTTAGGTTAAACACCACGGCGCTCACAAGCTGCTAACAAATAACATTCCTCACATCTTGGTTTAACCTTACAAATATCCTTTCCATGCTGAACAATAAGGGCATGGTATTCGTTAAATATCCTTGCCTTATTTTTACGTCGCGCAAAACTGCGTTCAACAGTACAGCGCAGGGTTTCATACGATTCATCGCCTACGATCAGCCCTAACCGACTGAACAATCGTCGCGTATAACCATCAATCACAAACACCTGTCGGTTAAAAGCATACAGCAAGATATCATCAGCGGTCTCTTGACCCACCCCATGGACGGACAATAGCGACTCGCGCAAAGGCGTCGTCTTCATTTGACACAATTTTTCATAGCCGCCTTGATCGAGGTACCACTGGCAAACGTACTTAAGGCGTTTCGCCTTTACGTTAAAATATCCCGACGGTTTGAGCCAGTTGGCCAGGCGCCGAGGTGGCGCCGTTACAATTGCCTCCGCCGTCAGCACCTGTGCTGATTTTAAATTAACGAAAGCCTTTTCGACATTTATCCATGCCGTGTTTTGAGTTAAGACGGCCCCGACAATCACCTCAAACGGTGAATTAGCAGGCCACCAGTATTGCGGGCCGTACTGATGCAACAACAGATCAAACAACCGCGGAATAGTTACTGTTGTCATCGAAATATCGAAGCCGCCGCCTGCAAGGAAGTGTGTCGCCTTTTCAAATCTCAATCAAATGATCGGGCAGCTCGTTGGGATTGATCACTTCAGCGGGAAAATGGGTGGCCAGTAGCGCACCGGTTACATTTACTGCCTCAATAAAACCGTCAGTCACCTGTCCGGTGCGTAACTTGCGGGTGAAATCAGTGACTATCTTGTCCCAGGTCCCCGCTACGACCTTGGAGTGGATACCGCTGTCGGCCAGCAGCGAGACATGCCGCTCGGCAACTGACACGTAGAGCAGCACACCGGTACGCGCCCGGGTGGTGTGGAGATTCTGGACAAGAAACTGTTCCTGGGCACGGCGCGCACAATATTGGTCTTTGATCGCGCGTGGCACAAGATACATCTTGAGTGGCGGCCAGCGGAAAGCCGCTAGTAGTAACACGAAGACCAGCAGTTGTAATTCAACAACGCCAAGCGGGGCGAAAGAGAAATTTATCGCAATAGGTAACAACGGCGACAGTATCGCGAGCAATGCTGCCCACAAGGTTGGGTAGTAATAGTAATTGTCGCTCGCAAGAGCAATAACGGTTACGATCTCACCCGCCGTTTTTGACTCGGCCTCACGGATGGCATTACGCAAGTGTTGTTTTTCAGTATCGTTCAAAAATGTCATTACCAGCTCCCCGATGCACCGCCGCCGCCGGAAGAACCCCCGCCACCGGAAAATCCACCGCCACCACTACTACCGCCGCCCCAGCCACTCCCTGAATCCCAGCTACCACCGCCAGAACCACCACGACCGCTACTGCCATCCGAAAACAGTGTGAGCAGAAATACTACTGTAGACAGTACCATTGCGATGACGAATAACCCGGTTAGTATCCATACAAAGATACCTATCACCCCCCCTGCGGTTACAGCGGGGATCAGCCGGGTTGGCGATTTTGCCAATCGGCGCCGTAACATTATCATAAGTGCGATGAACACAAAAAAAATCACAAAGAAAAATTTACCAAGACTGCCATGATCCCGGGTGTGCAGTGGTACGGCACTAAAGGGTGGATTAGCAACATGATATTCACTATTTAGTGCAGCGAGGATCGCGGTGACGCCTTCACGGATACCCTGCTCAAATTGTTGCTGGCGAAATTGTGGTTTGATGTGGCGCTCGATGATGTCACGGCTAATCGCATCAGTTAACACACCTTCAAGGCCGTAGCCAACCTCAATACGCATTTTACGATCATTCAGCGCGACAACCAGCAACACACCGTTATTTTTATCTTTCTGTCCGATTCCCCATTGGCGGAAGAGTTGATTGGAATAGTCGGCGATATCGTAACCTTGTAGCGACTTGAGTGTGGTGACCACCACCTGATTGGTGGTGGCCTGCTCGTGAGCGGCAAGTTGCGTAGCGATCTCCGATTCAAAGGCCGGAGAGAGAATGCCGGCTTCATCCGCCACACGGCCACTAAGTGCCGGGAATTGCGGTGCAGCCGCCAAAACAGCTGCGTACGTCAACATGATGGTGACGCTGATGAGTTGAAGGCGCGTGAACATTTACTGGAACTTCACCTTTGGCGCTTCCTTGGCCTCTGCAGAGGCGGAGAAGGTTTCCTTCACTATCGCATCAGGGTACATCAATGATGCCCACCATTTCCCTGGAATAGTGCGTAGCTCGGTGTTGTATTTTTTCACCGCTTCGATGTAATCACGGCGTGCAACACTGATGCGATTCTCCGTGCCTTCGAGTTGTGATTGCAACGCCAGGAAATTCTGGTCGGACTTGAGTTCCGGATATTTTTCGACAACAACCAACAGGCGCGCCAGGGAGGAAGACAAGGCATCCTGATTCTGCTGAAACTGCTTGAAGGCCGCAGGGTTGGTGAGCACATCTTTCGGCACCTGCATCTGCGCGACCTTGGAACGTGCCTCGACCACTTGAATTAACACATCCTTTTCCTGCTTGGCAAAACCTTTCACGGTCTCGACCAGGTTGGGTACCAGATCGGCACGGCGTTGATACTGGTTCTCAACCTGACCCCAGGCGGCCTTGACTTCTTCGTCATAGGTTGGGATGTTGTTGATGCCACATCCCGCCAGTAGACTACTGATAAGCAACAACGGTACAAGTGTAATGGAATGAAGCTTACAGACCAGGACATGAAACATGAGATATCCCCTTAGTGAACCAAAGTGAACCAAACACACCTACGGTTCGATTCTACAACAAAAAAGATAAATTGGTAGCAAAGATGTTTTCCACCCTGCTCCTATTAGATGTGGGTGCTGCAAGCATCCATCACGGCTTATGCATAAACCGCTTGGTTTTACTGGTAGCCTGCGCGGTTAACGGATCATCCGGCCAGTAGTGCTTTTTGTATTTGCCACACAATTCTTTTTTGACTTCAAAATACGTTGTCTTCCAGAAACTTTCGAGATCCTGCGTCACTTGCATGGGTTGGTAACCAGGTGACAATAAATGGATCAATAATTTGAACCGGCCATTGATAATAGCGGGTGTCTGTTTTTGACCGAACAATTCCTGCAACCGCACAGCCAGTACCGGTACTTGCCGATCACTGTAGTCAATGGCTATACGTGAACCACTCGCTACGCTGATGTGTGTTGGCGCCAGTTCATCCAGTAGTTTTTGCTGTTGCCAGGGAATGGTTGCAGAAAGAATCGGGGGCAGATTAAGTGATTGCAGTCTTTTGATACTGTTCTGGCCACTGAGATGCGGCAGTAACCAGGCATGTAAATTCTGTAATAAATAATCATCTTCCATATTGGGCAATTCGAGTTGCGCCAGTTGATGACTTAATGCCGGGTTGGTTTGTTTCTGCACATTCAGAAATTGCACGCGTTGTTTTAGTGACAGAGCAGCTGTGCTCCATGGCAAGCAAGCCAGTCCAGCTTGTTTTATGCCGTCAAGCAGCGCCAGATGCACAACATCCCGGCTGGCCGATTCATCAACCGTTTCTTCCAGCACCAACGCGCCGAGTTTAACCAATTTACTGGCTTCGACACGTTGCGCTTGGGTATTCCAGATAACGTGAGTGCGTTGCTCAATCAGCTTTGGAAAATGCTCCTCGAGTTCCTGCAGCTGAATATCGGCAGCCTTATATATTCTGGCCTCACGTTGTTGACCATCCAATTCAGCGGCCACGATATATTCTGCGCCAACCAGATCATCGTGCTGATAGAGTATTGCGCCTTTACCGCTACTTAATAAAAAGCGATGATCCTGCGTGTGCCGGTTTTGAGCGATGCGATCCGGGTAGGCAAAGGCCAACATGACACCTGTCGATAGATCGTTTGATTTTATATTGCGGTTGAAATGTTTAATATTTTGATAGAACTGCTCAGCCGTTTTGACAACCAGTTGGCATTGCCCTTTATCGACACTGGCGTTATTGAGGGTTTGCTGGTCTGAATTAGATAGTATATCCATTCGTTTCTGCACATCACTCGTACGCGTTGCGTCACGCTTGAAGATATCTCGTTCACTTAATAAGGCGGCAAGCAGGCAAGCGTCGTAACCGTAACCAAACCCGGCTGACTTTATCATCATGTGCGCCAAACGAGGATGCGCACCCACTTCGAGCAATTGTTTGCCGTGCGGTGTGATTCTAAAATCGTCGCTAATGGCAGCAAGCCCACGCAATAATTCTCTGGCCTGCGCCACCGAGCCATCATTCGGAGCATCCAGCCAGTGCAGCTCCTTCACTTCTCTTACACCCCAATTTGCTAACTCCAGCGCCAATGGCGCCAGATCGGCGACCAGAATTTCTGCACTGTTGTGACGCGCCAGCTTCTTATGCTGGCTTTCAGTCCATAAACGATAACATTTGCCAGCACTTAATCGTCCGGCACGACCGCTGCGTTGATCCGCAGAATCCTGCGCAATAAATCCAATATCAATTCGATTCATGCCGGAGCCGGGATTAAAGCGTGATTCACGTTGCAGGCCGGAGTCAATCACCACCGTAATGCCTTCAATAGTTAAACTGGTTTCCGCGATATTGGTGGCCAGTACAATTTTTCGTTGACCTGATGCGCACGGCAGAATGGCGCGATCCTGTTGTGCCTTGGTTAAATCACCGTATAAAGGCGCAATAACAACATGATTTAGTTTTTGCTCTAACAACCAGCTTTGCAGTTTGCTTTCGACTTGCTTGATTTCACGCAAACCGGGCAAAAACACCAAGGCATTACCCTGTTCCTCTGTTATCACCTTTGTCAGTAATTGCATAATACTGTCTGCCAATTTATAACGATCTGGCGGTACGGCATTGGCTGGCAAATAAATGTTTTCTACCGGATAACTACGACCTTCACTGACAATGACCGGCGCATTATCTAACAGCTTGGAAATGGCTTCGGTATTCAGTGTGGCCGACATAATTAACAACTTCAAATCAGGCCGCAGCAACTCCTGCGATTGCAAACAAAACGCCAGCGACAAATCTGCATGCAAATTGCGTTCGTGGAATTCATCGAATATCACCAGCGCTACATCAGACAGCTCAGGAGCGGACTGTAACAAGCGGGTCAGCATACCTTCGGTCACCACCAGTATTTTCGTCTGCTTGCTGTAACAACGGTCGGCGCGAATCATATAACCGACGGTGTTGCCAACTTCTTCACCCAACAAAAAGGCCATGCGACTGGCTGCATTACGCGCGGCCAAACGACGCGGCTCCAGCATGATAATTTTTTTATTTTTTAACCAGGGTTGCTCAAGCAAGGCGATGGGTACGGCCGTGGTTTTACCGGCCCCGGGTGGCGCCTGTAAAACCAGACGCTGCTGCGTGAGAAGTATTTGCAGGACATCGGGAATAACCTGATTGACCGGAAGATTTATCATGCAGGTATCTTAATACCATACGCTGGCGATGACAAAGACTGTTAAAAAAAGTACCCGCCCCCTATGTGCTGGGGCGGGTAAGGTTGTCGCTATCTTTATGGTATTGTGGTCGTGACGCTGTAATTAATCATCGTTTGCGCCGTGTAGTCCACCGGGCCTGCGCCAAATGGTGTGACAAAACCACGTACACTCACATCATTTGCAAGATTAACTCCTGATAAAATCAGGCTGCCGACGTCCACTTCATAACTGCTGGCACTGGCCTGCGTGCCGGTGAAATCATACATTGCCGCATTACGACCATTGATATTGGTCACATTCAGCGTGAGAAAAACTTGACTCACATCGGGTACTGCCGTGGCGGTACCACGCACGCTACCTATTTCCATGCGGACATAACCATTGGCGGCGGAGAAATCTGCACTGCCCGGAGTCGCAGTACCAAATATCATTACCTGCTGACCGACGGAAACATCGCCCTTGGTATAAGTAGCCATTGATAATTCGCGTGTGACCACAGTGCTATCAAATAAAGTGACTTTAATACCGTCACTGAACGACATGCTGCCATCACTACGAATCAGCGTCGCGCCATTCACCGTAATCACATCACCGCTGCGGGCAACCACACTGCCCTGAACTACATCCATTGTCCCACCCGGAACCGAGCTACCGGCAAACACCTGGGTTGCCTCAAAACGCAGCGGATTCATGCGCACCAGACCCAACGCCATTACCGCGGTATATTCAGGTTTTGTTGCCAGTACTTTTAATCCTGCAACGCCTTGATACGGTATTCCGTCTATCTGGAATAAGGTGGTATCGCTAGTATGCACTCGAAAATCGCCATACACTGGCTCACCACGAGTAATGCGTTTGAAGTAAGGGCGAATAAACAAGTCATAATAACCACCATCAACATTGACTGACTTCATTGGTCCGCGCAAACGATGATGCTTCGGTGCTTCCTTGTCGACATCTACCAGCAACACCGGCTCAACCGTCACCGTTGCAGCACCATTAGCAATGGCGACAACATTGGATTTTGCCAAATCAAAATCCAGGAGCATGTAGCGAATCAATCCGGGGGCGATAGGAACCGCACGATTGCCAGCTAATTCCACCTTGACTTCGATGGTTTGGATTGCCTTACCGTTTTTATCCTGAACCGTCGTCACCGGTAAGATACCGCCTGCGGCATCTTCCACTTGGATATCGGCATTACGATAATCCAAAGTCAGACTGGCTTCGGTATAACGTCCTTGCGGCACGGTTGCCACGGTAAGAAATTCCGTGAGATTGGTATATTGAGCGAAATCAACACGGGTTGTCAGCGGTAAGGTTTCGACTACATTGCCATTGGCGTGGGTCATTTTAATGGATAATACATCGACGGTATAAGTGAGAAAATCGCCTTCGGCATCGGTTAACCCCAAGGCGACCTGGCCATTTGCCGTCGAGGTCTCGCTGTCGCTACTACCGCCACC
The DNA here is from genome assembly GCA_043719675.1 of Gammaproteobacteria bacterium. Taxonomy (GTDB): domain Bacteria; phylum Pseudomonadota; class Gammaproteobacteria; order UBA6429; family Thiohalophilaceae; genus JACQBC01. The sequence goes on along the minus strand of JAYSTO010000179.1, from coordinate 1,496 downwards.
ACACGCGAGTAATACTGAAGTGAGCAGACCCAGCAAGGCGACTGATCGCCCCTTGCACAAGGCCCTTTCCAATTGTGTGAAGTTCCAGAAATTCATCGTCATTCCTCCAAGAATTATTTTTCATTAAACAGGGTTTATGACCGCGCATACTGGCCACCTGTTGAAATAAACGCGCGATGAGGGATTTGGTTGACAAATGACTTGATGATTATCGAAAAATACCGACAACAGCACCATCGTTTGTTGTAATGTTATACTTTTGGCAACTATGCTGAAAATGTACTGAAACACGCAACAGGCTCACCCGCCGCGAACCAACGATTCACAATACAAGACTTGCAGTTACTGCAATAAAAATTGAAATATTACGTATACAGATGCAAACTCATTACCAACATCACGACTGCAATCAATGCAAGTGTTGAAATACGCATGACACCCTCACTTATATTTTTTCTTAGCGTGACCTGCCGTGCGTCCTCTGGCTTGTCCACGACCTTGGCGTTTTGACTGCGAGCGGCTGGGTTCCGTTTTACCCGTCAGTGCCACTGCAGCCATCAATTCTTCTACGGACTCAGGGGGAAGCAAATCACATTTACCCAGACGAAGGCTCCGTGGTAACTGGATTGTGCTATACCGAACCCGGTGCAAGCGACTGACCTTGTGGCCGACCGCCTCCCAGATACGACGCACCTCCCGATTGCGCCCTTCTTTCAGGACTACGTGGTACCAATGATTTGCACCACTGCCGCCCGCGTCGTCGATTCTATCAAACTTTGTGATGCCGTCGTCAAGTGTCACCCCTGTTCTGACAATATCCAGGGTCTCAGCCGAGACCTGGCCCAGGACGCGCACGGCATATTCCCGTTCAATTTCATAGGAGGGGTGCATCAATCGGTTGGCCAACTCGCCGTTATTGGTGAATAACAACAAGCCGGTGGTGTTAATATCCAGTCGGCCAATGGCTACCCACCGACCATTGCGTAACCGCGGCAGGTCGGTAAAAACATTCGGCCGACCTTCCGGATCATGGCGGGTACAAATGACACCGGACTTTTTATGATAGGCCAGGACCTTGGTTTCTGTTGCTTCGGCCGCAGTGGGTATGCGCACGGATTTACCGTCAACGCTGATGCGGTCAGCAGGAGTAACACACGTGCCGATTTCAACGATGCTGCCATTGATCCGAACTCGCCCGTTACGGATCCATTCTTCAATTTGCCTGCGTGACCCCAAGCCGATCTGGGCGAGGACTTTTTGGATGCGTTCGCCCATGGCGTTACCTGTTGTAGCGTTGTGTAACGAGTGGATTAATTACTTGCGCTCGCCGGTTCCACCATCTCTTCATGGTTGTTATCTTCAGTCTTTGCTACATCCAGACTAACCACCTTGTCAGTGTCCCCAGCACTCGATGCTGCTGCATCGGGCAAAGCCAAGCCAAATTCGGCATTGATTTGATCAATGTCGCGGATCTCGCCCAAGGGTGGTAACTCTTC
>JAYSTO010000178.1:0-5354 GCA_043719675.1 Gammaproteobacteria bacterium | reverse complement strand
CAAATGCAATCACCACTTGCGCATTGATGCACGGCGGCGCCTCGATAGCTTTCTTGATCCAGCACCGCGGTTGGAAATTGGTGAAAATCTCAAACCCGTTGATGTATTGAAGTTCAAGGATATTAAACGTTACAAGGATCGTATCGTCCAGGCACAAAAAGCCACCGGTGAAAACGATGCCCTCATCGTAATTAAAGGCCAGGTAAAAAAGATTCCACTGGTGGCCGCTGCATTTGAGTTTAAATTTATGGGTGGTTCGATGGGTTCAGTGGTGGGTGAGCGTTTTGTGCGGGCGGTGAATACCTGCATGGAACAAAATATACCGCTGGTGTGTTTTTCGGCCAGTGGTGGTGCACGCATGCAGGAGGCTTTGTTTTCACTCATGCAAATGGCAAAGACCAGTGCCGCACTGACACGTTTACATCGACGTGGGATCCCGTATATTTCGATATTGACCGATCCCACCATGGGTGGGGTATCCGCCAGTCTGGCGATGTTGGGCGACATTCATATTGCAGAGCCCAATGCCTTGATCGGTTTTGCCGGCCCCCGTGTCATTGAACAGACTGTGCGTGAGACCTTACCGGAAGGGTTTCAACGCAGTGAATTTTTACTTGAACACGGTGCCATTGATATGGTTGTGGATCGTCGCGATATGCGTGATCGCATTGCCAGTATCCTCACGATGTTGACCCATCGCCCCGCGGCTTGAGTGCAATTAACCAGCTTCTCGTTGCGCGTCTCTTGATTCACTTGTATGTCGCGATTTAGCACGCTCGCACAGTGGCTTGCCTGGCAGGAACAACTCCATCCCAACGTCATCGACCTGGGGCTTGAACGCGTTGCGGCGGTGTGGCAACGACTGCATTCCCAAATTTTACCCTTTACTGTCATCACGGTGGCGGGTACTAACGGCAAAGGTTCTACCGTTGCTATGCTGGCGGCTATTTATCAAGCCGCCGGTTATCGGGTTGCTGCCTATACCTCACCTCATTTACTGCGCTACAACGAACGCGTTGTCATAGCAGGGCAAGCAGTTAGCGATAACGCCTTGTGCGCGGCCTTTGCGGCCGTGGATGGTGCGCGCGGTGACATCAGTCTGACCTATTTTGAATTCGGTACGTTGGCGGCGTTGTACCTTTTTGTCCAACAACCCTTGGATATTATCGTGCTTGAAGTGGGCATGGGAGGCCGTTTGGACGCGGTGAACATCATTGATGCTGATGTCGCCATTGTCACCGCCATCGATTTGGATCATCAGGCATGGTTGGGATTCGATCGAGAAACCATTGGTCGTGAGAAGGCAGGAATCTTTCGGCGTGATAAATGGGCGATTGTCAGCGATCCACATGCACCTGTGAGCGTACGCCATGTGGCGCAACAGATTGGTGCCAGGTTATTTTGCCTGACCGGTGAGTTTGATTTTTGTGTTGAGGGGGGGCAATGGCGCTGGTGGTCAACACGACAGCAATCGGTGGGTTTACCACGGCCAGCATTATCCGGGGCGCATCAATTTCAAAATGCCGCCGGGGTGCTGATGGCGATTGCCTTGTTACAGCCAACCCTCCCAGTCAGTCAGGCGCAGATCCGCGAGGGCTTGTTAACCGCCCGCGTCCCCGGCCGGTTTGAACTAATACCGGGTGACATCACCACGGTGTTGGATGTGGCACATAATCCTGCCGGTGCGCGTGTATTGGCGGCGGCATTGCATGACGCATCCAGACATAAGGGTAGCACCCTGGCCGTCTTCACGGCCTTATCGGACAAGGATATAGCAGGAATGGTGTTGCCGTTGTTACCGATGATCGATAGTTGGTATGTCGCGCCTGCACAATCAGCGCGTGCAATTGATGCAGCATCGTTGCGAACAACGCTGGTTGATATGGGTTGTGTCGTACCCATTCATACCTTGATGAGTTTGCCCCAGGCCTACCAGCAGGCGCGTGATGCGGCCCAGGCCGGTGATTGGATTGTGGTGTATGGATCGTTTTATGCGGTAGCCGAGGTCTGGCACTACGCCTATAATCAGCGACCTTAGTGGCGAGTGGCTTTATCATGGACAAACAGCAATTGCAGAAACGCCTGGTGGGCGCCATTGTTCTGGTGGCCCTGGGTATCATTTTTATTCCCATGATCCTATCGGGTGACCATGATTCCGGGACGATCTGGGGTACCAATATTCCGGTTAAACCCACACCACTACAAGAACTCGCACAGCGACCAGTGCCCGAGATGCCGGTACCACCACCGCCGCCAGCAGAAACGCGTGATTTGATTGATCACAATACCCCGCAGGATAAAACACCTGTAATAGCAGAACAACCCGCGATCACCAGCATGCAGAGTAAGCCCGCCGATACCGCTCCAATCGCAAAAACTGAGCCCGCCGTTAAAACAGAGCAGGCGCGCGCCTGGGTCGTGCAAGTGGGAAGTTTTAATCAGCAGGCGAATGCCATCGCGTTACGTGATAAATTACGCAAACATAAATATACAGCTTTTGTCGAATCCATCAAAGGTTCCAATTCCACTGCGTATCGGGTCAGGGTGGGTCCGCATGTCCTGCGCAGTGATGCCGAGGCGCAACAAGCCAGCTTGGCAAAACAATTGAGTGTCAAAGGCGTGGTCTTAGCGCATCCCTGATTGGGTGGCGCGGCAATTTTGCTAGAATCCACTTTTCTCATTACTGGTTTGATACCACAGGAAATCGACATCGCGCATGACCTGGATTGATCTGTTTATTATCGGGATTGTTGTGGTTTCATCGCTCATCAGTGTGATGCGCGGCTTTGTCAAAGAGGCCTTGTCGCTGGCGGCCTGGGTTGCAGCCTTTGTCATCGCCTGGCGCTTTAACGGCGGCATGGTGAGCTTTCTGCAAGGATTTATCGCCAATAAAAATCTCCAGTTCGTAGTTAGTTTTTTCTTTTTATTTGTTCTTACCATGTTGATGTTTGCCTTGGTCACGTATTTCGCCTCCAAATTAATTCAGCGTACTGGTTTGACTGGAACAGATCGGGCCATCGGTGTCTTGTTCGGTTTTGCCCGTGGTTTAGTATTGGTTACGGCGCTGGTGGCGTTGGCTGGTTTAACCACATTACCAAAGAGCACGACCTGGCGTGATTCGCTGTTCACCAGTCGATTCCAGTATGTCGCAATCTGGTTAACCGGATTTTTGCCTGACGATGTAGCAAAGAATTTTGTTTTTAAATAATGTAACTTGAACAGTTGAGGTTTTTATGTGCGGGATCATTGGCATCGTAGCAAACAGTCAGGTAAATCAGGCCCTGTATGATGGTCTAACGGTATTGCAACACCGTGGCCAGGATGCGGCAGGTATCATGACCAGTGAGGACGACGTGATGTTTCTACGCAAGAGCAATGGCATGGTGCGTGATGTATTTCATGCTCGCCATATGTTTCGCCTGAAAGGTAACATGGGCATCGGCCATACACGCTATCCGACCGCTGGTTGCTTTTCTTCGGCGGAGTCGCAGCCTTTTTATGTCAATTCGCCGTTTGGCATTGCCCTGGCACACAATGGTAACCTGACCAATGCTGAACAGTTAAAACGTGAACTATTCGAAACAGACAAACGCCATATTAATACCAATTCTGATTCAGAGGTGTTGCTGAACGTACTGGCGCATGAATTGCAAACCGTTGTATTGAATAAGCTCAATGTGGAGCCTGCCGATTTGTTTGCGGCAGTGGCCGGTGTACATCGTCGCTGCCGTGGTGCCTACGCCGTGGTGACGATGCTTGTTGGTCGAGGCATTCTTGCCTTTCGTGATCCATTCGGTATTCGGCCATTAGTGATTGGCAAGCGGGTCACTGATCTGGGTACGGAGTACATGGTCGCCTCGGAGAGCGTAGCGATGGATGTGTTGGGATTTGAATTGGTGCGTGACGTTGAGCCGGGTGAGGGTGTTTATTTTGACGACAGCGGCAAGATGTATGCACACCAATGTGCGGATAATCCGATGTTGTCGCCATGCATTTTTGAACATGTGTATTTTGCCCGTCCGGATTCGATGATGGATGGTATTTCGGTACACAAGGCGCGTACGCGCATGGGAGAATATCTGGCGCGGAAAATACAACGGGTACATCCGGATCACGACATTGATGTGGTATTGCCGATCCCCGATACCAGCCGCACCTCGGCATTGCAATTATCTTATACGCTGAATGTGAAATACAGCGAAGGCTTTATCAAGAATCGCTATATTGGACGAACCTTTATCATGCCTGGCCAGACGCAACGTAAAAAATCGGTACGGCAAAAACTGAATCCGATCAACCTGGAGTTTCGGGGTAAAAATGTATTGCTGGTGGATGATTCAATCGTACGCGGTACGACCTCACAGCAAATTATTCAAATGGCACGTGATGCGGGCGCAAAAAAGGTTTATTTTGCCTCGGCGGCACCGCCTGTACGTTTTCCTAATGTCTATGGTATCGATATGCCAGCCGCCAGTGAATTAATCGGGCATGGCCGTAATGAAGAGCAAATTGCCAAATTTATCGGTGCGGATTGGTTGATCTATCAAGATCTGGCGGATCTTATTGAGGCAGTACGTAAAAAATCCAAAAAAAATATCCAACGTTTTGATGCATCGGTCTTCGACGGCGACTATGTCACCGGCGACATTACCCCTGCTTATTTGCAACAACTTGAATCTCACCGCAACGATAATGCGCGCAGCAAAGAAGTGCAGGGCGGTGATAGTGAGGTCATGGAGTTATATAACAATGCGTAGCCAATGTTCATTGTTGAAATTAATAAGGATCCGGCAGAGGGGTTAAAAAGACGATTGACATACGGTTTTTTTTCCCCTAGTCTCACTCCACAGCGCCGATTTGAATTCAGCTTGCGGGCGCGTAATAAATACAGCTAAAGCGAGCGTCAGCCTGCTTTAGCTATATTTTCATATAGTAACGAAGCGGGTTTTTTTATGCCTGCAGGTTTTTTATTTAGCGTGGAGGCCGAGAATATGAATTGGGATGAGTTTGAATTTGATACCGTGGCCGTGCGTGCCGGGCAACAGCGGACAGCGGAGGGTGAGCATAGCGATCCGATATTTTTAACATCAAGTTATGTGTTTGCCAATGCGGCGGAGGCAGAGGCACGGTTTAAAGGTACGGTAGCCGGAAATATTTATTCACGGTTTACTAATCCGACGGTGCGTAGTTTTGAACAACGGCTGGCGGCATTGGAAGGTGGTGAGTCCTGCGTGGCAACGGCAACCGGCATGTCTGCGATCTTAAGTACCTGCCTGGCATTATTACAGGCAGGTGATCATATTGTCTCGTCGCGGAGTATTTTTGGCTCGACGGTGGTGTTATTTAATAAATAC
>JAYSTO010000177.1:0-5355 GCA_043719675.1 Gammaproteobacteria bacterium | reverse complement strand
GTGGTGGAGACGGCTGATTTAGCAGATGCCGGGGTCATCTTCGGCACCGGGTTTGCGCCCTTTCGTGGCGGCCCATTTCACTATATCCATGCGCGCGGCGTACCACAAATGCGGAAGATGCTTGACCAGTTACACCAACGTTATGGCGCACGTTTTACACCTGACAGCGGCTGGAGTATGCTGGAAAAAAACTGACAACATGGGGTAATGCGTATGGAAAAAATCACTCTGGAACAGGCAGGTAATCTACCTGGTTTATTTCTACAGCGGGTAAAACAAACACCGGACACTATCGCCTATCGATACTTTGCGACTGAACAGCAAGCATGGCGGGATATTACCTGGCGTGAAATGGCTGAACAGGTTGCGCGTTGGCAGGCGGCTTTAAAGCAGGAAAATCTCTCACCGGGTTCACGCGTTGCGATTATGTTACGTAACTGCCCGCAATGGGTCATGTGCGAACAAGCGGCGTTGGGTTTAGGCTTGGTCGTTATACCCCTCTATACCAATGATCGCCCGGAAAATATCGCCTATATTGTCCAAGACTCGGATGTAAAATTATTGTTGATCGATGGCGCACTGATCTGGCCGTCACTCAAAGGCGTGTGCACACAGTTAACATCCTTGCAACGTATTGTGAGTGTTACAGCCATCGCCGATAGTGGTGAAACACGTCTCATAACACTGGAACAATGGTTGCCCACGGAAAAACAGCAGTATCCATTGGCGCAATTAAACGTAGATAAATCCACCTTGGCGACCATCGTTTATACCTCGGGTACAACCGGCAAGCCCAAAGGGGTGATGCTTAGTCACGGCAATATCTTATGGTGTGCTGACAGTGGTACCAGTAGCATACCTGTTTATTCCTCAGATACATTCTTATCTTTCCTGCCGTTATCACATATGTTTGAGAGATCGGTCGGTTATTATATCCCGATGATGTGCGGATCTACTGTCGCCTATGCCCGTTCGATCGAACTATTGGCAGAGGATTTAATCAGCATACGCCCGACAATCCTGGTCACGGTACCGCGCATCTTTGAGCGGGTGTACAATAAAATTAAATTACAACTCGCTGAAAAACCGGCATTTGCCCGTAAATTATTTCATAACGCGGTAGAGGTAGGCTGGTATCGGTTCCGCTTTCAACAAGGCAAGGCTGCATGGCATCCCCGTTTACTGCTATGGCCGCTGTTAAATTTACTGGTTGCTGGAAAAATCATTGCAAAACTTGGCGGACGTTTACGTCTTGCAGTAAGCGGCGGTGCGCCTTTGTCGGCGGAAATTGGTAAAACATTTATTGGTTTGGGTTTGTCGATTTCACAAGGTTATGGTCTGACTGAAACCAGTCCGGTTGTATGTACCAACAAACTGGATGACAATGAACCCGCAGGTGTCGGACAACCCTTGCGCGACGTTGAGATCAAGCTCGGTAATAATGATGAGTTGTGCGTGCGCTCCCCCGGCATAATGTTGGGTTATTGGCATAACGAGACGGCAACAAAAGAAATGATTGATGCCGATCATTGGTTGCATACCGGTGATAAAGCGCGTATTGAAAAGGGCCATATCTTCATTACAGGACGCATTAAGGAAATCCTGGTATTGTCCAACGGTGAAAAAATTCCTCCTGCTGATCTGGAAATGGCCATAGCCAATGATCCCTTGTTTGAACAGGCACTGGTGGTTGGTGAAGCAAAACCCTATCTCTGTGTGATTGCCGTACTCAATCCAAAACAATGGCAAACACTGGCAACATCACTGCAGGTGGCGCCAACCGACGACAATTTAAATATCAAACCAGTGCAAGATGCCATACTCGAACGTATCCGTCTGAAAATGCAACACTTTCCCGGTTACGCCAAGATTTTTTGTGTACATAATACCCTGGAACCCTGGACAGTAGAGAACAGTTTAATAACCCCTACCCTTAAATTGCGGCGCAAGCAAATCATTGAGAAATTTACCAAGCAAATTGAACATATGTATGCCGGTCATTAATGCAAGCAACCTCTGAACAGTTACCACAAGGTACGCAACCGGTTATACGAGTGTTGCCCATGCCGCATGATACCAATGCGGCGGGCGACATTTTTGGTGGCTGGCTCATGTCACAGGTGGATATTGCCGGCAGTATCGTTGCCTATCGTCGTGCTGGCGGTCGAGTAGTGACGGTGGCGGTGAATGAATTTCAATTTATAAAACCGATCTTTGTCGGCGATCTTGTCAGCCTATATGCCGAGATACAACGTGTTGGTACAAGTTCTATTTTAGTGGAAGTTATCGCCTACGCTGAGCGTGGCTTGAATGATTTTAAATGTGAACAGGTTGCCAAAGCGCAGCTGACCTACGTCGCGATTGGCGAGGACCATCGGCCACGGCCCGTGCAGGCGCAATAAGGTTTTGTTACGTAACCGATGTTTTTGGCGCCCAAGATTCAAGTAGTTTGCTCAAGTAACCGATAAACCAGCTGATTACCTCGGCATGGCAACGACATTTATGGCACTGGGACAGACAAAATCGCAAACAACCAGCATGTTAATAACGACGGCAGAGCTTGCGCGCCTCATCCCTTTTGATAGACTTGATCCGGATCGGCAAGCAGAATTGCTCAAACACTTGCGTGTGGAGATACTGCTTGCGGGAACGTGCTTGTTTAGACGTGGTGAGGTTTGTAGTAAGGTGGTTTATTTACTTGATGGCGAGATCGAACTGATTGTCAATCAAGCGCATACGATAATTCACGCCGCAACGCCTCAGGCACGCCAACCCATTGACCCACATCAACCACGTCATTTCACCGCGATTGCCAAAACCACTATCGCCGTTATTCAGATTGACCGTGATTTATTAGACATCTTTGTTTCATGGGACAACCGCACCGGTTATACCGTCAAAGAGATCAATGAATTTACCAGTAATAGCGATGACAATGACTGGATGACCACTATTTTGCAAGCGAAGATATTCCAGCGAGTACCACCGATCAATATCCAAATCATGTTTACAAAGTTACAGCCCTTACCGGTGCGCAAAGGCGAGATTATTTTTCGCCAGGATCAAGACGGTGACTATTATTATTTGATCAAATCGGGGCAATGTGCCGTACTACGCACCAGCAATCCCGAAGAAGGCCTGAGGATGATTGCGGAATTAGGACCGGGCCAGGGTTTTGGCGAAGAAGCGCTGCTCAGTGAAAAACCGCGTAATGCCACGATTCAAATGATCAGTGATGGTGCGTTGCTGCAGCTGTCGCGCAGTGACTTCAATGCCTTGTTGAAAACACCGGTTGTAAAAACCATCTCTTATAAAAATGCGGTGGAGCTTGTGCAACAGGGTGCGATGTGGTTGGATGTGCGTAACGATGAAGAACGTAATCGCTGGGCTATGCCGGAGAGTTTACACATACCATTACCAATGCTACGCGATTGTATGAATGCCCTACCCAATAATCATCCCTTTGTTGTTTATTGCGATAACAGCCAACGTAGCGCATGCGCCGCCTATCTGTTGCATGTGTTTGGTTACGAAGCGTTGGTATTAAACAGCGGGTTACAAAGTATGCCAACTGATCCGGCATAAATCGGCGCGGGTTGTTTTGGTCTTATGGGTTTGCCGTGTTAAATAACCGAAAGAAGTTTTGGGTTGTCGCCTCAGCAATTTCATTTAAATTTGTAGCGCGTAGTTGCGCAATAAATTCCGCCACCTGTCGCACATACGCCGGTTGATTGCTCTTACCACGAAAGGGCACCGGTGCTAAATACGGCGAATCGGTTTCCACCAGCATGCGATCCAGCGGCACACGTTTGGCGGCTTCCTGTAGCGTGGTGGCACTTTTAAAGGTGACAATGCCTGAAAACGAAATGTAAAAGTTGAGATCCAATGCCGCTTTCGCGGTTTCCCAATCTTCGGTAAAACAGTGCATAACGCCACCGATGCTATCGGCGTGTTCCTCGCGCATGATCCGCAAGGTATCCTGAGTTGCATCGCGCATATGGATAATCAGGGGTTTCTGAGTTTGTTTGGCGGCGGTAATATGCGTGCGAAGGCGTTGTCGTTGCCACTCCAGATCACCCTCACTGCGAAAATAATCCAACCCTGTTTCACCGATGGCAACAACCTTGGGGTGTTGCGCCAGGGTCACCAAGGTATCGACGTCCGGCTCTTGGCCATCGCGTTCATTGGGGTGGACGCCTACCGAGGCAAAAATATTAACATAGTCATTCGCCGGGGCCAGCACAGCGGGGAAGTGTTCGAGATCAATGCTGACACACAACATGTGTGAGACGCCCTGCCGCTGCGCCTCGTCAATGGCGCCACGCAGCTGGCCATGATAAGGGGCAAGATCAAGCCGATCTAGGTGACAGTGTGAATCAACGAGCATGAGCGGATAGATTGTGTACGGTGCCTCGTAACCAGGAATTGGTTACTGATGTCACATGGTATGTGTTTGACGGTCAGACTTCAATGCCCCCGCCAGGTAGGTCTCAATCTTGGTGCGCGCACCGCCACCGTCTTGATTACTAAATTGCACCCCAATCCCGGCAGCACGGTTGCCTTGCGCACCCTTGGGGGTAATCCAAATAATTTTACCGGCGACCGGCAATTTCTCTTTTTCATCCATCAGGGTCAACAACATAAAAACTTCGTCACCCAACTGATAGGTTTTGTTGGTTGGGATAAACAGGCCGCCGTTTCTCACAAACGGCATATAGGCCGCATACAAGGCGCTCTTGTCCTTGATGGTCAACGACAGGATTCCCTGCCTCTTTGCTGCCAAATTCTGAGTGAAATCCATGCTCATGGGGTTCCTGTGCTCGTTTTCACGCGCTGGGGCATTGTTGCCCAGCGCATAAGGATCGATTCATAAATTAACTGCTCATTTAATGCCGTAGCCTGGCCCCGCAGTGCCTCGGTCACACTCGCCAGCAATGCAAAAAGGTCGTGTAAGTCTACCTGCTGTGCCAGTTTGTGCAAGGCCAACTGTTTATCCTGGTTGGTTAAGCTCGCTTCCGGGTAGGACTTGAGTCGAATCAGATCACCCAGCCAGCAATATAGCCACTGTATCGGCATACGTTGATCGGCCTTTAGCCATGCCTGCGCCACACTCAAGGGTGAAGCGGTATTTTCTGCGATACGGATAAATTCTTCAAAGGCCTGGGTATACAACGGTGTACGACCACTGTTCAGCCACTCCAGAGCAAGCAAGGGTGCACCGTAGGCCAGCTTTAGCGCCGTAGTCAGCAACTCAGGGGGCTTCTCCCCCAGACTGATTGCTTGTTGCTGTAACCACGTCACCGCCTGTTGCAGGTCCGGCAGTGTCATGTTAAGACGCTGACAACGGCTACGGAT
>JAYSTO010000176.1:0-2511 GCA_043719675.1 Gammaproteobacteria bacterium | reverse complement strand
CCATACACTACAACTGGAATCCCCCTCAACACTAACGACACACTGCCCGAAATGAAAAAATTATCCATCGCATTACCGATAGCTTGCCTGGCATTTCTAATTCCGATTAGCAGTTGTTCGGAAGGTAAACACGAGCCGCAAGCTAAAAAGGTGACTAGCCCCACGCCTGCAACGAGCGACATCGTCAAACCGGCGCTGCCTCAAGCAAAAGCCGAAGGGGTGGATGTGCTGCATTTCGAGACACGACCAAACGATGGCGACGTATACATACTTTCTGGCTACGATGTCTATGCTGCGAAATCAGCGGCGAATGGACCCAGTGCGACCTTGTTTCATAGTGGCAGGATAAGCCCTGAATGGGTCGTAGAAAAAATGATTTGGGTATTGCGCATGAATAAGGCAAAGGAAAGTTATATCGAGGAGAGGGTGCAGTCTCTACATAAGAGTTCGTTTACACAAGAGAGTACATTTAGTAAATCGATGTTTGAGGCCGACGGAACGGAACATAAATTTGTACTTGCTAATTCAGGGGCAGATGATTTGTATACCCTGACGTATACCAGACCAAAACAATAAACTTATAGGGGGTGTAGTTTGAAGACAATACTTGGTAATGCAGTGGGTGCGGGTGGGAAAAACGATAAACCTGATGTTTATATCATCCAGGAGTTATTGAACATATACCGCAATGATGACGCGCGTATTCCCTTGCTGAAAGTAGATGGTGATGCCGGTAAAAACACCAAAGACGCCATTAAATTATTTCAAATCCATGTGATGAAGTTGAATGTACCCGATTCTCGGATCGATCCCGGTGGTGGGACAGAGAAATTACTCCTGGCAAAATTACTGCCAAAAGATGTCGATACGATTGTTAAGAAATATAAGCCGGGTGCAGTGGTTCCTGTAACACGAATACCGGAGACAATTAGCTATACGAGCACCGCTCGCCGTGAGTTGAGTAACTATACAGAAAAAATAATCAAATTAGCGATGTTTTATTCCGGTGTAAATAAAGTGCATATCACCAGCACTCGACGTACAGAGGCGGATCAAGCGCGAATTATGTATGAGAGTGCTGTTAGTTTTCCCAATGCAAGAGACAGCGCACATTTAAAAGAACGCAAGCCAATGCGCGGCTGGGGTTATGGACCTGTAGGTACCGCCGTTGAGAAGGTGTACTTCGCCAACAAAGGTAAGCCTGCACACGAAGTTCAAGCTGCAATGGTAAAAGAAATACAGGCACAGACTGCGAAAGGCAATGTCGTTTCAAATCACTTAGTGGAGCCTGGGGTTTTTGCAGGTTATAACGTGCTTGATATTGCACGCAATACTATCGCCGCGACGAAACGAGAGGAATTTGGGACGATACTGAGTAGTATGGCAAGTGAAGTTATCTATCCCGAAATTGTTCATAAGAAAAATATTAATATGCAGGACTACATTACCAAACTCATTTGTGAGAAAGGCTGTTGGCATCTTGAGATCAAGCAAAGCGGGAAGGAGTTACCTGATATCCCAGCGAGTTAAACCACTGCACGTGGTTGATGGATTAAAGAGGTAGGTGTGTGAGCAGATGTGCTCCCATTTAGATGGAATAAAAGTGAAGTTCAGCCTGCTTTCCATCAAGTTCGGGGTCAGACTCGATTGATCCGACAAAATGATGACGTTATAGTGTAACAACGTGACGCAACATGCAACGTGACGCGTGACGGGGTCACGTGACGGGGTCAGGTCTCGCCTTGTTCATGCAGATCCCAATCCGTCTGGCAAGCATTGATTAAATCGTGAGGCTGTAAAATATTATAAAACTGAAGGACAGCAGAACAATGACTGCGTGAGAAAAGAGATGAATAAATGTAATGCCGAAGATTTTAATTTTTTAAAATAGAGGTGACAGGGCCAGGTCTCTCCTTGTTGCATGACATCCTACCCACGCACTGGCTCATAGAAAAGTCATCCCGTTATTTCCTGATTACTCCTCCTCCGTCACAAACCCGATCTTGCGTTTCTTGGGCGGCTCAGGCGGGGTCATCAATTCACGGATAGCGGTGAGGATGCCGGTGATGGCCTGGTCATGCGTTTCAATCTTGCGTTCCAGTTGGTCGAGCTTGTGCATCACCTCTTGGTTGGTGGATAGCGTTTCACGCAACCGCACAAAGGCACGCACCACGAAGATGCTGACCTCGACCGCCAACGGGGTGTTGAGTACCGAGGCGGCCATGATCGCGCCATGCTCGGTGAAGACCAGCGGCAGATACCGGCGACCGCCGTGGCCGCCGGTTGAGGTCGCAATTTGCGACCTCAAGTGGGCGTACTCGGTATCGGTGAGTTGGAACAGAAAGTCTTCCGGGAAACGATCCGAGTTACGCCGCACTTGCTCGTTGAGACGTTTGGTGGTCACGCCGTAGAGTGTGGCCAAGTCAGCATCCAGCAGCACCTTTTGCCCGCGCACCCGCAAAATGGACTGCACGATCCGCTCGATGGGCACCGCCGGTTCTTTACTTTGGG
>JAYSTO010000175.1:0-5387 GCA_043719675.1 Gammaproteobacteria bacterium | reverse complement strand
TTTTCTTCCGGCGCAGAGTCAATCTGATCATACGCCCGGGCTTCGCCACCAAATTTCTCGGCCATGCATTTGGTGATCGCCGCCGTTAACGTCGTCTTTCCATGGTCAACGTGACCAATCGTTCCAACATTCACGTGTGGCTTCTTGCGTTCAAATTTTGCTTTCGACACGGCGGCCTCCTACATTTATATAAACGTTACAAAACGATAAAAATCGCTTCACTGCGTACAACACCAAAGAACTGGAGCCCATGACCGGAGTCGAACCGGTGACCTCATCCTTACCAAGGATGTGCTCTACCAACTGAGCTACATGGGCTTAAACTCAGTTACTAGGTCTAGGGACTAGTAACAATAAAACAGCCATCACCCTCAACTCACAATTGGACCGTACCTAGCCACCAGTCACTTATCCCTTCATTATGGAGCGGGTGGTGGGAATCGAACCCACGCTATCAGCTTGGAAGGCTGAAGTTCTACCATTGAACTACACCCGCAAAACCCAGCGCCGAGGGGCTGATTTCGAGGGCCAGAACCAGCGATCACCCAAACCAATATCAAGGGTGATAACTCAATCTGTTCACAAAATCTTATGCTTGCTCCTCGACACTCTTACCTATATTTTTGGTGGAGGGGGAAGGATTCGAACCTTCGAAGGCAGAGCCGTCAGATTTACAGTCTGATCCCTTTGGCCACTCGGGTACCCCTCCCTTGAGCAAGCTGCGTATTGTCTTCAAGCACATCTCCGCTGTCAATGAACAATCAGGAATATTTGCCTGAAAACGGGCTATTTCGCGACGATGAACGAGGGGAGGTGTAACTTGGCGCAAGGGCTAGCCCGCTAAACAACCCTAGTCCTTGCTACTTACAACAACATTTTGGTGCCGACAGAGGGACTCGAACCCCCGACCTACTGATTACAAATCAGTTGCACTACCAATTGTGCTATGTCGGCATAACTTTAGTCTGGGCAGCATTGTAATGAATGCCCGGATGCTCGGCAACCCGCTCATTGACGATTAGCTCCTGGGATCGAGCTGGCAGTTACGTTCAGTCTGTCCTGCACCGTTATATTGTACACGGATAGCTTCCAGTTTCTTTGCATTCAGTACGTTGGCTTTCGGCCAATCCAGCCAATACTCGCGAAGTGGCAAATCAACTTTTTGTAATTTAACATTGAAACCTAAGCCCGTTAAATCATTAAAACGCCGCTGCGCTAAATCAGCCTGTGAGAACACCCCCAAAGATACTGCGTTGGCATGTTCCCCGGTAACGACTATAAAATAATCTTTAATATTCTGCGCCTTCAATCGACCAACCTGTTCTTGAGCAGCCTTACGTGTATCCGTGGGCGGAATGAACACCCAGAAGCCAGGGCGCGTATTGTCTTTGTTAACACGATGCTGCGCTTCGATCCCATCACTCGCAATTTGTGTACGTACATCAGAGGCAATCTTAGCGGTTTTAAATGGGCCAAGCGTATAACACCGGCTTTGCACACTCGTAGCGTTTGAACTCACCTCAGCTTGTTGTGTTTGCCGATCAGTATATTCTTTCAACAGGATCAATTGCAGCGCTTGTTCATCGGCATTGCCAGCAAGCTCTTTGGCTGGCGATTCTTGCGAACGATAGAACCATAATGCAACAACAACATTGCCTAGTATTAACAAATAAATCATCCATTTCATAAACAACCTATTTTATGCATTAGAAGCTACCAAGGCCAAGCCTTTGAGCACCAAATAAGGGTCATGCCGGGTAGATGGTGGCAAAAGCGGTTGAAGCTCAGGCGCGTCACCCCCCGTAAGATAACAAGTCGGTTCAGTTTCAAATTCTTCGCGCAAATACATCATCAACCGTACAAACAAGGCGCTCAACGTGTGATGGATACCCAAGCTGATACAATCATGGGTATTATTACCAAGCAGTGTTTTCTGCGAAGTCGGTTTTATTATCACAGGTTGCAGGGCGGTCTGTTGAAACAGCACCGCTTGCATACTGACAACTCCAGGTAAAATCAGCCCGCCTAAATGCCTGCCATTGTTATTTACTACATCGACTGTGATCGCGGTACCACAACTTATCACGCATACCGCGTCCTGCTGGTCATGATATGCCGCAATCATCGCCGCCCACCGATCACTACCCAATGCCTGGGCATTATCATAACCGTTAACAACACCACCTTCGTGGCGAGAACTCGTTAAGTAGTGTGGCACAAGTTGCCAATGCAATCCAATCCACGCATCCAGCTCAGCGCGCAATTCTTGTTTTGTAACCCATGATATAAAAATTCGATCTGGAGCGGCAATGTGTGCCCAATCCATATCAAGCAGATCCGAGAGTTGATGGCCTCGATGCAAGCGCGGTGCGGCTGCGGTAAATTCAGTACCATCCTTGATAGCCCATTTAATTCGAGAATTACCAATATCTACTAATAATAAACGCGCCATCGTGGTCAACCTTCACGCAAACGAACATCGCCAGAATAAAATCGCCGTAGCTGCTGCTGTTCTTCAACTAAGAAAGCACCGTTATCATCAATGCCCCGCGCTATTCCTGTAATTCTTTGCTCGGCCACATGAAGGGTCACTGGCATATCTTTATACCGATCCAGACTTCGCCATTCAGCAAGAAATGGCTGTAGGCCGTGTTCCTCAAACATCACTAACACATTGATAATCTCGTCAATGAGCACTGCTGCCAATTTGTTTCTTGATATGCCAACAATACCCGCGCGCTGTAAATCAATCCATGGCTGTTCAACATCGACTGCATCTTCTGCTGACATTTTCACATTAAGTCCCACGCCGATCACAACCGCAGTGGGTCCGCTCATTTCGCCGTGCATTTCTATGAGAATGCCGCACAATTTCCGTCCTTGACACAAAATGTCATTTGGCCATTTCAACTGGACACCAGGTACATCCCAATGATGCAATGCACGCGTGATAGCAATGCCGACGGCCAAGCCCAAGCCTGACAAACTACCTGGCACAGATTTAAAACGCCACAACAGCGAGAAATATAAATTCCCTCCAAAGGGTGACATCCATCTACGCCCAAGACGCCCTTTGCCAGCAGTCTGGTGTTCAGCAAAAACTAATAGTCCGTGGCAATCGCCTCTTGAAGCTAAATCGAGCAAATACCGACTTGTTGAATCGACGCTTAGGAGTATCTGGATTTCACACGCTTGATTGCGTGGTTGCACCGCATGCCGGATTAACTCCGCGTCCAGCAACTCGACCGGATTCACAAGCCGGTAGCCCCGTCCCTGTACCGCATCTATCCGCAAATTGAATTGCCGTTGAATTGACTTTAAAGATTTCCAAATGGCGGTGCGTGTAACACCCAATTGTTTGGCAAGCGTTTCCCCAGAATGAAATTTTCCATCACACAGGTGTTGTAATAGAGTATATTGCAACCGCATAATGCTCACGCCCGCGAATTAAATTAAGTTAGCCGATATCGCCTTACATTATGCAGATCTATTTGCAATTCGAGAAATGATCAGTTTAAATCAAACTTCAGATTAAGCAGCAGGGGGACATCGCCCGGTTTGTAGTGATCAACACTACCCACCGCCACTGGCTGATATGGATGCATGCTAATTTTGATTTTATCGGGCTTCGCCAAAAAGGTTTTTAAATTACGAACTGATTCAGGACTCAGCTTTATTTCCTTGCTTGCGATATCCAGGTCTAACGCTGTTAAAAATTCCTTTCGGTAGGTTTCCAAATCTTTGTTATTTTCATCCGCATATGACTTAATTATACGATCCACATAAGAATCATCTTTGTAATCGATACGTATTTCTTTAAATTTAATCCCTAATATCGATGGCTGCGCATTGGGTCCAATATCGGTAACTTCGATAAAGAGCGTTATTTTTCCCATATTTTCCACCCGCTGAGAGAAAGTCAACGTTCCCTCTTGAAGCGATGGCCTTAGTTGCATATCAATATCCCAATCCATAACAATATCGTGATAGCCCAAGCGACGCCAATCATTCGCACGCAGATACACGCCAACATAACCCAATCTTACTAAGAACTCGGGCATTTCTTCCTTGGCTGTTTGAATCTTCACATTATGTTTTCTGGCTTGTGCAAAATTATATTTTTCTAGTCTATCAAACATATCCAGATTGAAATGCATATCATTTACAGAAAACCGCATTCTCGTCGGCAATGCTTTGTCCTGATACTCAAACTTTTGCAACATAACTTCACCAAACGTGATTTCCTCACCGATTTGAGGAAAACGCAACTTCAACCCTTGGATACCGACTGGCCCAAAAACCGAGGTCGCGACACGGTCGTAACTGGGCTCAGCCCCCATCATGGCAGCAAAAGACAAAATCTTATCAATTTTATTTTTAGCACTAAAGTACATATAACCTTTCACACCACCATAGCCGGCCAAGATCAGCATGATGATCGATATAAAAACATTACGAATGCGCACTCGTATTCCCCTTCGAGGTTTAGTCCAGCATAGTCCGTTCAGCAGTATTACATCTTCATATACCTAACTGACGGTGTCACTGACGTATAAATCTATGCCGGTTGTGGAGACTTCTCATCAGTAGATTTTATGCAAACAAAGCCCGCAGAACTTAATGGTGAACTCTAGTACCACATGTTTAATTTGATATGAGAGCTGACTTTACTGCGTTTTCTGAAAAAGGGAAGAGTTAATTGGTAGAAATTAAAGCAGAAACAAGCTTGGATTCTACAAAAGAAAAAGCCCGCCTGTATAAAACAGACGGGCTTTTGTATTTAAAGCCTGGCAGTGACCTACTTTCGCATGAGGAAACCTCACACTATCATTGGCGCTGGGCAGTTTCACTTCCGAGTTCGAGATGGGATCGGGTGGTTCCCGCCCGCCATTGCCGCCAGGCAAACCTGTATATTCAAGACTAATAAATTGTCTTGAACTTAAAATTTGGAAAATGAGCAGTCTAGGTGAAAAACATTATTAGATCAAACAACCATTTAAAACTGACCAAATCACTTGGGTGTTATATGGTCAAGCCTCACGGGCAATTAGTACTGGTTAGCTTTGCCATTACTGGCTTTACACACCCAGCCTATCAACGTTGTAGTCTTCAACGGCCCTTCAGGGAACTTATAGTCCCAGGGAGATCTCATCTTGAGGGGGGCTTCCCGCTTAGATGCTTTCAGCGGTTATCCCGTCCGTACATAGCTACCCGGCAATGCCATTGGCATGACAACCGGAACACCAGGGGTACGTCCACTCCGGTCCTCTCGTACTAAGAGCAGCTCCTCTCAAATCTCCAACGCCCACGGCAGATAGGGACCGAACTGTCTCACGACGTTCTAAACCCAGCTCGCGTACCACTTTAAATGGCGAACAGCCATACCC
>JAYSTO010000174.1:0-2514 GCA_043719675.1 Gammaproteobacteria bacterium | reverse complement strand
CAAGGCCAAGAGGTGCCATCGCATTGACTGCGGCTACCTCTAACATGGCGCTCAACCTCGCTCCCTTCGGTGGCTGGACGGCGCTAAAGCGCCGCCGGTTAGCTCTACGTTGAGGCTGTAGAAAAACCCCAAAATCATCGACATTCTTTGATAAGATGACGCAACGCCCCACCGAGTCACGCACGATGCCCAACTATATTCCTTACGATCCAAAACAAAGCAAGCTGGTGGTGATCAACTATGCCGATCAACTGCAGCCCGGTACATTTGAATTTGCCATTAATCACCTGATTGATAATAAACTGGATATGTCAATATTCCATGCGCGCTATAACAATGAAGAGGGCGGACGCCCGGCCTATGACCCCGCGATACTATTAAAGATTATCCTGTTTGCCTACTCCAAAGGCATTACCTCCAGCCGCGAGATCCAATGGAGTTGTGAAACCAACGTAATATTCAAAGCGCTCTCCTGCGATAGCGTACCGCACTTTACCAGCATTGCCGGTTTTGTCAGTGGCTGTCCGCAGGAAATCGAGGCGTTGTTTGAACAGGTGTTACTGGTCTGCCATCAACAAGGTTTGTTGGGTAACGCGTTGTTTGCCATTGATGGCTGCAAAATGTCATCGAACGCCGCGAAGGAAGGGTCCGGGACCTTTAAAGAACTTGACGCGAAACGCACCAAGATCAAACGTCAGATCCAGCATCACCTAAAGGAACATGCCCGTCTGGATGCGCAGGTATCGCGCGAGGATGAGCGGCTGCAACGGATTAAGCAGACGCTCCAGACACTTGATCATGCCCACGCGCGGATCGATACCTTTTTAAAAACCGCCCGCCCACGGATGGGCCGGGGGAAACAGGTCAAGGAAGTCAAAAGTAATATCACTGACAATGACTCGGCGAAGATGACGACGAGCAAAGGCACGATACAAGGTTACACCGGTGTGGCCGCCGTCGATAAGAAGCATCAAGTCATTGTGGATGCACAAGCCTTTGGTGAAGGCCAGGAGCACCACGTCTTACAGCCGGTATTGAACACTATTCAAACGCGTTATCAGCGCTTGGGCATTCGCGATAATGTGTATCACGACGGCGCCATCGTCACCGCCGATACCGGTTACGCCAACGAAGCCAACATGATCTCGCGGCTGGAGGTAATGCTTGTAGTCAATAATCAAGTGCAACACTATACGGAAAGTTAACACGTAAAGGGGTTATTGCATGAGAAGCAGTTACCAACAACTGAATTCACACGATCGCGTAACGATCATGTTGATGAGCCGACAAGATTGTAGTATGCGTGCAATTGCACGCACACTACAACGAGCGCCCAGCACCATCAGCCGGGAGTTACATCGGGTTGTCATTCCAGATTTACCCTATGAATCAGGACGTGCTGAACAGCATGCGCACATACGGCGTTACAAGTGCCGACGAACCCGCAAAATGGCTGTGGGAAATCCAACGTTTGAACGTGTTTGTCATGATTTAAAGCAAGGCTGGTCACCCAGTCAGATCGCTGGCAGACTGCGCCTTATGCAGGGTGATACTCAACAAACTGTTTCCCACGAGACGATTTACCTAGGTCTTTACGCATTGCCACGCGGTGAATTAAGGCGGGAGATGATCGGTTACCTTCGCCAAGAGCATCAACATCGTTGGCCACGTTCACGTGGTGCGACACGCAAAGACCGCATCCCGGAAGAATTACGCATTTCTGCGCGTCCAGAGGAAATTGCAGAACGGTTGATTCCCGGGCATTGGGAGGGCGATTTTATTAAAGGGGCAAGTAACCGCTCTGCGGTGGGCACGCTAGTGGAACGGAGCAGTCGGCTGGTCATTTTGGCCAAAATGGATCGTTTGGATTCACATGCAGCGCAACGTGGCTTTGAGCAGGCGTTCGGGGTGTTGCCAGCAACCATGAAACAGTCGCTCACCTATGATCGTGGCAGTGAGATGGCGCAACATGCCAATTTCTCTCGCACTACAGGGGTGAAGGTGTATTTTGCTGACCCTTACAGTCCTTGGCAGCGGGGCTCAAATGAAAATATGAATGGCTTGGTGCGTCAGTATCTTCCCAAAGGAACCGACCTATCTCAACACTCTCAGGCCGATCTGGATGCGATTGCTTTCCTGCTGAACAACCGACCCCGAAAAACCCTCGGCTTTAAAACTCCTTGGGAGGTGTTCAATGATTTTTTACCTCCCTCCGATCAACTCCATTCCGTTGCGCTTGATGCTCCGATGCTTGACTCCGCCCTTATGGCGAGCGTTGGGCAATGCACGCAATGCGGCGGTGACACCGGTGCAAGTTAGTAGGTTGACGGGGGTAAAATCTATCGCCGCTGGCAACGATGTTGTTGTCTCCCAGGCAGTAAAGTCGGACGGAACGGTGGATGTGGGTGATATCAGTAGCAGGTTGTTCTAGTGCGGGGCGTAGAACCACTTTATCTCACGCGGTTCAATATCAATTACCAGGGTTTCCTGTTGTTTTTGTTAAAACGATAGAAG
>JAYSTO010000173.1:0-2516 GCA_043719675.1 Gammaproteobacteria bacterium | reverse complement strand
TCGCCTGTATTCCGTGCCCAGCGTGAAACGACACAATACCTTGCCACAGCGTGGTGAGTACCACGCAGTACCCAGGGAATATCGCGATGTGATCGAGAGTGTGACTTATGATGGATCGACGGAAGGCGGTCCGTATTTAATTGTGCAGCTTTATCAGCAAAGTGAGATCGAATTAAAACCCGGAATAAATACACAGTCATTGCAAATCTACATCGATGCAACGCAACAGACACCTGCTACAAAAAAACTTGAAGGCAAGGCCACTGAGAAGAATACTACAAATGAACAGCCGCGCTAATCCGTATATTAGTCGCTCACGTTAATGCTGACGCAATCACTGCCGGGATTTATTTTAAATAACATGTCTATGCGCCATTACCATCACGGATTATTGCAACCCGCGCCTGCCCAAGGCTATCAATGGCTGCGCACAGGCATCGTAGTGGTATGTCTGCTTGTGCTACATTCCCTCGCGCTTGCCAGTGGCGTAGTGGTATTGGAAACCGAGCAAGCGGTCACTGAAATCGGTCAGGTCGTGACGTTTAATTTTTCCCAGCAATTGATCTTTGTCCGTCAATATCCGAGTACGCTGTGCAAACAGTGCGTGTTTTATTTGAAGCCGACAACGTTCAATCCAACGGAACTGGCGGATTTGGCGCATGATGAAGCAATTAGCGTCCGCCCCATGCCGGGGGCATGGTTGCTCAATGCCAGGTATCAAGGGGATCCACAAGGCAACGTCACCGTCACTGTTGATTTTTCGCAAACCGTGAGTATTGCGGTCACTCAGGACGCCAATAAACGCACCTTGCAACTGGACATCAGCGACAGCGCAACCCCAGACCAGCCAAACACCGCAGCCGTGCCAGCGGTAACAAAACCTGCGGCGGCAAAACCGGTTAGCGCAACCGCCACAGAAAAATCGGCGGCACCCACCCCGATTGTGAAAAAACCAGCGGAACCCACATTGTTCGACATCATGCATCCGGTAGGCGAGGCGCCTACGGTTGTGTATGTCATTAATCTGGAGTCTTCGACCAATACCATTGATCTGGCGAAGCTGAAGGAAATACCGGAATTGAGCACATACGACAGTTATGTCACCAAGACCGAAATCCGTAAACAAGTCTGGCAACGTGGACGTCTGGGTTATTTTAATTCGATGCAGGAAGCACTCAAGGTCTTGCCAACCGTAACAACACAATTTACCCAGGCCTGGGTAGATAAGGCGACAGAGGAAGAACGCAAACGGTCAGAGAAATGGTATACACAGCATGCCAAGGAGCAAGCCAAGGCGCTTGCTGTGATGACCGCAGAAAACGCCCCCGTTGCACAGATCGCAACGACAGCCCCGCCGGTGGTGACAGCGGCGGTTTCATCAACAACAGAGAACACGGCAACAACTAAGTCAACCGACTTACCCGCCACGCCGGGCAATGTCAGCGATGCCAAGATGCGCGAGTTGTTCGAACACGCACGGCAGGCGATGATCGATACCAATTATGACGTAGCGATCCGTGACTACAGCAAAATCTTAGCCACGGGTAAGGGCCAGGAATTGAAAGATGCTAAGGAATTCCTGGGCCTGGCACGCGAACGTAATGGTCAGCTTGCCCACGCAAAAGCCGAGTATCAGGAATATTTAAAACTCTATCCCACGGGCGCTGATGCAGAGCGGGTTAAGCAACGGTTGATTGGTCTGGCAACCGCCCGCTCCAAACCCAAGATAGAGCTGGCGAATCCGGAACCCAAAAAGGCGCAAGATGCGCATTGGGAGTTTAACAACAGCGTGTCACAATATTATCGTTTCCAATCGTTAACTGTGGACACTGCCGGTAAATCAACGACAGATAACTCAATCAGCAGTGACTTTAGTTCCGGAGGCCGCTATCGCGGCGAAAAATACGATATTCGTACCCAAGTGAATTTTTCTCACCGGTATACCTTACTGGATACGGCTACTGATTCTTCTGATACCAACATCAGTACTGCCTATTTTGATGTGAATAATAAGGACCTTGGCTTGTCGGTGCGTGCGGGGCGTCTATCCTCGGGTTCGGATGGGGTGTTAGGGCGCTTTGATGGGGCCTTAGCGAGTTATCGTCTTAATCCGCAATGGAAACTCAATGCAGTCTATGGCCAATATGTTACTCCGCCTTCATCCACAGCACGGGATGAAAAATCATTTTTTGGAATGAGCGCGGACATCGGTACCCTGGCCAAACATTGGGACTTGAAATTTTATGCCATCAATCAAACGGTGGGCGGGATTGAGGATCGCAGTGCAATTGGTTCAGAAGTTAAATACATTGACGACAGTTTTTCCGTCTTTTCGCTGCTTGATTACGATGTTGGGTATAGTTCACTAAATACTATCTTTTTTGTCGGTAACTGGCGGTTTAAAGACAACTCTTCATTTAACATCAACATGGATATGCGCAACACGCCCACCTTGACGACATCCAATGCACTGACAGGCCAAACAACCGCGACCACGATTCCACAGCTGATGCAAA
>JAYSTO010000172.1:0-2525 GCA_043719675.1 Gammaproteobacteria bacterium | reverse complement strand
ATACCACTTTTTACCTTGATATATCCTTGCGCCATGTCCAATTGACCTTCAAAAATCGCGGTATTCGGTTTATGCCCAATCGCAATAAACACACCCATCAACGCCATATCCTTGGTTTTATTATCGTTAACATTTTTGATGCGCATTCCGGTGACGCCCGTTTTATCGCCCAGTACTTCATCCAGGGTGTGATTCCATTCAATTGTCACGTTGCCGGTCTTGGCCTTATTGATCAGTTGTTCGGATAAGATTTTTTCAGATTTGAATTTATCGCGGCGATGCACCACGGTGACGTGCGAGGCGATATTGGACAAGTACAGCGCCTCTTCAACTGCCGTGTTACCACCGCCAATAACCGCAACTTTTTGACCGCGATAAAAAAATCCATCGCAGGTGGCACAACCGGAAACACCTTTGCCGCGAAAGGCCGCCTCAGAGGGAATTCCAAGATACATGGCAGAGGCGCCAGTGGCAATGATCAAGGCATCGCAGGTGTAGACACCGTTGTCACCGGTGAGGGTAAAGGGGCGATTTTTTAGATCAACTTTATTGATGTGATCAGAAATAATTTCTGTTTTAAAACGTTCCGCGTGTTTTTGCATACGCTCCATTAATGCGGGACCTTGTAAACCTTCAACATCACCCGGCCAGTTATCCACTTCGGTGGTCGTCATTAATTGGCCACCTTGTTCCATGCCCGTGATCAACATCGGGTTTAGATTTGCGCGCGCGGCATACACGGCAGCGCTGTAACCGGAGGGCCCTGAACCTAAAATCAATAAACGGCAATGCTTTGTTTTACTCATTCGATAACTCCAATAACGTCAGGTATAGTGTGCAGCAGACCAAGTTTTCTCGACATAACTTGCTGATGGATGTTTCTGGCTACTTCGTCTATGGTACGGAATGGTGGTTGATGGGTAAAGGGTGGTGAACAAACTTATGCAAATTGGTATCCCCAAGGAAATTAAACCCAAGGAAGGCCGGGTTGCGCTGATTCCTGCCGCCTGTGCGGAACTCATTAAACACGGGCATCAGGTGTATATCGAGCAAGGCGCAGGCAAACTCAGTGGTTATACCGATGCGGATTATCGGACCGTGGGTGTTGAGATCGTTGCAAATGCAAAGACCCTCTATAATTGCGCGGAATTACTCATCAAAGTTAAAGAGCCGCAGGCGAATGAACTGGACTACCTGCGGGCCGATCAGCTGTTGTTTTCCTATTTACACCTCGCCGCCGAACCGGAATTATTGGAAGGCCTGCTTGATATCGGTCTGACCGCCGTCGCCTTTGAGACAGTGCAGCTTGGGCAGCAATTGCCACTGCTGGCACCGATGAGTGATATCGCGGGTCGGCTCGCGACCCTGATTGGGACCAATTTATTGCAGATGCCACAGGGTGGACGTGGCATTTTATTGGGTGGCTTGCCTGCCGCTGAACGCGGCAACGTCGTGATCTTGGGAGCAGGGACGGCAGGAGGTTGTGCGGCTATTATGGCAGCAGCCATTGGTGCGAATGTGACGGTCTTTGATCTGTGCCGCGAGAAATTGGCAACAATGCGCGCCCTTGGCGCGAACGTTACTGCCTTGCATCCCTTTGCACACGCCATTGCCGAGGCCGTCATGCAGGCTGACTTGCTCATTGGGGCAGTACTGATCCCCGGTGCTAAGGCGCCTCACTTGGTCTCAGCAGCGACAGTGTGCCAGATGCAACCGGGCAGCGTAATTATTGATATTTCGGTTGATCAGGGCGGGTGTATCGAGACAACGCATCCAACCACCTACGAGGCACCGACCTACGTGTGGGAAGGTGTTGTCCACTTTGGGGTAACCAACATGCCGGGGGCGGTGCCGCGTTCGGCATCACAAGCATTGTCCGCCGCATTGGTTCCTTATATCCTGCGCCTCACCCGGCCGGATTGGCGGGCACAGCCCGATTTACTGGCAGGGTTGAATGTCGAGGGTGGACGGATTATCTATCCGGCATTAAAAACAGCGAGCTGATTAGTTAATTTTCTTATATAATCAGCAGTTACAACACTATGTTAACGAAGTGAATTAAGCATTGGCACAGGCAAAACAACAATCCAATTCAGGCCCACTGTCGGCCCAACTGCAACGTGGCATTCGGGAAGGGGCGCTGTTTGTCCTGGTGGCGCTGGCCCTGTATTTTCTGCTGACCTTGATAAGTTATTACCCAAGCGACCCCGGCTGGCGGCAAAGCCATGATAGTGGTGAAATCCATAATCTGGGTGGGCCGGTAGGGGCATGGTTGGCGGATATTTTTTTAGGTGGCTTTGGTTACTTGGCATACATGTTCCCATTGATGCTGGGGTACAGTGGTTGGCTCATCTATCGGCAATTCAGTTTTCAATTAAATGATTTGCGCGGCTTTGCTGTACGCACCGCAGGCTTCGTACTCACCGTGATGGCGGGTTGTGCGCTGGCGAGTCTCTATGACCAAGGTGGTCATGGTTTGCCACCCGATACCGGCGCAGGCGGGATCATCGGCCAGGTTGTCGGTG
>JAYSTO010000171.1:0-5419 GCA_043719675.1 Gammaproteobacteria bacterium | reverse complement strand
ACATTTATCGGTTCCTTGGCGCACACCCATGGCAAGTGAATGAGATTAAAGGCATATTGTTCGCCACCTGGGCACCCAATGCCGAGCGTGTCAGTGTTGTGGGTGATTTTAATCAATGGGACGGTCGCATCCATCCACTACGGAATCGTGGCAGCAGCGGCGTATGGGAATTATTTATTCCCGGTGTTGCCGTCGGTGCCTTGTACAAATTTGAGCTGCGCCACCTCGCCGGTGGCCTGGTCAGTTTAAAAGCAGATCCTTACGCGCAACAATTTGAGCTCCGCCCTTCTACCGCATCGGTGGTCACCGCTGCGGATCCTTATCCTTGGCAAGATCAACGCTGGATGACACAGCGTCAACAACAGGACTGGTTACATCAGCCCTTGTCGATTTACGAAGTGCACTTGGGTTCCTGGCAGCGCACAGCGGACAATGGCATGCTCAACTATCGGGAGCTGGCTCATCGGTTGGTGGCCTATTGCCAACAACTCGGTTTCAATGCTTTGGAATTATTACCGATTACCGAACACCCGCTGGACGCCTCGTGGGGTTATCAGACCCTGGGATTTTTTGCCCCTACCCGTCGCTTCGGTACAGCAGATGATTTCCGTTATTTTGTTGATCATTGCCACGCACATAATATCGCGGTGTTTTTGGATTGGGTACCAGGGCACTTTCCGAAAGACGCCCATGGCTTGGCCCGCTTCGACGGGAGTGCATTGTATGAACATGACGATCCCCGCCGTGGTGAACATCGTGACTGGGGTACGCTCATTTTCAATTTTGGCCGTAATGAAGTTCGGAATTTTTTATTGAGCAGTGCAGTATTTTGGTTAGAAGAAATGCATCTGGATGGTCTGCGTGTGGATGCCGTTGCCTCGATGTTATATCTGGATTACTCTCGTACCGCCGACGATTGGACACCCAATATCTACGGTGGTAACGAAAATCTCGAGGCCATTGCCTTTTTGCAGGAATTAAATGCAATCACCCATGGCGATTTTCCCGGAACTCTGACTATTGCCGAAGAATCCACCGCCTGGCCACAAGTCACCCGGCCAACGTGGCTGGGTGGATTAGGTTTTACCATGAAATGGAATATGGGTTGGATGCATGACACATTGGTGTATTTGAGTAAAAATTCCATCCACCGTCATTATCATCATGATCAATTAACCTTTGGTCTGCTCTATGCTTTCACTGAAAACTTTGTCCTGCCGTTTTCACATGATGAAGTGGTACATGGCAAATCATCCATGCTCAACAAAATGCCTGGGGATGAATGGCAGCGTTTTGCTAATTTACGCACACTCTATGCCTATATGTTTACTTACCCCGGCAAGAAACTGCTGTTCATGGGTAATGAATTTGGTCAAGGTGATGAATGGAGAGAGAATAAGTCCCTCGACTGGTATGTGCTGGATTACCCATTACATCAAGGTTTGCAGCGTTTAGTTGGTGACCTGAACCGCTTATATATAGCTGAACCTGCTTTGCATAGATACGATTTTCAGACGCAAGGCTTTGAATGGATCGATTGTCACGATGCAGCGCAATCGATCATTAGTTATATCCGTAAAGGCGACAATGAGGAGATGATCATCGTGGTTATCAACTTTACCCCGGTACCGCGATTTGACTATCGCATTGGTGTCCCCCGGCCTTGCACGTATCACGAGGTGATTAATTCGGATTCTGAGCATTATGGGGGCAGCAATCTGGGCAATCTCGGCCTTATACAGGCCACATCTCAATCCTGGATGAGTCGACCCTATTCGATCACCTTGACCCTACCACCGCTTGCCGTACTAATCATCAAAGCAGAGCCGTAAATACCGAAACCGGGCAGATGAAAATATTATTTGTTGCCAGCGAAGTGGATCCCTTCATGAAAACCGGCGGGCTTGCCGATGTGGCGGGAAGCTTGCCACGCGCCTTGCATGCCTGCGGACAGGATATCGTTGTTATCATGCCGGCTTATCCAGCAATAACTCAAGGTAAACACCTCCCGTTGCGTGCGGTAATTCCGCTGCCATCCTCACTGCAAGCCCAATTATTTGAAACTCACCTGCCGCATAGCCGTATCCCCGTATGGCTTGTCCATCTGCCCGGATTGTTTGATCGGCCCGGCCATCCATATCTGGACGCACAGGGTCAACCATGGCCTGACAATGCACAACGTTTTGGCCGATTTTGTCAGGTAGTGGCGATGCTGTGTCTTGATCCTGCGATCATGCAGTGGCAGCCCGATATCGTGCACTGTCATGATTGGCAAACGGGTTTGATCCCGGCCTGGTTGCAGGACAAGTCAGAGCGGCCGGGCATGGTATTTACCATTCATAATCTTGCCTACCAAGGGCTATTCGACATTGATGATTTTAAAGAATTAGGGCTGCCCGACTCGTGGTGGGATTACCGTGCTTTGGAATTTTATGGACAGTTTTCGTTTATCAAAGGCGGCCTGGTTTATGCGGATCGCCTCAATACCGTCAGTCCAAGGTATGCACAAGAAATACAAACGTCTGAGTTTGGCTGTGGTCTGGAAACCTTATTGCAATATCGTACACATCGATTGTACGGTATTCTCAATGGCATCGATGAAGCAAAATGGAATCCGGGGCAAGATAAGCTGATTGCAGCGCAATACAACTGGCGTCGTATTGGGAACAAGGCAACCAACAAACAGGCGCTGCAAATCCACATGGGTTTGCCGGAACAGGACAACATCCCTCTCATTGCCTGCATCAGCCGTTTGGTAGAACAAAAAGGCATCGATGTGATAATTGAAAGCTTGCCCGAAATGTTTGCCATCCCCTGCCAAATTGTCATATTAGGTACGGGTGAAAAACGATTTGAACAAGTATTACAAGGTCTGGCGCTGCTTTATCCCAAGCAGTTGGCAGTACATGTGGGGTTCGATGAGCGTCTGGCACATCAAATCGAGGCAGGTGCAGACATGTTTTTAATGCCCTCACGCTTTGAACCGTGTGGATTAAATCAGCTCTACAGCCAGCGCTACGGGGCGGTACCTATTGTTCGTCCGGTGGGTGGTTTGGCAGATACGGTAGTGGCGCTAACACCAGAAACATTGGCGAACCACACCGCAACGGGATTTTACATAGAGGATGACAGTGCCACAGCGTTAGTATCGACGCTCAATCTGGCGCTGGACTACTACACAGACAGGCAACTCTGGCAGCAAATTCAACTCACCGGCATGCGCCGTGATTTTTCCTGGCATGCCCGAGCGCAAGAGTACCTGACACTGTATCAGTTAGCCCTTGAGGATCGGCAGCGATCAATATGTGCCGTACCAAAATAATCAACACTACCCTCCGCACGCTGAATGGCGTGAATCAGTGCAATTTTATTGCGGTGTGTGATCTTGATCCCACACTATTTTGCGACAATCTTGACTTGCACATATCCTGTAATGTATCCACCAATAAGTTTAATTAATGGTTTCAACCGGTTAAGTACAGTAATGTAGGTTATTTATGACAACCTAACGGCAACTTTGCGACAAATGAAATTAATATAGCGTAGCGCGTAACAGCGTGCCACCTAGACAGTGTAGTCAATTTTGTTGTTAATATCACCGGTTGTTGCGTTGATACGTCGCTGTATTGTCGGCCCCCCTGTATAATTCGAGGGGATGACGACGCCAGTACTCGTATTACATCGCAAATTTAGAAAAGACAGGCTAAATACCTTGATAGATGAGCTGGATATGCTAGAAAATAAGAGATGAGAATTGTTTTTTTAATTTAGCTATAATTTGGTTAATAACAAATCCACGTGGAGTAATACATGGCAACTGAGTTGGATCCGATCATTGGTAATTGGTATCAGAATATGGAAAAGGAAATCACTTTTGAGGTCGTCGCCATTGATGAAGACGAGGGAACGGTGGAAGTCCAGTTTTCTGAAGGTGAAATCGAAGAGATTGATATCGATGATTGGTATGAAATGACTCTCGAAGAGGCTGCCGAGCCGGATGATTGGCTTGGTGGGGCAGACGACGACATTGATGATGAAGAAGAACTGGAAGAAATCGAGGAACTCGATGAAGATGATGATGTACTGGCCGATGATGAAGAACTAGATGATGATGACGAGAACTACTAAATAAGTGCGCCCAACCACTAAACGAAGAGGCGCGGTCAGCCAACCCGATGAAAACAGATTAAAGTGGTCAAGTTTAGTCAAACATCCAGCATTATTTTGAGCGGCTTACGCATTCCTGCGATCTTGCAGGCCTGTTGCCCGTAACCATACGGGAAAAGCGTGTACAAATACTTGCGCGTTGCCTGTTCCGGACTGAGCCGGGTTTTGAGTTCCTTCAACACGGTGCGCGCCTCCGGCACGCATTGGTTCAATTCATAATGCTCGCGGATAAAATGAATCACTGCCCAATGTTCTTTACTGAGGTCGATGTTTTCATGTTCGGCAACTTGATGCGCGATCTCAACCGACCATTGTGACGGATCTAAAAAGTAGCCTTCATTATCAGTTGCAACGGTTTTGCCATTCAATTCTAATTTCATCTGGTTCTCATTTGTGTCTGCAAGGCAGTTTTGATCAATGTTTGTTCGGTAACACACCAACTTGTGGCATGTCGGCCAGACCCGTTGCACTGGCGTGTTCCTGAAAACCGCGATTTTTCCAGAAAAAGGCGCCTGGCATGGTAGTGGGAATGACCAGCACATAAAACAAGGCGCGACTCACGATCGCAGTGACAAGTATCATTGCCGCTATCAATAGCCAAAATAAATAGCCGCTGAGAGAATTGATCGGCAATAAAAACAGGCTGGTGGTTGCCATCACACCGATACTTAAGCTTGTGTTACGCAGGATATAGGTCTTGCCGAAGGTCGTCGTTTGTTCATATAACGATGCGCCACCCTCTCCACCTTGCCGGCGCATGGCACGAGCATGCTGCACCAAGCCGACGCACTCAAGTAAGAGACCAACCAACATGCACAACGTCACTACATCGAATAGTTGATTTAATGCGTGCCCCTGATAAAGCAGTACTGCGCCATACACGGTACCGACAAGAATCGACCCCAGCGTCAACATTGACCCATAGAAACTGGCCAGTACCTGCCAGTGATTCCAGAATGGCCGTGCCGGTATCCGATAAATCCGCTGCATAAAATATAACGTGGCAAGGCCAAACGCGACGCCAGCCCACCCACTGAATGTCTTGATGAACTGCACGAGTGTCAGTGGTAACCAGTTGAGGTAATCTCCAAATAGGACTGCCCCGGTATACAACGCCATACTGGCAAAGAATACCATGAGCGAGGCGGCTTCCCGGCTGACAGGGGAATAGCGTAGATTGTAGAAGCCGCGATAA
The DNA here is from genome assembly GCA_043719675.1 of Gammaproteobacteria bacterium. Classification (GTDB taxonomy): domain Bacteria; phylum Pseudomonadota; class Gammaproteobacteria; order UBA6429; family Thiohalophilaceae; genus JACQBC01. Next base: position 57 of record JAYSTO010000171.1, on the reverse strand, counting down.
AACCGTTGTGGTTTGCCTAAGTGAATAGTGGACAATACTAACGCGAATGTTTGTAGT
>JAYSTO010000018.1:0-25271 GCA_043719675.1 Gammaproteobacteria bacterium | reverse complement strand
GCAGTGGCGTGCCGGAGCGAGTATGAACTATAACGATCACGAGACAAATGATCGGAAAATGGCTAACGTCTTTTTCGGCTTGCGCACCGGCATCATTTCATGGCTTGCGGAGTACGATTTTTTTACTGACGAGTTCACAACGGGCCGACGTGAGTCCGAGGCGGGTTTCATTGAAGCCAACATTGAAATAAAGCGAGGTCATAACGTAAAGCTGACATTCGATTCTTTCAATCCTGATCGAAATGTCGCGGATGATCAACGCGACAGAATCAGCCTGGTTTGGGAATATACGCCGTTTCAGCATTTGCAGTTACGCACCGGCTATCGCCACAATGACGGGCCTGTACAAAACAATTTGCAAAATACGGAAGAATTGTTTGTGCAACTCCATACCTTTTTATAGAAAATTATCGTTTATTTTGTAATTTGCTGAGCTGATGGCGTATTTACAGCGGATGCGTCCATCAGTGTGAGCATAATCAGAAAAAGTATGTTTATTACGAGGCTGAAAAAATTTTCAGCCATTACCACAGTTAATTCCTGAATTGGAATCGCTTTACGCCGTGAAGCGACCCACCGTATCGCCAACGGTACGGCATACGTTTAATAACTCGTCGCTGGCACGGGCAGTGGAGGTGGCGGTGTCGTTGGTCAGTCGCGAGAGTTCCGCCATGTGTTCCGAGGTTTTTGAAAGTTCATCCGTTGCCTTGCTTTGCTGTCCGGTTGCGGCGGCGATTTGCAGAATCATGTCTGACACAAGATTCACGCTGGCGACGATTTCACTGAGTTCACTTCCCGCCTGCGTTGACAGCGTTGTGCCTTCATCGGCGTGGCTCTTCGCCTTATTCATTGCCTGTACTGCATGTACTGATTCGTTTTGAATCGACTTCACCATATCGGCGATCTCTTTGGTGGCCTGGCTGGTGCGCTTGGCAAGTTCACGCACTTCATCCGCAACCACCGCAAAGCCACGCCCTTGATCGCCCGCCCGCGCCGCCTCAATGGCGGCATTCAAGGCGAGCAGATTGGTCTGGCTGGCAATATTATCAATGACAGTGACAATCTCACCGATACGTTGCGAACTGGTGCCGAGCGCGGATACCACCTCGGCGGATTCCCGCACGCTGCTTGACAGGCGTTGCATACCGCCGATGGCTGATTGCACGATGCTGCCGCCACGTGCGGCGAGCTCGGCAGAGGTGTGTGCGTGAGTGGAAGCTTGTTTTGTATTGTGTGCGACTTCTGCAATGGTGGCACTCATTTGTTCCATCGCCGCGGCAGCGCGGTGCGAGGACACCGCTTGTTCATCGGTGGTACCGCGCAGGCTACGACTATTGTTGGCAAGTTGATCGGCTTGGCGGCGTAGCGTTTCAACCGCCGCCTGCAACGCACGAACCGTGATTTGGAATGCTTCAAGTAATATGTTGTAAGCCGCCGCGACTTCACCGACTACATCCTTGGTTTCCACCGGCACACGCCCGCATAAATTCCCCGAACGGCTGACTTCCTGCATGCTTTCGCGCACTTTATGTAATGGGTTGACGATAGCGCTGACAATTAATTTGGTGAGTACCAAGGCGATTAACAGGCCACCGAGTAGCACCGCTGCGGCTAAGGTAACTTGTTTACGGGCATAATTTTTTGACTGATTGACACTCGTTTCGACTGCTTGTTCGCGACCTTCCACGAGCACTATCATGGGTTTAACCAGTTTTTTCTTAATATTGACCCAGGCTTCGACTACCCGCGTAAGACCTTCTTTATTGCCATTCTGGGCGGCACGAAAAGCCTCAGCAAATTCGCTTTGTTTGGCTTTGAGTTTATCGAGGCCGTCAGCGAAGGTTTTTAATGCCTCGGTTTCCGCCGGGTTGAGCGGTATTTCTTTGATAGCCGTGTATTCTTTCTGTAGTACATCAAGCCGATCCTGAAGCTGCATAACAGCGCCATTACCGGAGACCATCTCCGCCGATACTGCCGGGATTAGACCTTCTATTTCCTTGAGTGCCGCATTCATGCGACCGACCGAGACCAGCGGCTGCACACTCAAGACATGCATGTCCTCCACGGTCTTGAGCATGTACCACATGCCCAGCGTGCCGATACCACCGGCGATAGCACCCACACCGAGCGCGATGCCGACCACCAGATACATTTTTTGGCGGATGCGCCACCGATTAAGCCAGTTCATATTCCACCTGCTGTTCATCCGCATGGCCAGGCATGCGGGTATTTTGTGTTAGTCGATAAATTATCGGCGAAACCAGGGATTTCTTGAAAAGGCGTGCGGACTTAACCGCGTGGTTTCCCTGGTTTTGGGGGGGTAACCGGGGAGTTTAAGGGGCGCATACTTGCCAATATCAATATATTGGGCGCCTCTTAACAATTCGCAGGATGATAGGCTGCGGGTGTGCTGCTCTCTTTTGGTGTATGGCAATCCCCCCCCTGGCCATGATTTTTCAAAGGGAGAACAATGGCGTCCTGCGAATTGTTCAAGCGTATGATGTATTATTGTTGGTATGCGTACACATCGCTTGATCTTCGCGTGGTTTGTCTTTTGCTCGGGATGCGCTGAGATCCCAGCACCGATTGCGGCTGTGCCAGCCGGTAACGTGCCACTGGCTGAGGTTCGCGCCACGCCACAACAATTTGCGGGAGTACCGGTGCGCTGGGGTGGGCAGATTGCGGCGCTGCGCAATTTAAAAGAGGAAACCCAGATCGAGGTGGTGGCGCGTCGGCTGGATAGCGAGGGGCGGCCTTATGCAGAAGATAACAGTGACGGTCGCTTTCTTGCCATCGTCGCAGGATTTATCGATCCAACGCTATATGAAAAGGGCCGCGAGATCACGGTGCGCGGTACCTTGGCGGGTGCGCAGGAACAACTCATTGGTGAATACCGGTACAGCTATCCAGTGGTGCGTATTGAGCAGGTACATTTGTGGCCACCGCGACCACCACCGCTGCCGCTCTATGATGAACCGTGGTGGTGGGATCCCTGGTATCCTTGGTACGGACCGCCACGCCGTTGGTAATTTGAGGAGATAATTATGTTACAGCGCACACTGCAAATAAGCTGTCTTTACCTATGTGGGATGTTGTTACACGGTTGTGCAACACCGCTGGATATCGGCGCGGCAGATCGTAAACTCACACCGCAACAAGCCATAACCACGATCGACGCTGTGCGTACTCGCACGATCGCCTGGGGAGGCGTGATCGTCAGCGTAAAAAATTTAACCGACAAAACCCAGTTCGAGATCCTGGCGTATCCATTGGATGAGAACAATCGGCCTGATAACACTGCCACACCGCAAGGACGTTTTCTTGCGTATCACAGCGGTTATTTGGAAACGACGGATTATAAAGAAGGGCGCTTGGTGACGATCATCGGCTCGCTTACCGAGACGCGCACGGGCAACGTCGGCGAAGCGCAATACACCTACCCGGTGATCGCCACCACGCGTATTCATCTGTGGCCCATTACTCCGCCGTCGTCCAGCGAACCGCGTTTTCACTTTGGGGTTGGCATCGGTATTGGACTCTGATTTCGCTTTTGTCAGTACCATTGCCAGCTATAAAGCGGCTTGGCAGGTCGGGCGATTACGTGATGCGGAATTTGCCGCGCTGTATTTTTTGCAGTGGCAAGTCGCATTACATGGCAAGACATTCGCGTCGCGCAGGCACAAACAGGATCCACGCGCGGATTTTTCGCTCTGGCAAACTCAATTCAACAACAACGGACAGGCAGCGATTACCCCGTGTTTAATGACGTATCTATCGCGTTACCAGTTTCGTGGTGTTATCCCCAATGTCAGCCAGGCACTGGTCGCCTGGTTAGGCGATGAGTGGTCACTGCAATTATGCGATTACATCCCGGATTCGCACGCGGTATTGGCCTTGCAAACTCGCGGTATTCGCCCGGTAACAATACTCACCGACTATCCGCGCATGCTGCAACCGGTGTTGGAAAAACCCAATGCTTTTGTTTTTATGCAACATGATCTGGAGCACGCCTGGCAAATGTTTCATGACCCGCTGCTGCAACACGCGCAAGTGTCTTTTGCGCGGTTGCTGCAACGCGCCTTGCAGCAGGGTGTGTTTGTTTCGTATCTGCACGACGCCGTCTTTTCTGATCAGTTTGATTACCTGATCAGCGACATGAATACCCATCCGATACATGCCTTGCACTATTTACATGCAATTGTGCTGGAATATTACTTGCGCTGTGAGGCCAAAGCCAGCCATGCTGTGCTATCTGTTTCGGCACGTCAGGCCGTACGTGATCTGTTGCAACAACTGGCACAGTGCTGGCAGTTTTCCGGCGCAGCCACAGCGGCGTTACTGGCATTAACCCAAGGCAAATTACCAACATTGAAGGCTACGTGTTTGTTTGATGCCATCGCAGGGGTGGCCGACAACATCGAGCATAACAGGGCGATGGCATGAGGCCCTGCATTATGCTCAACAGCCCAACTTTCTAACTTACTATATTTATAGAGGTGATCACATGGCTGGTTTTATTGTACGTACCCTGGTGGTGGCGCTGGGTTTGTGGCTCGCCTCGGAGATCGTAACGGGGATTCAGATCACCGGTGTCGGTACATTATTAGGCGCGGCGTTGATCTTGGGCATAGTGAACGCGGTGGTGCGGCCGATATTGGTGCTGTTGACGTTGCCGATCACGGTAGTAACGCTGGGGGTTTTTCTACTGGTGATCAACGCGGCGATGTTGGCTTTGGTGGCGTGGCTGTTTGATAACTTTACCATCGCTGGGTTTTGGTCGGCGCTGTTTGGCGCGATCATTGTCTGGCTCACGGGTTGGGCGTCGTCGTATTTTATAGGCCCACGTGGACGTGTCGAAGTGATTTATGTACGGCAGCGTTGGTAATCTATGCAATGCCGTGTTGGTTGTGGCGCTTGTTGTATTGCGCCATCGATTTCCTCCGCGATCCCCGGCATGCCTAATGGCAAACCGGCGGGGGTGCGGTGTATTCAATTGACCGCCGATAATCGGTGTTTGTTGTTTGCCAGTCTGCTCCGCCCCTTGGTTTGTGGCCGTTTTCAGCCTCGTCGCGATACGTGTGGCAGCAGCAATGCCGTGGCCTTTGCCTATCTATATGGGTTAGAAGGGCAAACCAGTTAGGGGCTTGAGCGGTGGTTTGTGTGATCAAACTGTGATTAAGCTTGCGCCAATAGGGGCGAACAGGTATAGTGCGCCACCCTTATAAACAGGGTGACACGTTTCTAACCTTCTTGATATCTCGTATATACATCCTTGGTTGGCAACGTTAGGCGCGACAGGATTCATGTGGTCGGCGCCGATTGGGACCAAGCGATGATCTTCTCTTTCGAATAAGTTAAGTCATTCTCGGTATTACTTTATCTTTTAGCCGCAAAACTGCGGACTGAGGTGTTTTTTGTCTTTTGAATCTTTAAAACTCGACGCATCACTATTACGTGCCATTGAAGCCAGTGGTTTCAAACAACCAACCGACATTCAAGTACAGGCGATTCCTGTCATTCTCGACGGCCAGGATTTGATGGCCTCGGCACAAACCGGCACGGGTAAAACCGCGGCGTTTGTATTACCACTGTTACAAAAATTATTAACACAACCACGCGTCACGCGTGGCCCACGGGTGATGGTATTGACGCCGACCCGCGAATTGGCTGCCCAGGTGGAACAAAATATCCGCCAGTTCAGCCAATTCATCCAATTAAAATCAGCGATGGTCGTCGGTGGTGAAGCATATCCACCGCAAATCAAGGCGTTGCAACGTCCGCTGGATTTATTGGTCGCCACGCCAGGCCGCTTGATGGATCACATGGAACGCGGCCGTATCGATTTTTCTGAATTACAATGTCTGGTACTCGACGAAGCGGATCGCATGCTCGACATGGGTTTTGTCGATGAAGTGAAGATGATCGCCAAAGCCACACCCGCTAGCCGTCAAACCTTGCTGTTCTCGGCAACGTTGGATGGTAACGTCGGCAGGATCGCCAGGGAAATTTTAAAGAACCCACAAAAGATTGCTTTGGCACACAGTACCCAGCAACATGCCTCGATCGTGCAACAGATGTATATTGCCGATGACAAGTCGCACAAAGAAAGACTGTTGGGACATTTCCTGGATAACACCGGTTTGTTTCAAGCGCTGGTATTTACCTCCACCAAACGCGGTGCCGATGATCTGGCGCAGCGTCTGCTGGCAAAAGGTCATGAGGCGGCGGCATTGCATGGCGACATGCAACAACGCGCACGGCAACGGACCATGGAGCGCATGCGCAGTGGTCAATTCCGTGTCTTGGTTGCTACCGATGTTGCGGCGCGCGGGCTGGATATCAAAGGTATCAGTCACGTCTTTAATTTTGATCTGCCGATGACCGCAGAAGATTACGTGCATCGCATTGGCCGTACCGGTCGTGGTGGCGCTGAAGGCACCGCCATTTCATTGGTCGGCCCGGATGACTTGCGTAAATTATCCGGGATTGAAAAATACACCGGTAGCGTGATCAAGCGTGAAGTGATTGTGGGTTTGGAACCAACCCGTACTTTGCGCAGTGCACCGCCAGCGGGTAAATTTAATAAACACCGCAAACCGCAACAACGGTTTTCGGAGAACCGTGGTGGCCCGCGGCGTGGCAATGATTCTTCCGCAGCCAAACCGGCACGTGGTCTGTCCTCACGTCCGCAGGGCCGTGGCAAACCAACAACGGCGCGCGTATCATAATCAGTAACTGATTTGCAGTTGTTCTAAACGCGTCATTTGATGTCAGCCCCGTTCTCATCGAACGGGGCTGACATTCTCATTTTAGTCCCCGCTTTTGCTTTAAATTTTATTTTCCTCTTTAAGCCTGGCTTACCCAATGATTCACTCTAGTGCTGCAAAGCGGCGTGCGATCGGGTGGGCGTACTATATATATGCAGATAACGACAGTGGGTAGGTTGGTTTTTATCCAAAACACTCACAATCCTATATATAGATTTTTTAGTGATTGACAGCGTACACCGGGCATTGATAATCAAGGATGTGAAGGGACGCGGGCTTCGTGCGGTGCGACGCTGCTACTGAATCGTGGTTTCCGTTCTCGGAAATCCATCTGCCAGGTTGACTAACAATGCACACATCCAACTTGTACTTGATCTTAAGTTTGGCACTGGGTTTTGGTGTCTTTCACGCAATGGATACCGATCATCTCCTGACATTGGCCAATGTCAGCCCAAGTAAAACCTCGATACCGCAGACGCTGCGGTTTTGCAGCCGTTGGGCCTTGGGGCATGGTGTGGCGGTAATTATCCTTGGTTGTCTGGTGTTGATGTTTCAAATGGCGATTCCGTATACCCTGGCAAATATTGCCGGACACATGGTTGGCTTGATCTTAATAGCGCTGGGCATGCTGGTGCTTGTGCAGTCAGCAAAGAATCTAATGGTCGCAAAACAACAGGACGCACAGCGTGGTTTGCAAAACCACGCAGACCAATTTGGTGTGGTGCATCATCATCGTGTCATGGGTATCGGCTTTTTGCATGGTATTTCCGGATCGGCGACCTTGTTGGCGTTATTGCCGATGACACAATTGCAGTCTGCCTGGTTAGGCATGGCTTACCTGTTATTTTTTTCACTCGGGGTGTTGCTGGCGATGTTGTTCTTCGGTGGACTGTTAGGCGGCCTCTTCAGGACACTGGCGCAACGTTATATCCACTCGCTTTCGGTATTGCGTCTATGCTTGGCATTGCTGGCCATCGTTGTAGGTGTCGTGATGTTGGACACACCTACATGACGATGCTGGCCAGCACGCAGCAGTGGCAAGCCCGTTTGCAATTGGAATTTGCGCAACGTGCAGGGCGAACGGTATTAGTAAAACGCATGCATAGCGGTCCTTTAGTAGTACAGAAACCGTTTTATCCCGGTGATGGAGCCTGTCATGTGTATTTATTGCATCCCCCCGGCGGTTTGGTGGGTGGCGATCAACTGGAATTACAGGTGTTATGTCAGACACACAGCCAGGTATTGTTAACCACGCCTGCGGCGAATAAATTTTATCGTAGTCTGGGTGAACGCGCGACCATCGAGCAAGTCCTCAAGGTGGAGGCCCATGCCAGCCTGGAATGGTTGCCGCAAGAAACAATTCTATATTCGGGTTGTCAGGCTGGTATGCGCACGGTAGTTCAGTTGGAGTCCGATGCACATTTTATTGGTTGGGAAATTCTTTGTCTTGGCCGTCCTGCGGCCAAAGAGCAATTTGCCGCCGGTGTATGCCGGCAAAATATCGAAGTGTGGCGTGAGGGACAACCCATTGTCATTGAACGCGCACGTTTGCACGGTGGCAGTGATGTTTTACAAGCAAGATGGGGCTTTGCCGGATATGATGTCAGCGCTACGCTGATTGCGACCCCGGTTGACACAACACTACTCGATGCTGTGCGTACTATTGAAGTGGACACGCAACGTGCATTGACAAGCACCACCTTGATTGATGATGTCCTGATTTGCCGTTTTCTCGGTGCGCAGGCGCGACAGGCGCTGGATTATTTTCAACGTGTCTGGACGTGTCTGCGACCAGAGGTGATTGGTCTGGTCGCCAGCCCGCCACGGATTTGGGCGACGTAACGGGTTATGAATGAAAATATTGGGGAGGGTTCACTATGGAATTAACGCCACGCGAAAAAGATAAACTGTTATTGTTTACTGCCGCTTTGCTCGCCGAACGTCGCTTGGCACGCGGGGTGAAATTAAATTACCCGGAGGCCGTCGCCTACATCTCAGCGGCGATCCTCGAAGGCGCACGCGATGGCAGAACCGTCGCCGAGTTGATGAGTTTTGGTACCACCTTATTGTCACGCGCTCAGGTCATGGACGGCATTGCTGAGTTGATTCCGGAGGTGCAAGTCGAAGCCACCTTTCCGGACGGCACCAAACTTGTCACCGTCCATAATCCGATTATATAGGAGAGCGCGCATGTTACCCGGCGAATATTTTATTGATGAAGGTGAGATTGTCATTAACACAGGGCGCAAGACCGTGCGCCTGAGTGTGGCGAATAGCGGCGACCGTCCCATTCAAGTGGGATCGCATTATCATTTTTACGAAACCAATTCCGCTTTGGTGTTTGAGCGCAACGCGGCGCGCGGTTTTCGTTTGAATATCGCCGCCGGTACCGCGGTACGGTTTGAACCAGGACAAACCCGCGAGGTGGAATTAGTAGAATACGCCGGTGAGCGAAAGGTTTATGGATTTAATGGCAAGGTAATGGGCAAGCTCTAAGGAGACTATGATGACAACCATTAACAAACGCGCCTATGCCGAAATGTACGGCCCCACCACCGGTGATCGCGTGCGTCTGGGCGACACCGAATTGATCATTGAAGTGGAAAAAGATCACACGATATACGGCGAGGAAGTAAAATTCGGCGGCGGCAAAGTGATCCGTGACGGCATGGGCCAATCCCAAGCCGTCGCTGAACAGGTAGTCGATGTGGTGATCACCAATGCCTTGATCCTGGATCATTGGGGCATCGTCAAGGCCGACATCGGCATCAAGCGCGGTCGCATCGCCGCCATCGGCAAAGCCGGTAATCCCGATGTACAACCGGGGGTGAACATTGTCATCGGCCCTGGCACGGAGGCGATTGCCGGTGAAGGGCTGATCATTACTGCCGGTGGCATCGACTCACACATCCATTTTATTTGTCCGCAACAAATTGATGATGCGTTGATGTCAGGCGTGACGACAATGCTCGGTGGTGGCACGGGTCCGGCCACCGGCACCAATGCCACGACGTGTACACCGGGGCCGTGGAATATTCATCGCATGTTACAGGCAGCAGAGGCCTTACCGATGAATTTGGGTTTTCTTGGCAAAGGTAATGCAAGTTTACCGGCGGCACTGGATGAACAGATCGAAGCCGGGGCGATGGGGTTAAAATTGCATGAAGACTGGGGCACCACACCAGCGGCCATCGACAATTGTCTGAACGTGGCGGAGAAATACGATGTGCAGGTGGCGATCCACACCGACACCTTAAATGAATCAGGTTTTGTCGAAGACACCCTGGCGGCATTTAAAGGACGAGCAATTCATACTTATCACACCGAAGGCGCCGGTGGTGGCCATGCGCCGGATATTATCAAGGCGTGCAGCGAGGCGAATGTCTTGCCTTCCAGCACCAATCCCACCCGGCCCTACACGATCAACACCATTGATGAACATCTGGATATGTTAATGGTATGTCATCATCTTGATCCGAGTATCCCTGAAGACGTGGCGTTTGCCGAATCGCGTATCCGGCGAGAAACCATTGCCGCTGAAGATATCTTGCATGACCTCGGCGCGTTTTCGATGATCTCCTCGGACTCGCAAGCGATGGGACGCGTTGGTGAAGTGATCACGCGTACCTGGCAGACCGCGCATAAAATGAAACAACAACGCGGTGCGCTGACGCCGGATACAACGCGCAATGATAATTTTCGCGTCAAACGTTATGTGGCCAAGTACACTATCAATCCGGCGATCACCCATGGCATCTCGCATGAAGTCGGTTCCGTGGAAGTCGGCAAGCTGGCGGATCTGGTGTTGTGGAAACCCGCCTTCTTTGGTGCCAAACCGGCGTTGATCATCAAGGGCGGCTTTATTATTGCCGCATCAATGGGTGATCCCAATGCCTCGATTCCCACTCCGCAGCCGGTACATTATCGTCACATGTTCGGCGCCTACGGTGCCGCACTCGCGGCAACCTGCATGACCTTTGTCTCGCAAGCCGCATTGGTGGGTGGTATCAAACAAAAATTAAACCTGCAACGGCAAGTCGTCGCCGTGCAAAACACCCGGCTGATCCGCAAACGCGATATGCGTTTAAACGATGCGCAACCGAAGATCGAGGTCGATGCACAAACTTATGAAGTGCGTGCCAATGGTGAATTGCTCACGTGTGAACCGGCGAGCGTATTGCCGCTGGCGCAACGATATTTTTTATTTTGAGCGTGATGAGATGCTACAGATAACCCAACGATTAAGTTCTCCGGAAGAAACAAAGGTCACCTTGACCTTACCGTTTGAATTACGGCAAAAGAGCCGCTTGCGTGTCAGCTTGGATGACGGGCGTGAGGCGGCAGTTATTTTGCCGCGTGGTCGCGTTTTGCGTAGCGGCGACTGTTTGCGTGCCGAGGATGGCACTGTGATCCGTATTCAAGCCGCCGAGGAATCAGTGTCTACTGCCAGCAGTGCTGATCCGCTGTTATTGGCGCGAGTGTGTTACCACTTGGGTAATCGCCATGTGGCGTTACAAGTCGGGCCGGGTTGGTGTCGCTATGTGCATGACCATGTGTTGGATGAAATGGTCATCGGTTTGGGGATGGACGTGCGCGAAGAAAAAGCACCGTTCGAACCCGAAAGCGGTGCGTATGGTCATGCGCATACGAATGCGCTCGCTTCGCCTCATCACGCGAATGATTGACGCCGCGCAATTACAATTGTGGCGCTTGCTCAGCCCGATGTTACCCATCGGTGCCTATGCCTATTCAACCGGCTTGGAATATGCGATTGAAGCGCAATGGCTGAAAGGGGCAAGCGGTGTTGAGGCGTGGATTACTGGGCTACTCACACACAATTACAGTCAATGTGACATTCCGATCCTGGCGCGTTGTTTTGCCGCGTGGTTAACTCAGGATATCAAACAAGTACAGTATTGGAACAGCATGTTGTTGGCGATGCGCGAATCCGCCGAGTTACGCCTGGAGGATATACAGTTGGGCGCGGCCTTAGCCAAAATTTTACATGAACAAGGCATGCCTGAAGCAGAACCCTGGTTGAAACAAATCAAACCCAGTTATGCGGCGATGTTCGCCTTGGCCACCAGCTCCTGGCAAATACCGCTGCATACCGCCGCGTTAGGTATGGCCTGGACCTGGTGCGAGAATCAGGTGGCGGCGGCGATGAAATTGGTGCCGTTGGGACAAACCGCCGGGCAACAGATGTTGAATAATTTAATTGCCGTGATCCCAACGGCAGTGCAACACGGTTTGGCAGTGTGCGATGATGAGATCGGGATGCTTTCACCCGGTTTGGGGATTGCCAGTGCCTTGCATGAAACACAATACAGCCGTTTATTTCGTTCTTAACAAGTGAGGTCAGTCATGTCGAGTACAACACACGCGGTTTTGCGTTTGGGTATCGGTGGCCCGGTAGGGTCTGGTAAAACCGCATTGGTCGATGCGTTGTGCAAAAAAATGCGCGACCAATATCAAATTGCGGTAGTGACGAATGATATCTATACCAAAGAAGACGCCCAGTTCCTGATGCGCAGCAAGGCATTATCTGAAGATCGGATTATCGGTGTCGAGACCGGCGGTTGTCCGCACACCGCCATCCGCGAAGACGCCTCAATGAATCTCGCCGCCGTGGCGCAATTACAGGAACGCTTTACCAATCTGGATATGGTGATTGTCGAAAGTGGCGGTGATAACTTAAGTGCGACATTTAGTCCTGAGTTATCGGATTTAACCTTGTACGTGATCGACGTGGCCGCCGGTGAAAAAATTCCACGCAAAGGCGGGCCGGGCATCACCAAGTCAGATCTGTTGATCATCAACAAGATCGATCTTGCCCCACATGTCGGTGCCTCATTGGAAGTCATGGATCGCGACGCGAAAAAAATGCGCGGCGAGCGGCCATTTGTGTTTTCCAATTTGAAAACGGGGGAGGGGTTGAATACCATTATTCAGTTTATTGTGGACAAGGGGATGTTAGGCACGCACTAACAATGTGTTGAAAAACTCGAGATTCAATCTTGTGTCGTCATTTCGGCCAAACGCCGTGTGAGCCGAAAGCCATTAAAATGTTAGGTTTCCAGCTAACGACGCTAGTCGTGTTGAGAAAATAAATCTGTCACCTTTAATCGGAGAGAAACCGCTTTTTCTGGACGAAGTGATATCAGAAGCAGGGATAATACCTGATATATTTCAATTTGTTATGTGAAATTTAGTGGCGACTGATAAGGGAAACCCTAATAAAATTTAAGAATTTTTCTGCTAAGGCCGATACCACAAAAGCGCAAGTATCAGTTTTTTGTTAACGGATACGTAGCACTTAACAACGCACCATTAATATCTAATATTTGGGGTATCACATGCAAGCGCCGCATACAGTTTATATACGTCCGCGTGCGTTGGTGGTAGATGACAGTGTCACGTTGCAACGACAAATGGGTTTAACTCTGCACCCGCTCGGAATAGACATTGAATACACTGATCGCGGCGACAACGCCATTACCATGGCGCTCAAAAATTCCTACCACGTGATTTTCCTCGACGTCATGTTACCCGGTGCCAACGGTTACCAGGTATGTAAGGCCGTCAAACGCGATCCACAGACGAAACACGTGCCAGTTATCATGCTCACCAGCAAAGATTCAACGTTCGACAAGGTAAAAGGCGTCATGGCAGGTACCGATCTCTATCTGACTAAGCCAGTGACATCAGCCGATCTCATGGCCGCGATAGAACAGCATGCGCCAGGACTGCTCGCTGCCGGTGCCTGGTGGTTGAAGATGCAAGCCGTTAAGCACCAACGCAGTGGCCACGGTGTTGCCCCACTAGCTCATAGATCTAAAACATAGCAACGTAGCTTTGAATATAAGGAAACAAACTAAATGACAATCCGCAAAGTGTTAGTCGTTGATGATTCCGACACGGATCTCAAAAATCTGGAACAGATCGTCAGTGCCGCCGGTTATCAGGTTATCACTGCCAAGTCTGGCAAGGAGGCGGTAGATAAGGCCAAGAGCGAGCAACCGGACGCCGTGATGATGGACGTTATCATGGATGGCATGAACGGTTTCCAGGCTTGCCGCACCCTCACCAACGACGCCGCGACCAAACATATCCCGGTGGTGCTGGTGAGCAGCAAGGGCGAGAAGACCGACAAGATTTGGGGCGCAGAACAAGGCGCCAAGGGCTACGTCACCAAACCTTTCACAAAAGATCAGATTCTCAACGAGCTGAAAGCACTTAACTAAATACACGGCCCGACCATGACTCAATCCGCCCAGCCGCACGCATCCGCACCGAACAGCGGCGACCACGCATCCCGTATGAGCCCAATCGCAGCGCTCGATGAGGGATCGCTCGCGCTGTCTTCTGCGGACGACACGGCCACGCCGCACCAAGGTTTGTCAGAATGGCTCGGCGTGCGTATAGGGCCGATTGGTCTGCTGTTGCCCGCCACTGCCGGACGCGAACTGCTCGATCCACCGCTCACGGCATGCTTGCCGCATACACCGCCCTGGCTTGTTGGACTTGCCAACGTGCGCGGCGCACTGGTGCCGGTAGTGGATACCGCACGTGCGCTCGATGTGGAACACAGCGTTGACGCGCGTCATTACCTGCTGATTTTCAACCACGGTGACGAGGCACTCGGGTTGATCGTGGATGGCTTGCCGCGTCTTCATGGTTTCGAGGTGCGCGAGCGCCTGAGCGGCCTGCCGCCGCATCCCGCTCTGCTCAACGGCCACCTCACCAGCGCTTATCACCGCGATGGATTGCTCTGGTTCGAGATCGATCTCAACGGATTTTTCGGCACGCTGGCGCACGTACTGGCGCAAACGTGAAAGTTGGGGGAACAATGGCTTTGGCCACAGCAGTGTTCCTTAAAGTTAGTCTGTAACAATTCATTTGGGAGATACATTGATGAGCAGTAAATCTGACGTTATCCATATTGGGCGGCGCATTTCAATTATCGCCGCCTGTTTCTCGTTACCGATCCTGGTTCTGTTTTATTTTATTATTACGGGAATCAATGAATCCATCACCTTTGCCCAGTTCGAGGTTAAGGGCAATAAATATCAGCGACCGCTCGAAGAATTCCTCGAAGGTGCGGTGTCTTACCAGACAGGATTGCGGCGTGATGGGCAGACTGACAACTCTGCCAAAGCAAAGGTCGCCAAGGCGATGCTTGACCTGCAAGCTGTCGATGGAGAAATCGGTACTGCATTGCAGTTCACCGACGAGGGCCTGGGCAAACGTGGTCGCGCCCATCTGCGGGTTAAAATTCTGCAGAAAGAGTGGGAGGAAGCGCTAGCAACGTCCGGTGTGGATGCTGATAGCAAAATCGATCACGTTGTATCCGATCTGCGCGGCTTCATTACCCACGTCGGCGACATATCCAACCTCATTCTCGATCCCGATCTCGACAGTTATTACCTCATGGACGTCACCCTTCTTGCCTTACCGCAAACGCAGGACAGGTTAGGCAAGATCACCAGTTTCGTAACGGATATCCTTGGCCGGGGCAAGATTAGCCCGGCAGAACGTATCCAGGTGGCGGTTCATGCTGCACAGCTCGAGGAATCCGATTTGGCGCGCGTGCTCGCCAGTGCGCAGACCGCGCTTAAGGAAGACTCGCACTTTTATGGCGTCAGTGCGTCGTTGCAGGCCAACTTGCCGCCGACGTTGGCCGAATACGAAGCCACATCGAAACGACTGATCAAGATGACACGCGAGGTGGCAGATGGCGTATTAATTGATCGCAAGGCCTATTTTGAAGCCGGACAGCAGGCGATCACGTCCAGTTTTAAACTATGGAACCTGAGCGTGCTTGAGCTCGATGGGCTCCTCAGCACCCGCATTGATTCTTATACGAATCGTCGGAGTTTTACCATAGCCCTGTCCACGGCGGCTTTGCTGGTGTCGATATTGCTGGTCTGGATCAACTTCAAGGTGTTGTCCAACGCCTTCAATAAAATGAACGACGTCCGTGCCAACATGCTTGCGCAGAAAGACAAGGAGTCGGAACTGCTGAATAACTCAATCATCGACATCTTGCGTTCGGTGTCTAAGCTCTCGAAGGGCGACCTGCGGGTGCATGCGCCAGTGCGCGAAGACGTGACCGGCGCACTCTCGGACGCCATCAACTCCATGACCGATGCCACTGCCAAGGCGCTGGCCGGTGTGAACTTCTCATCCGAAGCCGTGCGCGCCGAGTCGAAGATCGGTCGCGAGACGGTGTTGTCTACTGCCAAGGGCATGAACGAGGTGCGCGGCACCATCCAGGAAACGGGTAAGCGTATTAAGCGCCTAGGCGAACGTTCGCAGGAAATTGGCGGTATCGTGAAATTGATCGATGACATCGCCGAGCGTACCTCAGTATTGGCGCTGAATGCCAACATGCAGGCGGCCGTGGCTGGCGAAGCCGGACGCGGGTTCCGTGTGGTGGCCGACGAAGTGCAGCGACTGGCCGAACGTTCTAAGGAAGCGACCGATCAAATCGGCAAGCTCGTGTCCACCATTCAAGGCGAGACCAACGACACCATTGCCACAATGGAAAAGGCTATCGGCGAAGTGGTCAAGGGCGGTGAAATGGCGGAGAAGGCCGCTGCACAGGTAAGTAACTTGGAGAAACTGGGTAACGATCTGTACGATGCGGTGCAGGCTTTCACGCTGCCGGAAGACGAGCGTGCGCCCGTGCGCCGCATAGCATAAGGAACTATTTGTATGGCAAGCCCGGAAATATTGATGGTTCTGGCGGACGAGATCGATACTGCACGCCCCTCACTGGATGCGGCGTTTGCCGACTTCACGGTGGCCGTGGACGATGTCGGACGTGTGCAGGCCATCGAGCGTTATATGGAGGAAGTGGAACGTATTCGCCTCGCTGCCGAGATGCTGGGTCTGGAAGGTTTGGCTGGACTGCATGTCGCGATCGAACGCAACACCCAAGCCTCGCTTGCGCAGCCGAAAGTGACCCCCGAGGTACAGGCACTGTACGAACGCTGGCCGATATTACTGCGGGATTATCTGCTTGCCCCCCGCAACACTGAGGCAGCATTCGCGCTCGCCTATCATTTCACTGATCCGCATAGCCCTGCGCCCATGGCTGCTGATGTTGCCGAGGCTTTACAGGCCATGCTCCTCGATGTTTCGCTGGAGGAGGGTGCGGCAGAAAGCCCGGTGCGTGTTACCGAGGCAACATCGGCGGATGTGGCGCTCGATATTCCCAATGATATCAACCCAATGTTGGTTGAGGCATTTCTCACCGAAGGTCCGCTACAGGCAACACGTTACACCGCCATTCTCCAACGAGTCATTCGGGGCGAGGCTGATGTTGAAACAATGAACGAGGCGCGACGCGTGGTGCACGCCATCAAGGGCGCGGCCAATACCGTCGGTGTGCGTGGTGTGGCAAACCTCACTCACCACCTCGAAGATATTCTGGAGGCAATGGCGCAGCATGCCTTGCGACCGGAGCAGGCGCTTGCCAAGTTATTGCTCGATGCTGCCGATTGTTTGGAGATGATGTTTGAAGCGCTGATCGAGGGGAAGGCGCCACCCCCGCAATCCTTGAGTGTGTTGCAACAAATTTTGCTTTGCGCCAGCCGCATGGATCAGGGTGAATTTGATTTCGCACAGGGGTTAGATGACACACCCGCCATAACGGTAGAAACTGCGGCGGCGACGGTCGATGCTATCCTGGATATCCCCAAGCTGCGTGTGGCGACCAGCACTATTGATAGCATGCTGCGCCTGTCGGGCGAGATGACCATCTCGCGTTCACACATCCAGGAGCGTCTGAGTCATGCATTAAAACAAATGCACGATCTGCGCGAGAACCACGCCTTGTTATGGCAGCGCGGCGGCACGCTTGAAAGTTTAATCAGTATTCGTGGTATTGCGGCTGGCGAAAAGCGCGACCACGGTGTAGCGGGAGGATCGCATGTCGCCGGTATTTTCGATGCGCTCGAAATGGATCAGTACAGCGAACTGCACGGCGAAGTGCATGCGCTGGTCGAAACCGTTGCCGATCTCCGCGCGCTGGGCAGCAACCTGCTTGACACTCTTGCCGCGCTCACTACGGCTGCCACTCAGCAGGGTCTCATCAACAACGAATTACATGAAACTATCATGGGTGCGCGCATGGTGGCAGCGGGCGCCATCGAGCCCAGATTGGCACGCACTCTGCGCCAAGTCTGCGAGGCCACGGGTAAACGTGCCATGCTCATGCTCAATGGCAGCGATGTGCCGCTGGAAGACCAGATGCTAAATGCGCTGGTGGATCCTCTCATGCACCTGCTGCGCAACGCGGTGGATCATGGACTTGAAACACCCGCACAACGCCTGGCCGAAGGTAAGCCGGAGGCAGGTAATATCACGATCAGTTTCGCCCGTGTCGGTAGCTATATTGTCATCGAGTGCGCTGACGATGGTGGCGGCCTCGATCTTGGACTGATCCACAGTACCGCCGTAACACGCGGTTTGATCGAAGGGCAGCATGAACTGAAAGACGAGGACATCGCGCGGCTTATCTTATTGCCTGGCTTCTCGACCAAGACCGAGGTGTCGCAGGTGTCGGGACGGGGCGTGGGTATGGACATTGTGCATAATGCGCTTACTCATCTTAAAGGTGAGATTGATATTCAAAGCGAATCCGGACGCGGTTGCTGTTTTATGCTGCGAGTGCCCATGCGCCTCGGGAGTGCACATTGTCTGCTGGTGCGTGCGGGCGAAAGCATCGTTGCAGTACCGAGCGAAAACCTGGAGCGTGTAGTACACGCAGGTGCAGCGGTGATTGTCCGCGCCGGGCGCGAGTGGATGTTCCGCGACGATCTGGATGCCTGTGCCGCCTACGATCTTTCCGATCTCCTGGGTTATGCCACAGAAGACAGCCTGGGTGGCGCGGACGACCGGCGTCCGGTGGTGGTATTGCGCGAGGGTAAAAATAAAGTAGCTATTGTGCTCGACAAGTTGCTGGGTGGACGCGACTTTGTTATCAAAGGTCTTGGCCATTATCTCTCGAGTAACAAAGGAACGGTTGGTGCCTCGCTGACTGGCGACGGGCGCGTAGTGCCGGTATTGGATCTCATCGCGTTGCTGCGCCGCCGCCGTGGTATTGCCAGCAATTTGGTGCAGCTGGCACCGCGTGCAGCAAAAGGTGTTACGCGTGGGGCCGATGCCCCGGACATTCTGGTGGTGGATGATTCCTTAAGTGTGCGTACTTCGCTTACCCAGTTTCTCAACGGTGAAGGCTACGCAACTCGCACCGCGCGCGATGGTGTCGAGGCGCTGGAAGAAATTGAGAAACACAGACCGGCAGCGCTGCTGGTTGATCTCGAAATGCCACGCTTGAATGGGCTCGAACTCACCGCACGTCTGCGCGCACGACCTGACATGCGCGACATCCCGATCATCATGATTACTTCGCGTGCCGCCGAAAAACACCGTGCTCAGGCACAACTTGCGGGCGTGGATCTGTACCTCACCAAGCCTTACCGCGAAGCAGATCTGATTGCGCATCTGCGCAGCTTGTTGACGAAGGCCGCATGAATACGCACGCACAACAACGCGTACCACGTCCGGTACCCGTACCCGCAATACTTACGGGTTGGGCGCTACTCACCATGGATGGTGTTCAATTGGCTGTTCCGCAAAAAGATATCGTTAACATCGGACTGGTGGCAGATTTACAGCATGCACAAGACAGCGGCAACGAGATCGGCTGGCTCGTACAGAACGCGGAGCGTTGGCCCGTATATTGCCTCGACCGGCATCTCGTATTAGCGCCGACGCTGGCAGAAGCATCGCGAGTATGCATACTGTTCCGATCAGATAATCGCACCCTTGGTCTTGCTGGTACCCAGGTATCACTACTGGCTGCCGACGATGAACTGGCGGTACAACGTTTGCCTGCTTGTCTTGCGCGATCCGATTCCCCGTTAAACGGCCTCGCTCTACATCGTAACGAGATCGTGATGAGTGCACGTGGCAATGCGCTCGTGGATCTATTGATCTACCTGGAGGGCGCACATGGCAGGTGAAGTACGTTCTGCCTGGCTATTCGATTTTGGCGCCGGACTGCGTGCTATTGTCAGTGGTCGGCATCTGGTTGAATACCTGCGCGCACCGCAGGTATTTGAGGTACCGCTTTTGCCGACAGCCGCACGTGGTGTGCTTATCTGGCGCGAACAGCTGGTGCCGCTGGTCGATCTTACCTCTCTTACCAGCGACGGCCACTGTGGTGAAGTCACAAATAAACTTATCGGCGCGATCATGCTGGTCTACCGTGAGCGTCCCGCATCGCCGCTGCAGTACGGCGCACTTGTGCTTGCAACTGTGCCCCGCGAAATAAATGTGAGCGACGATCTGGCCTGCGATCTTCCCGCTGAACCTGCATTTTGGGAGACGCTTGCTGCGTCCTGTATTCACTACGAACACCGCCCGACGCCGATTCTCAGGGTGGGCAGTATTTTTACTCAGGTGCTTGAGCAGGCATCGGTATCATCTGTCCACACGATCCCGCCACCACTGGGGTTGCCGGTGCCGTTTGCGCTAACAAGATAGAATGAAAATTCTGTAAGGTTTTGCGAACAATCATAACTAGTAACGCCTCTCGCTGAAGTGTGTGAGCCTCACCACTATATAAACGATTGACAATCTACCAGTAGGTAGATAAACTTGCCCCCATGAACGCCAACCCGATACTAACCCAACTCATGGACGTCGCTCAGTCACTGGTGCAAACCCGCGGCTACAACGCGATGAGTTACCGGGATCTGGCAGATGAGGTGGGCATCAAAACCTCCAGTATTCATTATTATTTCCCAACTAAAGAAGACCTTGGCATTGCCCTGCTGGTGCGTTATCGCACCGCGTTTAAAGGCGCAATAGCAATGATTGACGCCGAAGTTAGCGACCCAAAACTCAAACTGGAGCGCTATGTCGATCTGTTTGTGGATACGGCACGCACCGGCAAGATATGTCTGGGTGGCATGTTTGCCACGGATAGTTCGACCTTGCCGGAGTCGATGCAGGAAGAAATAAAGCGGTTTTATGCTGACAATGAGGCTTGGTTGGCTGGCGTGTGCAAGCAAGGCAGGGATATGGGTAAATTCATTTTCGACGGCTCGCCGCGCATTAAAGCGGAGATACTTTTTTCGATGCTGGAGGGGGTGTTAATAGCAGCCCGATTATTTAAGGACGAAAGACGTTTATTAAGTGCAGGGGAATGGATTCAACGTAGTTTAACCAAGTAATATTTTTTTACATCACAATCTATCTACTAATAGATTAACTCATCAAAACAGGAGCGGTTATGGAATTTGCAGGCAAAGTGGTCCTCATTACCGGTGGCGGCACCGGCATGGGAAAAAAGACCGCGCAATTGTTTCTCGAACAAGGCGCCAATGTTGTTATTAATGGTCGTCGCAAAGAGTTATTGGAAAAGACGGCCAAGGAACTAGACCCATCCGGTAAACGTGTCTTGACAGTGGTGGGATCAATTGCGGTGAAGGCAACCGCAACTGCCATGGTTGCTGCGGCGGTGAAACGTTTTGGCGGTGTGGATATTCTGGTAAACAACGCCGGTATCTTCAAGCCAACCGCATTTTTAGATCATACCGAAGAGGATGTCACTGCGTACATTGATACGATTTTCAAAGGAACGTTCTTTGCGACTCAAGCCGCCATCCCGCAGATGCAAAAACGTGGCGGCGGTGCGATTGTCAATGTCGGTTCGATGTGGGCGCTGCAAGCGGTGAGTTTGACACCCTCCAGTGCGTATTCCGCTGCAAAGGCAGGCGTGCATGCGCTCACCCACAATCTGGCGTTGGAGTTTGCCAAAGACAAGATTAGGGTGAATACGGTGGCACCTGCGGTGGTTGAGACACCGGTATTTGATACATTTCTAACACCGGCGCAGGTGAAAGAAGTATTGCCGACCTTTAATGCCTTTCATCCGCTGGGTAGAAACGGTCAGCCACAAGATATCGCTGATGCGATTTTGTTTCTGGCGAGTAACCACGCCAATTGGATCACCGGTGTTGTCCTGCCAGTAGATGGCGGTGTCATGGCTGGTCGGTAACTTCACTCACATCCCGGTAATTAATTTGCCGGGATGTTGTGTCATGAGATTTTTTTATAGAGGTGTTTGCCATGAAAAATAATGCACAGATAGTTTACACAGAAGTTAATGTTACTTGCAGTTGCGGTAACACCTTTACGACACGTTCGACCCGAGATACCGCATTACACATTGAGGTGTGTGCACACTGTCATCCATTTTACACGGGGAAACAACAACGGCTTGCTACATCAGGTCAGATAGAGAAATTCAAGCTGCGTTATGCAAGAAAAAATAATAAGGTGATGTCATGACTGCTCAATCGAAAATAATCTGGGTTGTTTTCACCCTGCTGCTTTATACTTCACCGTTTGCCGCTGCTGCAAAACGTGGCGAGGCACCTCAGCAGCCAGGTCCGCATATTGTGTGGAACAAATGGGCGCCGGAGACTTTTGAGCGCGCGAAACGTGAAAACAAAATGTTATTGATCAACGTCGGGATCGAAGTCTGTTTTGCCTGTCATTGGATGGAAGAACTGACCTACCGTGATCCGCAAGTGATCGCACGGGTGATGGCGGATTTTATTCCGGTACAAGTCGATGCTGATAACCAACCGGATATCGGCGAGCGTTATTCGGATTGGGCATGGCCAGCCACCATCTTTATGGCGCCCGACGGCACGCAAGTGTTGGCGTTACGAGGAAATCGCCGCCCACCGGATTTCATGCCGATTCTCAATCAACTGATAACACAACATGCAAAAGGTGAATTGCAGCCGGACACATTGGCGCCTTACGCGGCGTCACCAGAACCCGAGAAAACTGACCTTACGGAAATTCGTAATCGAATTCGCACGCAGCTGGATGAAGACTTCGATGACAAACAAGGCGGTTGGGGCGATGACCTCAAGGAGATCGAAGGTTCAGGTAATATTATCCAGCTGTTTCATCGTGCGCAGGCCGAAGGTGATCAGCAAGCAAAAAAACGTGCGTTGCAAACCGCTTACGCAATGTTGACCAGGATCGATCCGGTCTGGGGTGGCTTTTATGCAGCGGGGATTGAAGGCTGGGCGGTGCCGATCCCGGAGAAACGTGCTGGCGCACAAGCCACGGCCTTGGAAGTATTTGCCTATGCCTATCATTTAACGAAAGACCCACGTTTTCTCGCGGCAGCCAAAGAGGTGGATCGTTATTTACGAAACTGGCTGCAGGCGCCGGATGGCACGTTTTACACCAGTCAAGAGGGTGAAGCGCCAAATTTACCAAAAGGTTGGACGACACTGCAATATTTTTCCTTGTCGGATGCCAAGCGACGTCGTTACGGCGTGCCGCCGATTGATCACGCGGTCTATACAGACTTAAATGCCAGGGTTGTCGTGGCATATACCCAGCTCTATGAAGCAACCGGCGATGTGACATTTTTGCGAACAGCTGAACAATGCACGCGAACACTCATTCAGGAACGGCAGCAAGCGGAGGGTTGGGTGTTGCATAGCAAAGATAACGCGGCGCTTAAGCAAGATGAGCGCATTCATCTCAAGCCCATACAAGCCCGGCCCTATTTACGCTCGCAAGCGCATTTCGGTGTAGCCTTGTTAGCGTTGTACCGGGTATCAGGACAACAAGAGTGGTTCACTGCCGCGCAGCGACTGGCAACGGCGTTAATTGCAAATCTTGAAGATAATAAACTCGGTGGGTTTTATTCATCTGCGCCAGAGGGGATTGCCTCAACCATTCCACGCCGCAAACCGCTCCAGGATAACGGCGTTGCCGCACGATTCTTGTATCAAATGGGCAGATACACTAAAACGCCGGAGTACATTACTGCCGCAGAACGCGCTATCCGCGCCGTTAGCATTCCGTCAATGCTCACGCGTGAAGGACGGGTTGTTGGTGACTTGGCGGTAGCTGCCGAGGTGGTGACGGCAGAGTATGTCGAATTTACCGTAGTGGGCGCAGCGGATCAGCCACAAGCGCAGCGTTTATTTAATGCAGGCAGGATGTATTACGAACCGAGAAAGTTACTGCATTATGAACAACCCGGACGTTATCCCGATTTAGGCCGTCCCGTGATGTTTGTCTGCTCACCGACGGCGTGTTCAGTGCCTATTTTCGAAGCGAAAGAGGTGTCTGCACAAGCAGACAAGTTTCACAAGAGGCATGAAAAATAATGTTACCTGTGTTTCCCCCTTGATTTGTACGTGGCCGGGTGGCAGGTCATTGCCATCCGGCCGGTTTTGCTAAAGCTTTAAACTGGGCGGCCGTTAGCGTGGATACGCAAATCTCGGATTACCATGTCGCCCATTGCTAAAAAAATCCTTGGCATCTATCTGCTGGTGCTGACACTGGGTGTTACGCTATCGACGTTGATCTATCTGAATGGGACTTCAGTATCAAATACTACAAGCTCACTGGTGGAAGGGGATTTGCCCCAGTTGGCGGCCATTTCCAAGCTGCGGGTGGCGATTCAACAACAAAAACCGATTTTATATGAATACTACGCCAATACCGACAGGGAAAATTTTTTACGCAAATTTGAACTGACGCAGCGCGAGGTCGATGCCGGTTTACGAACTATTCATAGTAGTGCCGAAGGCAAGATTCTCTTGCAGCAGATCGCGGACAAAAACAATAGTATCAATCAGCTGGCGACACAGCTTGATCAAACACTGCATATGCAGCCGGTTAACTGGGATCGTGCGCGTGATTTGCTCATACAAGTCAGTGACATGGAGCAGCGCATTACGCCGGACATCGATGCGTTGGTGGAACTGAACCGCAAACACGTCCATAGCAGCGGTAAGCTGGCGCAATCTCAAACCCGGCTGATGATCAATATGGTGTTTGGATTCAGTGTGGTTATATTTATTATAGCGGTTCTGATTGGTTATTATGTAAATACATATATTGCCGAAACTGCTGAGCGTCGGCGTCTTGCCATGTTTGCACAACGCAATCCAAATCCGGTGTTGAGGCTCACCTGGGACGGGGTGGTCAGTTATGCTAATCCCGCCTGTACCGAGATGGTGTTACAATTAGGTCTGACACAGACGGGACAACTATTACCGGAAAAAATTCTAACACAATTCCACTCTCACCAGGTATTGGGAAAAGACACTGTTGCGTTGGAATACGTGTTACATAATCACATATTTAATTGTTTAATACATGCTGTAACTGATTTGCATAGCTACCATGTATATTTAGAGGATATCACGGAACGAAAACAGGCCCAGGAGAAACTCCTCCATCAGGCATACCATGATGATCTGACCGGCCTGCCAAATCGTCGTCGTTTCGGCGAGTGTTTTCTTGAAGCCAGCAACCAGGGGATGGCCGTTAACATGGCCGTGATCCTGCTGCGGGTGGATCGCATCAAAAGAGTATTAGAAAGCCAGGGGTACGAAGCAAGTGACAATCTGCTGCGCGCCTTGGTACAACGTTTGACTG
>JAYSTO010000170.1:0-14801 GCA_043719675.1 Gammaproteobacteria bacterium | reverse complement strand
AAATCAATAAAAGAAGCCTCAACGGATCTCTTTGATAAACTGATGGATGAAAATGCCTTGTCACAGTCACCGTTCAAATCAAATATTGCCGCACAACTCTCCGTCGTCGCGCATTTGATTAAAAGCAGCGTTGCCAACCCAGTATACAAGTTGTCCCATGGCAATTTTGACACCCATACTAACCAACCGCCGCAGCATCAACTCCTGTTGCAACAATTTGCCGAGGCGGTAAGCCAGTTCCGCGAACAACTCGAAAGTGCGAATCTTTGGAATCAGGTCGTAATAATGACCTATTCCGAATTTGGACGACGTCCGCAGGAAAACAGCAACCTTGGCACCGACCACGGTACCGCAGCAAGCCACTTAGTCATGGGCGGGAGCGTTATTGGCGGGCACTATGGACAATTGCCTGCACTGGCAGAACTAGAAGAAAACAATCTCAAGTTCACCACGGATTATCGGCAACTGTATTCCACGGTGATCGAAAAATGGTGGAACATTGCCCCAGCGAACAATCTGTTTGCGGAATTTCCTGCACTGACGCTGTTTGGTTAGGGAATAACTTGTTGTATCAGACTTTTTGCCACTGCCGCCGCACCCACTTTCGCCTGCTGACGTTTTGGCAATTGTTGTAATATCTCTTGCGCCGATACACTGACGATGTTACGAAATGTTACCTTGGTTTCCTGCACTGTGTCATACCCATAATTCATCTCATGGGTTGCTTCCCACACAATCGCGCCTTCAGTGGTATCCCACACCTGCATGAACAAACGGATCGTGGCAAAGCGGGTATCGACGATTCGCCAGCCTAACAAACCAAAGCGCCCTAACGTTCCTTGTTCGAAACCCGCCAGTTTCAGTTGGATGACATAGCGCGCACCCGAGACCTGACCAATTTTTTGCAATGTCGACTGTTTAAAAATGCCCGTGTATCGGTAGTGGTCGTACATTAGGCGATATTCGTCAGTCAATGCCGCCTTGTTCACCGCGCTGAGTGTTTCGGCCAGGGCAACATAGTGTATGTCAGGGTGCAGCTGCGACATTACCTCCGTAAACACCAAGGCCAATGCCTGTTTATCTTCTTCCTGACCAGTGACGGTGGAAGGCGTGATAAACGCAAATTTTTCACTATAGAGCTGTTCGGGTGCCAAGCTGATATCGTGATGATGCGAGCTGGAGTGGATAAAACTTCCGCAGCCTGAACTGAATGCGCCCATGCACAAGGCAAGCACGCTGCGCAAAACGATAACGCCTTTTGCCTGCGAGCGAGGTACAGCAGCGGCAGTGTGTTTTAACATATCTACAAGCTCCCTTTGAGTAACGATCTGGCCCATCAACACCTTACAGGTTTCTGGGGGTAATGCCCTAATTAGGATACCACTCGCTCCGGTTATCGGCACATTAAAAAAAATCATTGGTTGTCCATACACTGGGATGTTGAAAATGAGCAAAATGTCACAGTTTTAGTGTAGTTATTAAGGCACACTGCCTGCTAACAAAAACAGCACTTAACACTACATTAATGTCCCACAACGCTCAACTATGTAATGAAAATGGGTGTGTGGGGGAGGACCAGCCATGTTAATCCGGCAGATGATCCGGGAGTTTGACCCTGTCTATATCAAACCCAATACCGTGGCGGGCGCGGTCAAATATCTGCTGGCCCCATCGCTCACACAACACCGCGGACAGGCGCGCAGCCCCTTTGAACGCCGTCTGATTGACCGACGTCAACGACGAGTTACCGTACTACTTGATTTGCGCAGCCCGCACGCACGACGCCATATACATGGACGTCGCAATCTTGATTCCAACCAGGTTGCCGAAGGCCAGTGTGGTATTGACGTCTACGCATAATCAAACACAAAGGCCCTTTGGAACACATCGCTCAATCTAAAAACGTTGCAGCACCTACCGGCTCAATTCTGAATCGCTGTCAGCAAAACATCCATGATTTCCGGTGTTTCTGCGCTTGTTTATTTCACTACGCGCAAATTAGGTCGTGTTGGTTTGGTGGGGGTATCATCCGGAGAAGAGGGAGACGTGCGGTTGTCGTTGAAGACCATGCCTTGGCCATTTTCTTTACTATAGATCGCTAACACCGCCTCGACAGGAAATTGCACGCGCATTGGCTTCCCGGAGAACCGGGCATCAAACCAGACCAGCACATCGCCTAACTCCAGGCTCGTCACCGCACGTGGGGCGATATTCAATATAATTTTATCTTTCTCAATAAATTGCCGTGGTACTTGTACATCAGGCTGACTGGCATCCACCAATAAATATGGCGTCATATCATTGTCGACGATCCACTGGTATAGACCACGAAGCAGATACGGTTGGCTGGACGTCATTGCCATGGAATTTTCTCTAAAGAATCAAGCTATCACTGACTTAATCATACCAAACAGACAGGCATGCCGCCTAGCGCATGTCTTTTTCACCCTCCGTCAAGCTGGCAGCAAAGGATGCGCGTGAAAATACCCGATCAGCATATTTTGTCAGCGCCTTTGCGGAAGTGGGTAATTGCACGCCATACCAAGGTAAACGCCACAACATTGGCGCCATCGCACAATCCAACATATTAAAATCATCACTGAGAAAAAAGTTTTTTTGTTCGAAAAGAGTCATCGCGCCCAGCAGGCTATCCAGCAAAGCCTTGCGTGCAAGGTCGCTATCCTTGTCATTACGCACAATGATATCCACAATTGAATACCAGTCGCGCTCAACACGATACAACATAAGCCGGTTACGTGCCCGCGATACGGGATCCACCGGCATCAAAGGAGGATGGGGAAAACGCTCATCCAGGTATTCTACAATAACCTGATGTTGATAGAGCACCATTTCCCGATCCACCAGCGTTGGTACTTCGTTATACGGGTTTAAATCTTTTAGTTCTTCTGGATTATTTTCATCACTGACCGTCAGCAACTCAAAATTAATACCTTTCTCTGCCAAGACGATACGTACCATATGGCTGCGCGCTGAATGATCGGCCGAAAACAAGGTCATAGCCGAACGTCGATTCGACATTTGTGCCATTGTATTTTTCATATTAAACCTAACCCTGTCCATTAACGACAAAGGGGGAATACTCCCCCTTTGTTCGTTTACGCTTTCCCTTACAACCACTAGCGCTGAATCAATTAATGTACATCCTTCCAATACTCGCGCTTCAACAGATACGCAAACACAAATAAGATTAACAGGAAAAAGATCACCACGACTCCAATTTTTTGTCGTTCCAATTTACGCGGCTCCCCCAGATAAACCAGGAAGTTGACAAGATCATTCGCCGTCTTTTTATATTCCACCTCGGAGAGCTGACCCTTTTCAACCATCTCAAAACCGCTCAGTCTCTTATCTTCGCGTTTTTCTAACTTGAGATTCTTGGAGTCAACGTCCGATTTCTTAGCTTCACGTAGGATATTGGACTGTTTGAGTTTACCGTTCACATCAAAGTGTTTTACCTCCACTTTAAGCTCTGTCTTTACTTCTGCACCTTTCGCGTCTTTGCTCAGCGCATACGTTGTTTCAGTCACCGTAGTTTCAAACAGGCCTTTTTTCATTCCCTCAAGTTGCCATAACACATGCGGCATGCCAACGTTGGGAAACTGCGCGTTGTTTACTCCATAGGGACGCGCCGCGTCAACGTAGAAGGTGGTGAGATAGGCATATAACCAGTCCGCGCCGCGTGAACGGGCAATGACCGACAGATCAGGCGGGGCACTGCCAAACCAAGCCTTGGCATCATCTGTACGCATCGATACCGTCATCAACTCCGCGAGTTTTTTCGCTTCGCCGTCGGCCTTCTTGGAAAAATCAGCGACAAATACCATTTTCTCCGATGCCTTTTTCTCATCAATACCCAGGTCATTAGCGACACGCTTGTAACGCATGAGTGCGGCTGAATGGCAAGACAAACAATAATTCACGAACAACTTGGCGCCGTTGCGCAGTGAATCCTGATTAGCCAATTCAACATCGGCTTTATACTGATGCAGCAACGCCGCGTTACCAGTATCACTTGCCCAGGCAATGGACGAAATAAAGACGCTAAGCAGCAAAACCAATTTGGTTTTCATGTTGTCACCCTATCCGGAACGGTTTTACTTTGATTCCACTTAGTCACCGTTGGCAACCATAAGGTCACGATCAAATATACCAGCGGAATGAAGACGCTATAGCGAATCAGGATTTGTTTCTCAACTTCCGCACCGATGTAACGTGGCAGATCCATCAGGATAATGGCCACCGCTAACGCTGCCAACCACCTCAGATAATACGCCTTACTCCGCACCTGACTGTAGATTGCCAAGACAACAAAGAAAACAAAATACAATTCACTAAAACGCAGTGCCAACTCAGATAAATGCGGCAATGCGGGTTGCATGCCTAACCACGCCAGTACCACAAAGGTTACCACAAACAACATGAGTGCCACGGTGTATAACGGCTCGCGATAACGAATCGACTTCACCGGATGACGATCAATCCATGGCAGGAAGAACAACACCACAATCGCCGCACCCATGGCCACCACACCGGGGAACTGTGAATCAAACATCGGTGGGATCGCACGCAAAATCGCATAATACGGCGTGAAATACCACAGTGGTTTGATGTGCTCGGGTGTACTCAGCGGATTGGCCGGGACAAAGTTGTCATGTTCCAGAAACAGCCCATTAAACTCCGGCATAAAAAAGATCACTACCGAAAACAGCAGCAGGAACACCACGACACCAACGATATCTTTAACCGTGTAGTACGGGTGAAACGGAATACCATCCAACGGTTTGCCATCGGCGCCTTTTTTCTTTTTGATCTCAATACCGTCGGGATTATTAGAACCCACTTCATGCAATGCAAGAATGTGCGCCACCACCAGCCCCAACAAGATCAACGGTACGGCAATCACATGAAACGCAAAGAAGCGATTTAATGTTGCATCATCCACCACAAAGTCGCCACGGATCCACTCGGAAAGACCTTCACCCACATACGGCACGGCACTGAATAGATTCACGATAACCTGTGCGCCCCAATAGGACATATTACCCCACGGCAGCAGGTAACCCAGGAAGGCCTCTGCCATCAGCGCAACATAGATCACCATGCCGAATATCCAGAGCAGCTCACGGGGTTTTTTATAGGAACCGTACATCAGGCCACGGTACATGTGTAAATACACCACAATAAAAAACGCCGACGACCCGGTTGAATGCATATAACGTAACAGCCAACCCCAACCCACGTCCCGCATGATATTGCCTTCCACCGTGGCAAAGGCGAGCGCGGCATCGGGTTTGTAATTCATGGTCAGGAAAATGCCGGTGACAATTTGTAAGACCAGCACCATTAAGGCCAACGAGCCAAAGAAGTACCAGAAATTAAAATTTTTCGGTGCGTAATATTCGGAAAGGTGTTCTTTCCACATTTTGGTCAGCGGAAAGCGGTCGTCCACCCAACCCAACGTGGCTTGTAGTATTTTTGTCATGCCTTCACTCCTTCATCTGCACCAATCAGGATAGTTGTATCATTAATAAATTTATAAGGAGGGATAGGCATATTGATGGGTGCAGGTGACCCTTTATAGACGCGACCGGCCAAATCAAAACGCGAACCGTGACAGGGGCAAAAGAAACCACCGAGCCAGGCATTGCCGCCTAATTCCGCCACACCTAATTCGGGACGGTGTTTGGGGGAACAGCCTAAGTGTGTACACAGGCCAATCATGACCAATATTTCTTCCTTACCCTTGGTTGAACGGTAGGTATTTTTTGCATAGTCAGGTTGTTTGGATTTGGTAGATTCCGGATCCGAAAGAAAATCGGCCACCTTGGCAAGATCGACAAGATTTTCCTTGGTACGGCGCAAAATCCAGATGGGCTGTTTGCGCCACAACTCCACGATCATCGCCCCGGGTTCAAGTTTACTGATGTCCACTTCAATCGGGGCACCCGCCGCCAACGCACGTGCACTGGGCGCCATGGAGGCTAACAAGGGATAGGCAACACCGACCGCACCAACAGTACCGGCAACGGACGTTAAGGTAGTGAGGAAGCGGCGTTTACTGGCATCAACAGAATCGCTCATACAATCTCCGCGTGTTATTACTCGCAATCAACGTGACTACGACTGGGTGTTATAAATCGAAAAATGTCAGCTGAATCCACTGACAAAAAGGCGGCATAGTTTGACGTATGCCCCCAGGTGGGTCAAGTGAATCTTCGGAAAGCCTCAGTGTTTCAATCAGTTAAACCGGATTATCAACATCAATGAATTCGTGTTCGATTCCGACGTGTTGCGCAAGGTGTTTTCCCAACGCGCTGATACCGTAACGCTCAGTAGCGTGATGTCCTGCTGCAAAAAAATGCACACCGCTTTCACGTGCGGCGTGTACACACCACTCCGATATCTCACCCGTTAAAAATGCATCCACGCCCATCTCGATGGCGGCATGCAGATAATCCTGAGCCGCACCACTGCACCAGGCAATCGTATTGATGGTTTTGGTATTTTCACCTATGTGCATGGGCGCGCGGTTCAATTGCCGCCCAATCTGTTGTGCAAAGTCAGCCGCTTGCATCGGCCGTTGCAAGTGCCCATGCATACCGATAGCGGGATCGTTTGGGCCAAACCGCCCGTCCACCACGAACCCAAGTACCTCAGCCAGCTGCGCATTGTTGCCATAAACAGGGTGCGCATCCAAAGGTAAATGATAAGCAATCAGGTTTATTTGTTGCGCCAATAAGCGCATCACCCGTTGACGTTTAATGCCCACCAAACAAGGTGCCTCATTACGCCAAAAATAGCCATGATGCACCAGCAAGGCATCAGCCTGTGCGGTGATAGCAGCTTCAATCAGGGCGAAACTGGCCGTGACACCACTCACGAGCTTACGTATAACGGGTTTGCCCTCGATTTGCAGACCATTGGGACAATAGTCCTTAAAGCGATGCGCCTCCAGCAAATCATCGGTATAGGCGAGAAGCTCAGCTAAATTGGCCATATGTAATTTGATACCCAAAGAGATCGTTAATTATTGTAAACTGTCCACGTATGCAAATCCGTCGCACCGTCACAATTATTTTTCAAGGCTTGACCGTCATCCTGGTCTTGGTCCTGTTGTTTGTATTCTTTTATCCCGATGCCAAACGGGATAGTAATACGGTGGTACAAATGCTGGAAGCCCCCAAGGGCCGTGCGCCAGCCAACCAAACTGAGCAACAACCAACCTCTTACGCCGATGCCGTCGCCCGTGCCGCACCGGCAGTCGTGAATATCTACACCACCAAGATCGTCACCGAGCGCAATCGCCCCGCATTTGAAGACCCGCTGTATCGTTATTTCTTTGGTGAAGGTAACAACGCACCTCAGCCACGCCGTGAGCCGAGTCTGGGTTCCGGAGTTATTGTCAGTCAACAGGGCAATATTCTCACCAACCACCATGTCATCGAAGGTGCCGATGAAATTGCGATCGCCTTAAACGATGGGCGTCATACCACGGCAAAAATTGTCGGTGACGACCCGGAGTCTGATTTGGCGGTGCTCAAGATCGATTTGCCCAACCTGCCGGTGATCACACTGGGACGTTCCGAAGACTTGCGCGTCGGTGATGTCGTCTTGGCCATTGGTAATCCCTTTGGCGTTGGCCAGACGGTCACCTCCGGGATTATCAGCGCACTGGGCCGCACCGGCCTGGGCATTAACACCTTTGAAAACTTCATCCAAACCGACGCGGCGATCAATCCGGGGAATTCAGGTGGCGCCTTGATCAATGTGCGCGGTGAACTGGTGGGCATCAATACCGCCATCTTCAGTGAAACCGGCGGCTCGCAGGGGATTGGCTTTGCCATTCCCACCAATCTGGCACGCGATGTCACCACCCAAATCATTGAAAAAGGTCATGTGGTGCGCGGCTGGTTAGGCGTGGGTATCCAGAATATCTCACCTGAGTTGGCCGAATCGTTTGAACTACCCGAACCCCAGGGCGCGATCATTACCCACATCATGCCAAGCAGTCCGGCGGAACAGGCCAAACTCAAGCAAGGCGATATCATTACCCAGATCAATGGCCAACGTGTTCATGATTTTCGCGATACCCTGGCACACATCAGTCGGCAAAAACCCGGTAGCGATATTACGGTGACCGTGTTACGCGAGGGAAAAACCCTGGAGAAAAAAACCAAGGTCAGTGAACGGCCACAACAAGAAGCGAATATACGTCGTCACCGCTAAACTCAGCGATGTAATTTATGCTTTCTCTACGTCACTGCGTTATTTTGTAAGGCGCTGCGCAGGGCCGCTAAAAATACCTCATTCTCTTGCGCGGTGCCCACGGTAACCCGCAAACAATCACGCAGCAGACCGCCGACACCACTGAGGTTTTTGATTAACACCTTGTTCAACTTCAACTCGTCGAAAATACCCTGCGCTCGCCCAACCGGGGTGCGAAACAAGATGAAATTTGCCTGTGAGGGAAATACCTGCAAGCCTTTCATGGATTGCAGCGCCGTTAGCAGTGCCGTGCGATCCAAACAGATACGCTGGGTTTGTTCATTCAACACCGATATATGCTGCAAAGCAAACCGCGCACTGGCCTGGGTCAAGACATTAATGTTGTAAGGCAAGCGTATCTTATCGAACTCATTCAGCCAAGCAGGGGCCCCGGCAAGTAATCCCAACCGTAATCCCGCCAGTCCCATCTTTGATACAGTGCGCATTACCAATAAATTGTCATAACGCGGTAATTGATCCATAAAACTGCTGGCGGCAAAGGCATGATAGGCCTCGTCCAACACCACCACACCGGGGGCGGCTTGGATAATTGCGTGTAGCGTATCAACATCCCACAAATTTCCGCTGGGGTTATTCGGGTACGCCAGAAAGATCACCGCCGGTTGCTGCTGCCGGATCGCCGTCAACATCGCCGCACGCGGTAAAGTAAAATCGGCATTCAAAGGCACGCCGACAAACGTCATATCAACAAACGCGCTGAGCATTTGATACATAACAAAACTGGGGGTTGGCGCCAACACTACCCGGCCCGGCGCTGCCATCGCCATCATGATCATCTGGATTAATTCATCCGAGCCATTACCTAAGATGATGTCACTGCCCGAGGGAACCGCCATCACATCACGCAGCGTTTGCTTTAGCTGTGCTGCGCCCGGATCCGGATAACGATTTATTTCCACATCACGCAACACACTCAGCCATTGCTCACGCATCGGCGCAGGCCAGTGATTAGGATTCTCCATCGCATCGAGTTTGATCAAGCCTGCGGCATCCGGCACGTGATACGCCGACAGGGCACGGATCGCGGGGCGAATCCAATGTGCAGGGGTGTTATTGCTGGTTGGGTTATTCGTCATTGTTTTCAGCCAGGTGTAGATTGGTTAACAGTAACCCATGCAACACCGAGATATTTATTTCTTTATCCGGTATTCAGCAGATCGCGCATGCGCGGTGAAGCCTTCGCCATGGGCGAGCGTAGCCGCGGTCTTGCCTAACTCGGATGCGCCATCGGCAGAACACATAATCAGACTGGAGCGTTTTTGAAAATCATAAACACCCAGCGGCGAGAAGAAACGTGCAGTACGCGAGGTCGGCAACACATGATTCGGCCCGGCACAGTAATCACCTAAGGCCTCGGCGGTGTAACGCCCCATGAAGATCGCCCCGGCATGACGAATCTGTTTACTTAACGCCTGTGGGTCAGCCACCGATAATTCCAAATGCTCCGGCGCGATGTAATTCGCCACGTGCACCGCCTCCTCCAGATCGCGCACCGCGATCATCGCGCCGCGCCGCGTTAATGAACTGCGGATAATCTCGGCGCGCGGCATGGATGGTAATAATTTATTAATGCTCACAGTAACCTTGTCCAGATAAGCAGGATCGGGGCATACTAAGATTGATTGTGCATCTTCATCGTGTTCCGCCTGGGAAAATAAATCCATCGCAATCCAATCCGGATCCGTCTGGCCATCGCACACCACCAGTATCTCCGATGGCCCGGCGATCATGTCAATACCAACCTGACCAAACACCATTGCCTTGGCAGCGGCCACATAAATATTGCCCGGCCCGACAATCTTATCGACCTTCGGTATACTTTGTGTACCATACGCCAGAGCAGCGATCGCCTGCGCACCACCGATGGTCAGTACACTATCAACACCCGCGATCTGCGCTGCGGCCAGCACCATTTCATTCACAATACCATCGGGGGTGGGCACTACCATGATGATTTCCTGCACGCCCGCCACTTTCGCCGGAATGACATTCATCAGCACCGACGAAGGATACGCGGCCTTACCACCAGGTACATAAACACCCACCCGATCCAATGCCGTTACCTGCTGACCCAGCAACGTGCCATCCGCTTCTTGATACGACCAACTCTGTAACGTTTGATGCTCATGATAACGTCGAACGCGTTGTGCAGCAGTTTGCAAGGCATCGCGTGTTGCAGAAGGGATGTTTGCCAAGGCCTGTTCCAGACGATTTGGATTGATGTGCAACTCAGCCATACTTGTGGCGCTGACCCGATCAAATTGGCGGGTATAATCCACCACAGCGGCATCACCGCGCGTGCGCACCTGGCTGATGATGTCGCGCACGGTTTGTGTCACCTTGGCGTCGGCCACACTCTCCCACGCCAGAAGTTTTTCCAGCTGTGGCCAGAAATCGGGGGTACTGCTTGTCAGTCGTGTGATGTTGATACTCATTGTCGATAACCTAAAAACAGTTAACCAAAATTATATTGGATGTGTGACATGTCCGTGTATTCGAAAACAAAACCGCACCGCAGAGTATCCTATTGCTTTATCTGCCTTCAACCGCGACAGCCAGTTTGTTAATCAACGCTGTGATGCGAGCGTGTTTCATTTTCATCGACGCCTTATTGATCACTAAACGTGAGCTGATGTCCGCGATATGTTCGATGGCTTCCAAACCGTTAGCTTTAAGCGTGTTGCCGGTATCGACCAAGTCAACAATATAATCTGCCAACCCCACTAACGGTGCCAACTCCATGGAGCCGTATAGTTTAATCAACTCCACCTGTTTACCCTGCTGGGCAAAATAATGACGGGTGATATTCAAATATTTGGTTGCCACGCGTAACCGGTCGGTCTTCGCCGTGCGTTGTTTGGGTGCGGCCACCATCAGGCGGCATTGGGCGATCTTTAAATCCAGCGGTTCATACAGTCCTTCACCGCCATGTTCCAGCAACACGTCTTTGCCTGCAACACCCATATCCGCTGCACCGTATTGCACATAGGTCGGTACATCGGCGGCACGAATGATCACCAGCTTCACATCCTCAGCATTGGTCGACAAGATCAATTTGCGGCTTTTATTGGGATCATCCAAGGGCACAATACCAGCACGCGCCAACAAAGGCAGCGTCTCATCAAAGATCCGCCCCTTGGATAATGCAATGGTTAAGGTGTTTGTCATCGCTGATCAGCTTCTATACGGCCACGCGGCGAATCGTCGCGCCGAGTTGATGTAATTTTTCTTCAATACATTCGTAACCGCGATCAATATGATAAATACGATCCACCAGCGTATCCCCTTTGGCCACCAACCCTGCCAATACCAAGCCGGCTGAGGCACGCAGATCCGTGGCCATGACCGGTGCACCGGTTAATTCGGCAACGCCGCGGCTGAATACCGTGTTACCTTTCAAACTCAAATCCGCGCCCATGCGCTGCATTTCATACACATGCATGAAGCGATTTTCAAATACTGTCTCGGTAATTGCGCCACTGCCCTGTGCAATCGAATTTAACGCACAAAATTGTGCCTGCATGTCGGTGGGAAACGCCGGATAAGGTGAGGTGCGAATATCCACCGCCCGCGGCCGCTTGCCTTGCATATCCAGTGATATCCAATCAGATCCAATCTCAATCTGCGCACCGGCCTCCTGCAACTTGGCGATCACCGCGTCGAGGTGTTCCGGCTTGGTATCTTTAAGTTTTACTTTGCCTTGGGTCATGGCGGCGGCAACCAAATAAGTACCGGTTTCAATCCGATCCGGCACCACACTGTATTGTGCGCCATATAACTCATCAACACCTTCAATGGTGATGGTATCGCTACCGGCGTGATACACCCTGGCACCCATTGCATTTAAACAATTGGCCAAATCAACGACCTCCGGTTCACGCGCGGCATTTTCGATGATCGTGGTGCCTTTGGCCAAGGTCGCCGCCATCATCAAATTTTCTGTGCCGGTGACCGTGACCATATCCATCACCAGTTTGGCGCCGTGCAGCCGTTTGGCACTCGCCTTGATATAACCGTTTTCCACGGTGATGTCCGCACCCATCTGTTGCAGACCATGGATATGGAGATTCACTGGGCGTGAGCCGATCGCACAACCACCGGGCAAGGACACGTCGGCCTGACCAAAACGTGCAATCAGCGGTCCCAACACCAGGATCGAGGCCCGCATGGTTTTCACTAATTCATACGGCGCAACAAAACTTTTAATGGTGGAGCTGTTCACCTGCACCGTCATTTTCTCGCCCATGATGATCTCCACACCCATGCGCCCCAGCAATTCCATGGTCGTTGTCACATCTTTTAAATGTGGAATATTGCTGATGGTCACCGGCTTCGTTGCCAGGAGTGTTGCGGCAATGATCGGTAATGCCGCGTTTTTGGAACCGGATATGCGGATTTCACCTTGCAAAGGATTACCGCCAGTTATGATCAATCGATCCATGTCGCAACTACCTACTTGGTAAATTTAATGTTTAATCGTCAATGCCGAATTAGGACACACGCAACTTGCGTGCTGTTTCCCACTCCGCTGGTGTATAGGTCTTTATTGACAGCGCATGCAATTCACCGCTGCGAATGCGTTCATTGACCGTGGCATAGACCAACTGCTGCTGTTTGACCAGGGATTTACCAGCAAACACCTCGCCTACGATAATGGCGTCAAAATGACTGCCGTCACCTTTGACCATTGCCTCACAATCAGGCAGACCGGCCTCTATCAGGCGTTTGATTTCTTCGGGATCCATACGGGTAAACCTATTGGTTGTTAGACAGGTTGCCATTCTACCGCGAACCGGGGGGATATCGGTATAACTGGCATTGCCCATGGAGAAATAAAATCCCGTTAATTTACGGGTAGAATCCGGGATTTATGGTTGATCTGAGCAATCGATGTCATTGGCTACGGGGAATTGCCGTATTAATGCCTCCTGCTTGTCTCTGCCTGATGCTATTCATGAGATAAAATATTTTACATAACAGTGGCAGCGTTTGTCTGAATAACAAGGCAATACACCACCCTCCACCAACACACTGCTACGACCAACAAGTGATTTATAACTTTAAGTTTTCTCTTCAGATATCTGATCCTTTGTAGGGTTCACATGGCTTGGCGCCATAGTTCTCCATTATTTTCCAAATAGCACCCACAACCGGTTTGGTATCTTTTCTTTCCAGAATGAGCAAGATAGATAAATTTGTATACAAGTCCTGGCCACTTTACTTTGGAGCGCCGCGCCTAAATAGAATTGCACAGTTCTAACAAATTTCAAAAACTCTTTAAGGCATTGGGATGTTCAGCGCCGCCGACCAATATGCAACCGATACCGGCATTTATTGCGCCACCAAGATCTCTTCTAGGCGAGTCGCCTATCACGATAGCTTCCGTATTGGCGATGCCGAGTTGCTGCAAGACCAGCTCGAACGGTTTGGGTGAGGGCTTGACCATTCCATGGTCGGATGAAAACGAGATGGCAGAAAATACACTGGCAACATCCGCGCGTTCAAATGTATTTAGCCATGCCGTTTTAGGCGACCAAATATCAATGACTGCCGCCAAAGTAAAACGGCGCCGCAATTTATGGAGTGCCTCTGCGTAGTCATTTGGGATGTAGCCGAGTTCATGAAATGCAAAGGTTGCAACGATTTTGCCGATTTCATCCCTGTCCAATTTTTCTTCGGCAGTTTCATGGATCGCACTTTCCACTGAAGGAAAGTTATGCCGATAGTATTCATCCGGGTATCTGGCCTCCAGGTACCTATAAGCGGTGCGCACAATTCTATTGATTTCGGCCGGGGAAAGTGTTCCGCCCATTTTTGAATAGTGCATCGAAAAATCTTCGCCATCGCCGAATCTGTCTTCCCCAAACATAAAGGTACTGTTCATATCCAGCAGCAGGGCTTTTTTGTCTGCAAACACGGCAAGGTTCCGACGCTCACGGGTTAACGCGTTATTAGACATTGCTCTGCCCCTCAAATAGGGACTCACGAAAAGACACATAGTCGTTTGCGCATTGCCGTGGTTTCTCAAACATGGGTACATGACCGGCGTTCTGTACAAACACAACTTCGGAATTAGGCAGCAGTTTGCTGAGAATATTCGCTGTTTCCACAGAAATGACGCGGTCCTGATTGCCAAACACAATTAAGGTTGGTGTCTTCATGCCGCGAATCTGATCCTCGACCGAGTGATCCAGAATTTTCTGCAAGATACCTTCTTCCAGGGCGGCATTCTGAGTCCGCTCCTGTGCCAAAATTTTCAACATTGGCCCGGGAATATAGGGGGGCTTGCTCATTCCCAGCGCCATTACTTCCTCAAATTCCTTCACATTTCTGGCGATCAATGGGTTGTGACTTGATGCAGTAATTAATTTCAATATATCACTTTTGAAGGAGCTCTTTGCTACGGTTGGACTCAACAGCCAAAGACTATTTACTTCGGTTGGGTACAGCGCTGCATACAACAATGCGATCTGGCCACCCATTGAATTGCCACC
>JAYSTO010000169.1:0-5436 GCA_043719675.1 Gammaproteobacteria bacterium | reverse complement strand
CGTCCCGTGCAATTGGTCTACGCCGAGCCACAGCCGAACCGTTCTGCCGCCGCACAACGTGAGGCGGCGATCAAACAATTATCAAAGTTAGAAAAAGAGGCCTTGATTGCTGTAAAGTGAATTGTTGTTGCAAATCCACTTTGAATGGATATTCACTATGTGATTGCGGTAAGTCGGTTTGGCCTTGCAACTGATGGATCAATTAAAGGGACGTGATGAAATAATGGAATGCAAACTTGCCGCGAGTATTGGCGGCGCGAAATAATTTTTACTAGCAATAACGGGGACAGAAAATAAATCTGTCCCCGAGTTTTGCCCGTTTTCTGTGAAGCCAATAAATTTATGCCGCTTTGTATTTTGCCTTGGCATCTTGTGCAGCCTTGGCCTCTTCAGCGGAGTACGCCTTGCCTGACCAAAGCATGTTATAGGCAATCTCTTCATTGCCATTTTCACAGGTTTCCAATACTTTTTCGAACAAGGGTTGGAAGGTCGCGGATTTATGTGATTCTTCATGTTCTTTGAAGGAACGCCAGAAGGTCACAATCAGGGCTTCTTTACCTTTGAGTGGGCTTTGCACCGACTGGCCGATGGTTGAGCCTTCGTTGGAGACAGAGCCGCTGTTGAGGGCAACAAAGCCACCGACAAAGCCGGTTTCGGAGTGATAGGTTTTGACGTTTTCGCATAAAAACGCCACGCGTTCTTGTAAATCTTCGATGCTGTACTGGGGTTTGAGGATTACACGGTTGATGGTAACGACACCATCGTGGGGAAAGTTGTGGATTAGACTGGACATAAACGTCTCCTGTATATAAGTGTTTGCTTAACTACCTACATAATATACGTGCAATATATAAAGTCAATGACAGCACTCTATAAAACTTATAGCCCAATTGAGATACTCGGAATTACTCGCGTAGTAAGAAATCTACGCTAATTGCTTGTTCCATAACTGCTTTATCTGATCCGCCAGGGTCATCGGGTCAAAGGGCTTGGGGATAACATCCAATGCACCCAGAGCGATAAGCTGGGCAATTTCCTGTGGTTGAACCTTGGCGGTCATGAACATCACAGGTGTATTACGTAATTGGGCGATAGCACGCAGGGCATGCAGGGTGGAGACACCGTCCATCCCTGGCATCATGACATCCAGCAGTAACAAGTCCGGCGCAAAGCCGGGACCCTTGGCGATGGCCTCTCTACCGGAACTGCAAATTTCCACCGTAAGGCCGCCCACCATTTCCAGGGCGATGCGGGCAACGGCCTGAATATCAGGCTCGTCTTCAACATAAAGGATACGGTTTAATTCGTGGCGCATACTCACCGTGCTTAGTTTGGATAAGTACTGGTTTGTGGCAATTCACGTTCGTGGATCACGGACATGATCACATTGATGAGTTCTTTGCGGCTTTCGCGCGACTTAACCAGCGCCGCCTTGACCATGTGGGCGACGTCTTTACCTATTTCATGCGCGGAGAACACCACCACTTGCGGTGTGTAGTCAAGTTGGTTGAGGTCGTTGAGTAAATCCAGGCCTGAGCCATCGGTGAGTTCAACATCCAATAAGATCAGATCATAAGGCCCTTCACGCAATTTTTTATGCGCATCAGCCAGGGTTGGCGCGTGGAGGAGATTGACTTGGCCACGCAAGATGACATTGACCATTTCGTAAATAATCGGATCATCTTCAACATGCAGGACCCGTGGTAAACCTTGTTTGTGTTGGGCAATAAATTGCACGGCATTGAGCAGACGGGTTTCATCCAGGGGTTTATCCAGCCAATCGACAATACCAAAGGCGCTGCACTGCAAGCGGCGCTTACTTTGATCGGTGGTTGCTGACAGGACAATGATCGGTAGTTCGCGAGTACGGTCAGTGCGCCGAATTTCCTTAATGAGTGTGATGCCCTCGGGGTCATAGGTTTGGCCCAGTTCATTGGGTAAGGCGATATCCAGTGTCACCGCCAAATAGGGGTTTTCAGTAATAAGTTGTTTGGCTTGTTCGACGGTTCGCGCGACATCACAGTCGTAACCGGCTTGCGCCAGAATAATACGCAGCATATAGGCGATATCGGCGTCATGATCACAAATTAACATGCGCGATTTGGCGATGTTGCCAAGCTGCGGCGGTTCATCCATTTGACTTTCAACCCATTCCGGTAAATCAAAGAAAAAGGTAGTGCCAATATTTTCACGTGAAAT
This sequence comes from Gammaproteobacteria bacterium, assembly GCA_043719675.1. Lineage (GTDB taxonomy): Bacteria > Pseudomonadota > Gammaproteobacteria > UBA6429 > Thiohalophilaceae > JACQBC01. The sequence continues at coordinate 3,237 of JAYSTO010000169.1, read as the reverse complement.
AAAATCAATACGGCCGCCGTGTTGATCGATTATCGATTTGCTGATACTCAGGCCAAGACCGGTGCCACCGAGTCGCCGTGTGTCAGAGGCATCGGCCTGGGCAAATTTCTGGAAAATATCCTTGTGAAATGTCAGAGGAATGCCGTTGCCATAATCGGTGATGGAGATACGCACTTTATGCGAACGTTTTACCGCAGAAATTTCCACACGACCGCCGCCGGGAGAAAATTTTGCGGCATTGGAAAGCAGGTTGTTCATGACCTGCAACAGGCGATCTTCATCCGCATACACCGATACGCCTTCGGGGCACTGGGTAATGTGGAAGGTTACTGCAAATTGTTCACCATAGGCAAAATTCGCCTGCATGGCGGTTTCAAGAAATTGATGCAGATCGAGTAATTTATAGTGGAATACCATTTTTCCGGATTCAATCTTTTCAATATCCAGGATATCGTTAATTAACAGCAGCAGCCGCTCGGTGTTTTTATTGGCGATGTTCACCAGATTCTTGGCCTGATTGGGCAACAAGCCACCGGCGCCGCCAACCAGCAGGCCCAACGAACCCCGGATGGAGGTCAGCGGTGTACGCAGTTCATGACTGACGGTGGAAATAAATTCATTCTTGATTTGTTCAACGCGTTTACGTTTGGTGATGTCATTAAAAATGACCACAGCACCGGAAATTTTATTGTTTTTACGAATGGGAGTGACGGTATATTCCGCCGGGAAGGAACTGCCATCCTTGCGCCACATGATTTCTTCGTAAACACGTTGAATCACACCTTGCGTGATTGCCGCATAAATAGGGCTGGTTTCATACACATAGATCGTGCCGTCAGTATGGGTATGGTGTGCGGTGGCGTGCATGAAGACATGAATCAGATCTGTCGGGCGATAACCGAGCATACGTGCGGCGGCAGGGTTGACGAAGGTGGTGGTGCCTTGCATGTCGAGACCATAAATACCTTCACCCGCTGATTCCAGCAACATACGTGCACGTTCCTCGGCCTGGGCAAGTGATTCAGCGGTGCGGCGGCGTTCGGTGATGTCACGAACAATGGCGACGAAGCGGGGCTCCTGATCGACCGGATAAATATACTGCAAGAAGATCTCAACCGGAATCAAGCCGCCATTCCGATTGCGGTGAAAGGTTTCAAATGTTACTGCATTGCGTTCGCCTTCAATCATCGGCTTTAATAAGCGGCGGAAACCCGCTTGATCAAACTCCGGAATGAGATCAATCGGGGTCATGTGCAGCAATTCATGATAGGAATAACCAACCTGGCTCATGGCGCCTTGGTTGAAGTAAAAAAAGCGCAGGCTCTCAGGTGAAAACATGAAGACACAGTCAAGTGTCATGTCAAGCGTGGTTTTAAACCGGCTGATCTCCTCCTCGGCCTGTTGCTGGCGGCTGATATCACGCGCCATCGCCACGAAACCAATCGTATTATCACTCTTGTCATGCAAGGCTGTCATCGTCAGCAACACGGGGAAACGAGAACCGTCTTTGCGGATGTAGGTCCACTGCTGTTCGTCGGCAATACCGACGCGGGCCTTGGCGATGAACACCTCAAAGCCAGGTTTGACGTATTGCGCTAATTCATCACTCAAACGGATCGAACGCTGAATGATTTCATCTTTGTCGTGAAAAATGGTGGGCGTATTTTTACCAACGACTTCACGCTCGCTGTAGCCGAGCATCTCCTGTGCGGCGACGTTAAAGGACTGGATGATGCCACGCGCATCGGTGGAGATAATACTGAGTTTGGCGCTATCCAGAATACCTTGTTTAAGCGCCATGGTGTCTTGCAATAATTTTTCCGCGTCTTTGGCCTGGGTGATATCGCGAATAATGCCGGTAAAATAGCGCTGGTTACCAAATAACATTTCACTTACCGCCAATTGCATCGGAAAAATGCTGCCATCGGCACGCTGGCCCATAACCTCGCGGCGTTTCCCCAGGATGGTTGGGGTGTCGGTGCGCAGATAGCGATGAATATAGCCATCGTGCGCATCGCGATCACGCGCCGACATGAGAATGTTGACGTTCTTGCCTAATACGTATTGAGTTGTGTAGCCAAAGATTTTTTCAGCGGCCGGATTAAAGGTTTCAATGATACCCTGTTCATTAATGGTGACAATGCCATCTACGGCGGTTTCAAGGATCGCGGTGATACGTGTCTCGCGTTCCTGTAATGCATGTTCCGCGGCCTTGCGTTCCGTGATGTCGGTGTGTGTGCCCACCGCACGGATTGGCCGGCCCAGTTGATTGCGCTCAACCACCTTGCCGCGATCCAGTATCCAACGCCATTCACCAGTACTGGTTTTGACCCGATGCTCGCTTTGATAGATCGGCGTATAGCCGTCGATGTGTTGCTGCATGCGTTTTTGTACGGCCGCGAGATCGTCCGGATGAATAAGATTTTCTTTTGATTGAATGTGCGGGCCGATTTCAGTGGCTTTGTAACCTAACATGGTTTGCCAGCGGGGACTGTAATAGGTTTGTCCGGTTTTAATATTCCAGTCCCATAATCCGTCATTGGCGCCTTCCAGGGCGAGTTTTAATTGTTCCTCGCTTTTGCGCATGGCGTTTTCGGTGACGATGCGCTGCTGCTCGTTACGTAATGCCCAAATCAGGTTGGCGGTGGCGGTGACCAGAGGTGCAAGCATGTATAACAAGGAATCATCATAACCATCCGGGCTGTTCGCCAGACCAAACATACCAACCAGTTGCGTGCCATGATAAAGCGGTGCACCGATAAACGTGGAGATGGCGGCGGTGCCATCGACAAGCTTGGGGATGTTGGATTCATTTTCCAGGATATTAATGATCACCGGTGCGCCGGTCCGTAGTACTTCACCGACGATATTTTTCGGGTCATGCAATTTATCGGGTTGCAGATTATTGGTGATGAAGGCCTCCAAATCACCGCTGGTATAATGGCGTTGCGTGATAGCCAGAATCCGCAGCTGCCGGACGCCATGCTGCTCGTCTGTTTCCGCAATAAATCCGATATTGCTGTAGGTGAGCGTCAGCAGATCACTCAGTATTTGGTTGAAGACAGCATTTGACTGTATGTTTTCGGTAATGAAATAGGACTGCGCGCGGCTGATCGAGGAAAGCAGCTGATTTTTGGTTTGTAATTGCTGTTCAGATTCACGACGTTCAATCTCAAGGCCAATCCATTGCGCCATTAACAGCAGAAAACGAAAATCTTCCGGCGTAAATTCACCCTG
>JAYSTO010000168.1:0-14818 GCA_043719675.1 Gammaproteobacteria bacterium | reverse complement strand
GCTTAAGCCGTGTTTATCAGTTAACTGTTTGTTTGCAAGGCCGGGTGTATCCCGGCCTTTTCATTTGTAAAAAAGATGCAGCGGGACAAATCGTGATTGCCTTATTTACTGATTTTGGCTGGCAAGGACCGTATGTGGGGCAGCTCAAGGCGGCATTGCAACGTGTTGCCGCAGGGGTCACGATAATTGATTTATTACATGACGCACCAATGTTTAATCCGCAGGCCAGTGCCTATCTGCTGAATGCATTATGTCGGCAGTTTGAAACGGGAACCGTTTTTGTTGGTGTGGTTGATCCTGGTGTTGGTCACCAGGCGCGTCGGCCTGTGATCGTGCAGGCCGACGGACAATGGTTTGTTGGCCCTGACAACGGCTTGTTCAATGTGGTTGCGCAAGCGGCGAAAGAATACCGGGTTTGGGAAATACACTGGCAACCACCGGCATTATCCGCCAGTTTTCACGGCCGTGATTTGTTTGCGCCGATTGCGGCAATGATCGCGCAAGGCGTGGCAGTCGAGACATTGGCGCAACCGCTTATGACACTGTCGGTGTATGAGGGGTCGATTGATGCGGCAGAAATTATTTATATCGATCATTACGGTAATTGCATGACTGGTTTACGTGGTGCATCGATCAACCAAGCCTGTCACCTGCTTATTGCCCAACACGTGTTTTATTATGCACGGACCTTTGCAGCGGTTCCGGCCGGACAAGGACTTTGGTATATCAATTCCATCGGCTTAGTGGAATTGGCGATTAACCAGGGTAACTTTCAGCAGCAATTAGCTTGTACAATTGGCCAGACGGTGACGGTATTGAATACCTAGCTCCATGGTATTCAGTTACCGTTAAGTGAGATCAGCCAGAATCCGCAACAGTAAATTAATTCTGGAGAGGTATATGAAAACAGTAAAATTCTTATTTATGACTGTCGTTGGATTCGGTTTACTGGCGGTAAATACATTGGCGAGTGCATCTGGATTAGTGTTGGAAGGTGGCTTACATTTTGGCGGTGACGAATTAGCAAGAGCCACTGTCAACGGTAGCCCAACGTCAATTGACGCGGGAGCCTTACTTTCTTTTGGTATCGGGGCGGGTTTTGACCTGGCTCCGGATATTGAAAGCCGGGTAACAATCGGCATTAAGTTTGATGAGATAACGGCAAGTAACGGCGATATTTCCTTTACACGTTATCCCATCGATGTTTTGTTTTTGTATAACGTTGGCGATTGGAAGCTGGGCGGTGGTATCACTTATCATCTCAATCCCAAATATGAAGAGAATGGGGTAGGGACAGGCTTGAGAGCGGAGTTTGATGATGCCTTAGGGTTGCTGCTTGAGATTGATCGTAACCTTGGTATTGTCTACGTTGGCGCGAGAGTTACTTTGATCGATTATGAATCCATACCATCGGCAACGGTTAGAAAAGCAACATTCAACGGCGACAGTATTGGTATTGTTGCTGGCATGCGCTTTTAATTATTTGTAACAGCATGTTATGACAAAAGGGCCTGCTGGCCCTTTTGTTTTTATTGAAGAGGATGTCAGCCCTCAGCGTTGGCACGCCCACGCTTGAGCACCGGTTGTAAATACTGGCCTGTGTAGGAGTCGCGGTGTTTGCTCAGGGTTTCGGGTGTGCCGGTGGCGACGATGGTGCCGCCTTTGTTACCGCCCTCCGGGCCCAGGTCAATGATCCAATCAGCGGACTTAATCACATCCAGATTATGCTCGATAATCACAATGGTGTTGCCGTGGTCACGCAGTCGCAACAAGACTTGCAATAATTGATTGATGTCGTGGAAATGTAACCCGGTGGTCGGTTCATCAAGAATATACAGTGTGCGACCGGTATCGCGTTTGGATAATTCGCGCGAGAGTTTGACCCGCTGCGCCTCACCGCCCGATAAGGTAGTTGCATTCTGCCCCAACTGGATATAACTCAGGCCGACATCCATGAGCGTCTTTAGTTTACGATGAATCGTGGGGACAGCACTGAAGAAGGCACAGGCATCTTCGACCGTCATGCCTAATACTTCATAAATATTTTTTGCCTTGTAGCGAATCTCCAGGGTTTCACGGTTATAGCGTTTACCCTTACAGATATCACAGGGCACATAGATGTCCGGGAGAAAATGCATTTCGACCTTGATGACACCATCACCTTCACAGGCCTCACAACGGCCACCTTTGACATTAAAGCTGAAACGCCCCGGGCCATAACCACGTACACGTGCCTCTTGGGTACCGGCAAAGAGATCGCGGATCGGCGTGAATAAACCGGTATAGGTCGCTGGATTCGAACGAGGGGTGCGACCGATTGGGCTTTGATCGATGTCGACGATCTGATCAAAGTGTTCCAAACCACTGATCTCGTCACACGCGGCGGGTTCATCGCTGCTGCCGTTAATATGCACGGCGGCATAACGATACAGGGTGTCATTGATCAGTGTGGATTTGCCCGACCCGGAAACACCGGTAATCGCCGTCATCAGACCCACCGGGATCTCAACACAGATATCTTTTAGGTTATTTCCCTTAGCGCCGGTAATCGTCACTAAACGCTTTTTATCCAACACAGTACGGTTCGTTGGAATGGCGATCTGCTTGCGACCGGAGAGATAAGCACCGGTCAGTGAGTTTGGGTTTTGAATAATATCCGCCGGGGTACCTTGCGCCACAATGTGCCCGCCATGCACGCCTGCACCGGGGCCGATATCCACCACATGATCCGCCGCGGCGATTGCCTCTTCATCGTGTTCAACCACAATGACGGTATTACCGAGATCACGCAACTGGGTGAGGGTACCCAACAGCCTTGCATTATCGCGTTGATGTAAACCAATCGAGGGTTCATCCAGGATATACATCACGCCGACCAAACCGGCGCCGATCTGACTGGCCAGACGAATCCGTTGTGCCTCGCCACCGGACAGGGTTTCAGCGCTGCGACTCAAGGTTAAATAATCCAAACCGACATTAATCAAGAAGGTGAGCCGGTCATTGACCTCCTTGACGATCTTTTTGGCGATTTCACCCCGACGGCCCGGCAAGGTCAGCGTGCTAAAAAAGGCGTGGCATTGTTCGATGGAAATATGCGTGACATCTGACAAGGCCTGGTCATGCAGATAGACATGACGTGCTGCTTTGTTTAACCGAGACCCGGCGCACTCCGGGCAGATGTGCTGGCTCATGTATTTGGATAATTCTTCGCGGATAATCGGTGATTCAGAGTCGCGATAACGCCGTTGCATATTCGGGATAATGCCCTCGAATGGATGCTGTTTAATGTTTTTATGCCCACGGTCATTCTGAAAGGTGAATTTAATTTCTTCCTCACCGCTACCATGTAACAGCATTTCACGGATCTTTTTCGGTAATTTCTGAAACGGCTTATCCATATCAAAGCCGTAGTGTTTGGCCAGTGAGGTGAGCATCTGGAAGTAATAAAAATTATTCCGATCCCAGCCGCGAATGGCACCACTGGCCAGACTGAACTCGGGGTGACTGACAATGCGTTGTTCATCAAAAAATTGTTTGACGCCCAAACCGTCACAAGCCGGACAAGCACCACTGGGATTATTAAACGAGAACATGCGCGGTTCGAGTTCGCTGATTGAGTAGCCGCATTGCGGACAGGCGTAGCGTGCCGAGAACACCAGTTCCGCTTGTTTGGATTCCATAAACGCAATGTGCACTTTACCATCGGTAAGCCGTAAGGCTGTTTCCAGCGAGTCGGCCAGACGCTGTTGAATATCCGCGCGGATCTTGAAGCGATCGATCACCGCCTCAATCGTGTGTTTGCGGTGCAGCTCCATTTTTTTGATCGGCTGATCCAGCTCAACCATCTCGCCATCAATACGCGCCCGCACGTAACCATCCGCACGCAATTGTTCAACGATATGCAGATGTTCGCCCTTACGGTCTTCGATGATCGGTGCCAGCAACATCAGCTTGGTGCCCTCCGGCAGGGCCATGATCTGATCCACCATCTGACTGACGGTTTGTGCATTGAGCGGCAAATCATGATCCGGGCAGCGTGGCTCACCGGCGCGGGCATATAACAGCCGCAAGTAATCGTAAATTTCGGTAATGGTGCCAACGGTGGAGCGCGGGTTGTGCGATGTGGATTTTTGTTCAATGGCAATCGCCGGTGACAGACCTTCAATGTGATCCACGTCCGGTTTTTCCATCATCGACAAAAATTGTCGCGCATAAGCGGACAAGGATTCGACATAACGGCGTTGGCCCTCGGCATAAATGGTGTCAAAGGCGAGCGAGGATTTGCCGGAGCCGGACAAGCCGGTAATGACAATCAACTTGTCACGCGGCAAATCCAGATCAATATTTTTCAGATTATGGGTGCGTGCACCACGTAAGGAAATTTTGTCCATAACAACGTCTTCTCGGTCAGAGTAAACCTGCTAATATACGCCGCTTGCCGGGATGGAGCAAAACGGACTAAACCCGCACAGTTTGATTGAGAACAATAAGGTAAGCGTAACGTGTCTCCCATCACAGATAAAATGACGGCCACCGAAAAGCGCGTGGCGATGGTTTTGGCGGGGGTTTTTTCCACCCGGATGTTAGGATTGTTTATGGTCGTCCCGGTATTTTCGGTGTATGCGCAAAGCCTGCACGGTTACACCTCGACGCTGGCCGGCTGGGCGATTGGGATTTATGGTTTAACCCAAAGCCTGCTGCAAATCCCCTTGGGCAGATTATCGGATCGCATTGGTCGTCGTCCCGTTATATTGGGCGGGCTGGTCATGTTCGCCATCGGCAGTGTGGTGGCGGCCATGTCCGATAGCATTGAGGGTGTCATCCTGGGGCGAGCGATGCAGGGCATGGGGGCCATCGCCAGTGCGGTAATGGCTCTGGCCGCTGATCTCACCCGTGAAGAACACCGCCTGAAGGTCATGGCCCTGATCGGTGGCAGTATTGGCGCCTCATTTACCTTAGCCATTATCCTCGGGCCTTTGTTAGCGGGGCTTGCGGGTATCAAAGGAATTTTCTGGGTAACGGTGGTGCTGGCGGCTGGCGCGTTCGTGCTCATTTGGTTTTATATCCCCAAGCTGCAAGTGGCTCGTTTTCACCGGGATACCGAGGTGGAATGGTCATGGATAGGACGGGTCCTGGGTGATGGGCAATTGCTACGGCTGAATGTCGGCGTGTTGATCCTGCATTTTGTTATGACCAGCACCTTTTTTAGCTTGCCGTTAATCTGGGTAAAACAACACAACGTGATGGTCGATCAGCATTGGCAAGTCTATCTGCCGATGATGGTCATTGCCATTTTGTTGGTATTACCTTTTATCCTCCTGGGGGAGAAAAAGCGTCAGCTTAAACAGGTGTTTATTCTGGCGGTGGTATTCCTGGTATTGGCGTCGTTTGGCCTCTGGGTGTCGGTGCTGCATTGGTGGGTATTGGTCGCGCTACTGGGGCTGTTCTTTACCGGATTTAACATTCTGGAGGCCAGCTTACCTTCGCTGGTTGCCAAGTTTGCACCACCCGCGCATCGAGGCACGGCCATGGGCGCTTTCTCTACCAGCCAGTTCATGGGTGCCTTTCTGGGTGCGGTATCGGCCGGGTGGATCAGCGGGCATTACGAACCTGCGGCGGTATTCCTGCTAAACGGGGTGCTGCTGGTGGTGTGGCTGGGCATTGCCCTGTCGATGCGACAACCTAATTACCTGAGCAGCCAGTTGCTCTACGTAGGCCCGGTCTCGGCTGCGCAGGCCCAGTTGTTAGCGCGGGAACTTACCTCGATACGCGGTGTGGCTGAGGCCGTCGTTATCCCTGAGGATGGGGTGGCCTATCTCAAAGTCGATCAGAAAGCCTTGGACAAAGAGCAATTGTATAAGTACTCTTTGGCCCCGAATGATCCGGCGACGTAACAGACAAACAATCAACCCAAAGGGGGGATTATGGCAAAAGGAACGTTAAACAAAGTCATGTTGATCGGTAACCTGGGGAAAGACCCGGAAATGCGCTACATGCCCAATGGCCAGGCTGTGGCCACCATCACTATCGCTACCTCAGAGACCTGGAAAGATAAGGCGACGGGGGCCGCGCAGGAGAAGACGGAATGGCACCGGATTGTCATGTTTCGCCGCCTGGCGGAAATTGCCGGGGAGTACTTGAAGAAAGGCGCAAAGATATATATAGAAGGTCGCCTGCAAACCCGCAAGTGGCAAGACAAGCAGGGCCAGGATCGCTATATCACAGAAATTGTCGCCAATGAGATGCAGATGTTGGATAGCCGTGGCGGCGCAGCGAGTTCAAGTGCCAATTACTCCGCGCCGGAGATGGACAGCGGGGCGACCGATATGGCGCCAGTGACAGCCAACGAAGGTTTTGACGACGATATCCCTTTTTGAGGCCACGAACGCCGGGTGGTATCGCCCCTTGTATTTGCAACGGGGGATACATTTCCGAGCATGGGAAATTGACGGCTATACGACCTTGTGCCGCAAGCCCTGGATGACGGGTATTAAACCGCGAACACAAAGTGTCGATATAGATGACTAAGATAGATAGTTATAGGTGGAGAGTAGGACGTATGGCTAAAAAGAAAAAAGCTATGCAATCTACAGATGCCAAAGAGCAGGTCACCGGCAGTACCGATGACTTGGTCGAGGAAGAAGCTGCAGAGATTGACGGTGTTATTGAAGATCTTCCGGTGATAAATAAGGAAGATGAGGTAACGCGTCGCATGCTGATGCGCCGCAAGCTTGAACAATATATGGAAGAACGCCGCTTAAAGAAAGAGTTAGGCGATGATTTTGACAGCTAAGGAATAAGCCCTGCTGCCAGGGCTGTTTCTTGTAAGTGGGTACCATATTCGAACAGTTATTTAGTCTAAAATCCTGTCATCACCCGGGTAATTAATATTGTATTTGCGAATAACTGTGGCGATACTGGCGGGCGTTACACATTGATGCTAACAAAGCCATACAAAAGTTATTGAAGGATAAAAGGGGAAAGACATGTCAAGAAACCAAACGTTACAACCGGGTTCGGTTGATCAAGCGAATCGCCTGATTACTGATTTTTGGTGCGGTCATTTTACCAAATCCGAGTATTATCCATTGGTAGACAAAGCGTATCTACTTGAAGACTTACGAAAGAGGGTCGATTCACCAGGTGACGTTGCTCAAAAAGACACGAGTTTATGCGGACCGGCTTGTTTTATCTACGTTTTATTGAATACATGCCCGGATTTATACGTGAAACTGGTACTGGATTTATATCAACACGGTAAAACCACGCTGGGCAGGCTGCAACTAGTGCCCTCCTCCAAGGCGGGAAACGTACCACCGGGCATGGACGCCGTGGATTGGATTGCGCTGTCGGGGATGAAGACAAATTATTACCACAAAGATCAACAAGTGGCAGGTATTACCCTGCCAGGGACAGTGGAGGATTGGTTTACTCAGATCGGTTTTAAATACGTGGTAGATGAAACCAATCTATTCTCGACAAAAGAGCTGGATGCATTATTACCGATGCAACAAGCATTCAGTAGCGGTTACAGCGTCTGTTTATTGGTGCATGCCGAGGCGTTTGATTTTGGGTACGAGAGGGACAGGTCGTTGCTCCCCAATCACTGGGTCGTGTTGGGCTCGCAGGTACAAATCGCCAAATGGGATGAGTCCAAAAAGGTCCTGGGGCCCTATGTGTTTATTAATCAGCAACTGATCGCCGAGCTGAAGAAAGAGCTGGCCGAAGCCAAGTCAAAGGCCAGGGAGGTCGCTGCTCAGTATGAGCGGAGCGAGGAACCCATCGAGTGCCAGCATCGAATCAAGTTTACTGTTTATAGCTGAGGCGATGACGCAAAACCAGTGATAGGTGTACCCCAAACCCCAGGAGCGGCGACGGTCTGTTATTTTCTGCGGCATTTCTTCGGCTATGTAAAGGCAAAATGGTGAGGATACCGATGGACAACAATACCATGACGATTCACCCCTGCACCTGGGTGCGGTATTCGTCGCTCGTGGCGGCGGGGGCATTCTTGCTCGCCGCTTGCACGGTTACCGAACCTCTCCTCTACCAGGGAACAACCGGGGGTTCACCACTGCCCACCCCGGTGTACGTCTACCAGAGGCGGGGGGAGGTATCCAGCTTTAATTTTATCAGCGCGACACGCCGCATTACTCTGACGGATTATCAAACATGGGTCATCGATGTCGTCACGCAACAGGACATACATACTTTTATACACGCTCCCGGTGGCGGGTCGGGGTCTTTTTCTGAAACAGACAGCACGGGAAAACTCTTCGTGCAGGCAGACCGCCGCACCGCCGATGTATGGGATCTGACAACCGGCAAGCAGGTGCAGTCGTTTAAATCGATAACCGGTCAGAGTGGCTATACGTACTTGTCGCCGGATGGCAAGGTGTTGTTTTTTGATAATCGTTTGTGGGACGTGACGACGGCGGAACAAAAAATTGAATTCGCTTATAACTCTCCCATCAACAGCGTGGCGTTTAGTGAGGATGGCCGCTATTTCGCGCGCGGCGGAAGATCCGGTATACAATGGCACGATCTGCAGACAAAACAGGAATGGTTCGATCCGGATACAAAACAGGTCAAGTGGTTGCCTAATCTGTTGCCGGATGAAGCGAAAACAAGCCAGCTTCAGTTCGGCCGTGACAACCGCTTGTATCGCAGTTACGGTGCGAGCAACGATAGCGCACCCTGGGTAAATGCAAGCCACTGGATGAGTGACATCGCGGTGAGTCAGCTGGGTGACAACAAGACCCGGAAAACCTTCGAACCCCGTTCGCGGATCGCTTGCTGGGCTTTGTCGCCGAATCATCAGGTCTTCGCCGCCTTGACGAACGGCACGCTGGTCTGGCTCGATGAAGACCTGAAAATCAAAAAACAATGGCACAGCGAACTGAAAGTGACGGCGTGTTTGCCGGATAAGCAGCAGCGGGTCTGGCTGGGTACCTACGACAGCGGCCTGCTCACGCTCTATCTCGAACAAGGGCGGCTGAAACAGGTATTGCCCCCGACATACTGGATTAAAAGCGTCAAGATATCAGCGGATGAAAACTACCTGGGCTTACTACTCATGCCGCATGAGTCACGCGTTGAGATATATAAAACAGCGGACTTGCCCTGATTGATGCGGACTGCAATAGTCATGGCTGTTAGATAGCGGCGCTGCGCCTGAACGGCTGAGCTTGCCTGCCGCAGATGCCGTATAAACAAAACTATCATGCTTATCATCAGCGTATTACACTATACGTCTATCATCTTTAACCGTGCTTGCGCAGAATTATCCATACGTTATGATACGAACCGCCACACTCGACGATCTGGATCGGCTCGTTGCCATCGAGGATGAATCCTTCAGCAGTGATCGGTTCTCCCGGCGCACTTTCCGTTACCTGTTGACCAAGGCCAATGCCGCGGTGCAGGTCTGGGAAGTGGAGGGCGCCATTAGTGGTTATGTGATTTTATTATTTAATATCGGCATATCCCTGGGGCGGATTTATTCGATAGCCGTGGAACCCGCACAAACAGGTACAGGCATCGGCAGACACCTGATGGCAGCAGCGGAACAAACGGCCTTACAGCATCATTGTATCGCCCTGCGTCTTGAGGTGCGTGCGGATAATGACTCTGCAATTGAGTTTTATAAAAAATTGGGCTACAAGCAGTTTGCCATTGCCCATGATTATTATGAAGATCACGCGGATGCACTGCGGTTTGAAAAATCGCTGGCTCCGCAACTCAAGCCCGATATTTTCCGGGTTCCGTACTACGCACAGACTCTGGATTTTACCTGTGGCCCGGCGGCATTGATGATGGCAATGCATGCCTTAAATCCAAACATTGCACTGACCCGTGAACTGGAATTACGCTTATGGCGCGAATCAACGACAATATTCATGACATCCGGACATGGCGGTTGTGGGCCGTATGGATTGGCGTTGGCCGCCTATCATCGTGGCTTTGATGTGGAATTATATCGAAGTGAAGCCAGTACGCTGTTTATCGATAGTGTCCGTAGCGATGAAAAGAAAGAAGTCATGCGACTAGTGCAGGAGGATATGCTCAATGAAATATCAAGCCTGCCGATCAAGGTGGAATATGCATCGCTGAGCGTGGATGCTTTGCAGAAAAAATTTGATGAAGGCGGCATTCTGATTGTATTAATCAGCCTGTACCGTATCTATAAAGAAAAAATCCCCCACTGGGTCGTGGTCACCGGTTTTGACACGCATTATGTTTATGCGCATGACTCCTACATTAATCCCGATGGGGATCGAACCGTCACTGACAGTGTCAACATGCCTATTCCAAAAGCCGATTTTGCACGAATGTCCCGTTATGGCCGTTCCGGCCAAAAAGCGGTATTAATTATTAAACCGAGGAAGCATTAGCTAGCACCACATCATGGCAACTCATCTAGTACTGATAGAAGATCAACGCGACTGGAAAAAATCGTATCCCGACGTAATGCGGGTGACGGCACAGGAATATCTCAGTACGGATGCGTACTCGAAAAAGAAAAATCTGCGCATCATCAATTTATGCCGGGATTACAGCTATTTAAGCACCGGCTATTATTGCTCCCTGCTGGCCGAGGCGCGTAAGCATAAAATCATCCCCTCGGTGCGAACCCTGACGGATTTATCCAGCAAAAAGATCTATAGCCTCAATGCCTCGGAATTGGATGAGGATCTGCATAAGGCGTTGACCAAGTTAAAGCCCGATCCCATTGCACAAATCATTGCGATCGATATCTTCTTTGGCCAAACCAGCAATGAAGGCCTGCAGGATATCGCACGACAACTATATGAATTGTTCCGCACGCCATTGATGCGGGTTGAGTTCAAGCGCGATCGCTTATGGGAGATCGCCGCGATTCGGCGTTTACATCTGCATCGCTTAACCCCGGCGCAGGAAGAGGCGTTCATTGTCGAACTGAATAAATACATGAGCAAGCCGTGGCGCTCGCCCAAGACCAAGACCGCAACGCGGTATGACATGGCAATCCTGTACAACACCAGCGAAAAAATGCCACCCTCGGATCGCTCGGCGTTAAACCGCTTTATTAAGGCAGGTAAACGGCTGGGCGTGGATGTCGAGCTGATTGAGAAAAAGGATTTCAGCCGACTGGCGGAATTCGACGCCTTGTTTATTCGTGAGACCACGAACATTGATCATCACACCTATCGCTTTGCCAAGAAGGCCGAGAAGGAAGGCATGGTGGTCATCGACGACCCCGACTCGATCGTCAAATGCAGCAACAAGATATTTTTAACCGATCTGATGCGCACCAATCAAATCCCCATGCCCAAGACCCAAATCTTGCATAAATCCAATTGGACGGAACAAGTCAAGGACATGATCTTTCCCTCAGTATTAAAAATCCCGGACGGTTCATTCTCGCGCGGCGTGTTCAAGGCCGCCGATGCCAACGAGTTTAAACAACTGGCCGAGCCGATGTTTAAAGACTCGGATTTGATCCTGGTGCAGGAATACCTCTACACGGAATATGACTGGCGGATTGGTATTCTCAACGGCCAGGTCTTCTATGCCTGTCAGTATTTTATGTCCACCGCGCATTGGCAAATTGTCAAACACGATCACAAGGGCTCGCACGAGGGCCGGTTTAAGGCCTGGCCGATTGAACAAGTACCCGAGGAAGTCATTAAGGTCGCATTACGGCTGGCGCATTTGATTGGTAATGGTTTATACGGCGCTGACATCAAACACAATGACAAAGGCGTGTATGTCATCGAAATCAATGATAATCCCAATATTGATTCCGGGGTAGAGGACAGTATTCTGGGTGATAAACTGTACGAGATCATCATGGCGGAATTCATCCGCCGCCTGGATGCGCGCAAGGGTTATACGCTCACCAGCGCGCAGAATAATGGGGTAACCATTTAACAGTGTGTTGAAAGTCTCGAAACTCTACCTTGTCTCGTCATTCCGGCCAAATGCAGTGCGAGCCGGAATCCATGCTATTAATAACTTATTCCATCGACGTTAGTCGGTTTGAATAACGCAATGTTCAACAAGTGATTAACAACCTGCATCATAACCTATCTTAATAATCCAATACGTCACCGCACCCTGCGGAGTCGACACAACAACTTCATCATCGACGGTCTTGCGCATCAGCGCCTTGGCCAAGGGTGCATCCATGCTGATGTTGGCCTTATCGTGATCATGTTCGTCCGCGCCGACGATGCGAAAACAGCGCTGAACACCGTTGGTGTCTTCCAGACTCACCCACGCCGCAAAATACACCCGGCTCTGATCACTGGGCTTCTCCCTGACAATCGTCAAATCCGGCAGACGTTTTTGCAAATAGCGGATACGGCGGTCGATCTCGCGCAATTCCTTCTTCCGGTAAATATATTCCGCATTCTCCGAGCGATCACCCTCGGCCGCTGCTGCACTCAATGCCTTGGTGACGTGGGTGCGCCGCTGCCACAATTGCTGTTGCTCTGCATCAAGCACGGCATAACCCTCCGCCGTGATGTACGGCGAGGCCTTGGCGGTTGGTGCGCGATAACGTCCCATTATAATTAGAGGTCGGCTGCAATTCGTGTGGAGTGTTGTCTAAGCTTACAACAATGGTCATGACTAATATATATGTGCCTGCCGTCCCCGTTGTTATTGGTTGTTCCTCGCCATGACGATTCGCTATTATTCGCAGCGCTTACTTAATCCCTTTCGTGAGATTATCAATGTCATTGTATATGAGGCCGCCGAGGCCGTTACCATACGAGCGGTTATTAGATAAAAATCAACAACCGTTGGCGCTGTTTGACAGTGCTACCCAGCTACCGGATTCCGACTTCAAACCTGACTTGATCTGGCGTGGCGGTTATTTGTGTCAGCAGACCTTCATGCCCGCCGCCTTGCAATACATCGATACAAAATGCCGCTGGTTATCTCACTCACTACATCAATAACTGTGCGCAACAACCCTCGCAGGCATAATGGTTCTTGCGTACCCATGGCGGTGGCACGGTCCTGCACAACATTAATTTACCGTTTGAGTTTACGGCGCGTGAATTACCCGAACTCGCCTTCCCACATTTATTAGTAAGCACCACCAACCACGATGAATATCATCAACCCCTCATTGAGGCTTTTTTATTATGGCAAGCCCCGCGTTTATTGTTGCTGCAACACCTGTTGCCGGAGATCCGCGCCCAGTATGAAACACTGGCGCGGCAACAAGCGCTGTTAGTCGAGAAACATTGGCATCTGTATTCTGAGGTCGTGGATAAAACCCAAATCAGCGCGGCACGCGTGGAGGCACAATTGCGTAAGGCGCAACCCAAGTCTTTGACACAAGAAGACGAGATATCGATTTTTTATATTGAGCTGGGTAAGAGTGAGTGGGGTAAATGAATTTTTTCCTTATTAACTTTGAGCAATGCTGTCCCGATGGTTTTACTATTCAGGCGATCCAAATGGCTTTATCCGTTGTTATTTTTTAATATGTCGATAATGCGGATACAGCACCATCACCACCGCAAACAAACACAAACCGATACGGCCACCGCCGTTGAGAAAATGCATCCAGGTGACCAGTCCGGAGCGTGCAGGCAGAGACGGATCGACATTGACTAGCACCAAGTCCTCAATACTACCGAGCAACACAAACGGAATATCCAGGAACTCCACCCCCAACAGGATCAACACGCCGCCAAGCAACAGACGCCAGGGCTTGCGCCGTATCAACACCCACCACGCCAGCAAGGGACTGAGGATTAAAATGGGATGTTGCAGTGCATGTCCCAGCAGGGAGGAGCTATTAAATTCCCGACCTGCCGGTAACAATGTGCCCTGAATCATGCGCGCACGTTTTTGTTGAAAATTCGCAGCGATATGGGTCTGGCCTTGACGGGTTACCAAAGACAGATCGGTTAATTGATAATTTGAGTTGATCAGTGCCAGCGACGTGCGGTAGTAGGGTAACAGTAATTGACCGTAGTATTGCCCCAGCGTCAGTGACAGGATCAGCAGTCCCGTATAAAACGCTGCGAGCCACACGGAGAATTTAAACCACCACGCGCGGTTCATGTGCTCCATGGAGACGGGTGAGGTAATAAAAAAAGAACAGGCAACCCAGGATAATGATAAAGGTCGGCCCGATATAACCGTGCAGCGGATTAAACCAGGTCCGATCATAACGCAAGGTATAAAACAACACCAAAATACGTACTTGATTCAATCCATACATCAATAAAAATCCTGCCGCGATGCCAAGCAGTTTTTCCTTCCAGTGCGCAGGAAAGGCCAGTATCGCCGCCACAATCAAAAAAATGCCTTCAAATCCCTCGCAGCCGTTCAATACGGATAAACGAATCCCCGGTGCGATAATGCGATGCGCTTGCGCCGTTACCGGCATTGGTCCGGAAAATTGCCGGATCAGCCAGGCGGCAGGTTGCACGGTGAAGGTGTCGATGGCTAATCGTTCAACCACCGTGCCGCGTGCGTTTTGGAAACTCGTCTGCATCAGGAAAAATAACAGCAGAAACAACGCCGTGATCACCGGAGGCCGTGCGCGGTACCGCCGGTAGAGAGTTTTGCCAAGTTTAATCCAGTTGTGCATGTGTGGGCTGCGATTGTCTTTTTTGTGAGTTTAATACAGGGAGAGGTAAATTTGATGACAGCTGAATGACAATCGTGACCCAGTGATAAAAAAACCGGTACGTAACAAAATGATCATACCCGTAGGCTAGGGTGCAATGATGCGAGTCGTATTTCAATATTGGATTTTTCTGTGGCTGATATTTTCGCTGATGCCAATGACGGTGTCGGCCTTCCCCGC
>JAYSTO010000167.1:0-14821 GCA_043719675.1 Gammaproteobacteria bacterium | reverse complement strand
AGCTTGTTGAAAAACGCAGGACGTACTGAGAATTCTTTAAACCGACTCACGTCGGTAGCCAGAAGCCTATTGATATATATGGATTCCGGCTCGCACGGCGTTTGGCCGGAACGACGAATCGGGGTTCAATATCGCGTTTTTCAACAGGCTGTTAGTAATCAATGAGTGAATGTAACCGGATATTACTGGTAATTGCGTACGATTCAACACACCGGCTTAATCCGTGATCCTGCTCACAGATTTACAGCCGCATTAATATAACCGCGCCAATCATCATACATACCCAACCGTTAATCACCTCTGGCTAAAGCTAGGTCGTAATCCGGTCGAAAACCTGGATTATGAAAAATCAAAAGGCATTTACGCTGGTTGAACTCATGGTAACGCTGGCCGTATTCGCAGTACTGGTGACGATTGCCATCCCTGCATTTAACAGCTATGTAAGGGTCAATCGGCAGAGTAGCGAGACGAGTGCATTATTCGGTGCATTAAGCTTTTCTTACAGTGAGGCAAAAAAACATGGCGTAAATGTATCGATGTGTCGAAGTAGCGGTGGTATCACCTGTGATACAGGAGGTGGTGACTGGAACACGGGTTGGATCACGTTCGTTAACACGGACAATGATGCTCCTGCCGCAGTCGATGCTAGCGAAAAAATTTTGTGTGTGTATGGCGCGTCAAGCACTGACAATGTATTCACACAGACCGCCGCCCGTGATCTTGATCACGCTTCTGGCCATGGCAGCTAATATTAAATAACCTCCCCAACCGTTTATCTGTCGCTCTACGGCTTTTATCGATTTTTTATTAAGTTGCTAATTAAATGTTCGCTATAAAGTACATGAAAGACACAACCGGCTTAACATTAATTGAATTGATGGTAACACTCTCGGTTTTTGCCATCATGACCGCTATTGGCACCGCTAGTTTCAGTGGCATCGCTCAATCCAATCGCTATACCACACAGATTAATACCTTGATTACTGATTTAGCATATGCACGCAGTGAGGCGGCCACTCGCAATAGATCGGTCAATATTGTCGCTAACAGTGGGACGAATTGGGCGACCGGCTGGCAAATCGTGGTTGCCGGATCAGGCGCCGTGATCCGCAACACCGATGCCTTGCCCTCAATGCTTACCTTAAATGGCAACGTCAATACCATCAGCTACCGTGGTGACGGCACACAAACCTCCGGTGCCGTATCGATCACCTTATGCGAATCCGGTAAGACCGGCAACTATGGCAAACAAATCACTATCAATACCACCGGGCGTCACACCTTAACCGAAGGGGTTGCCTGCACATGATGAAAATAAATATGCAAACATTGCCAACACCAAAAGGTTTTACCTTATTGGAGGTCATGATCTCCCTGGTCATATTCTCGATTGGCCTCATTGGTCTGGCGGGATTGCAGGCCATCGGCTTGCAGAATAATCGCAGCGCCTATAACCGCACTGTCGCCACCCAAATTGCGTATGACTTGGCGGATCGTATTCGTAACAACCGTAACCAGGATTACACCGTCGGCATCCCCGGCACCGCACCCACCAGCTGTATCGGTACTGGCGCCACCTGCACCCCTGCACAACTGACTCTTTTCGATCTCTTTGAATGGGATGTAAGTGTGAAAGGTACGCAAAACGGTTTAATCAATGCACAAGGCTTTATTTCACTCGTTGGCGCCACCTACACGATTAAGGTTGAATGGGGCGAAGGCCGTGTTGCCAACACCACGCAACAATGCACTGCAACACCGCCGACAGGAATTGAGTGTGTGACCATCAATATGGATACCTAAACACCATGAAAATGAATGTCTCATTTCGATTTATACACGGCGTCAGCTTAATCGAGTTGATGATAGCCGTCACGATCAGCGCGATACTCCTGCTGGGTGTGGGCACCATTTTCAGCACCAGCCGCCGTACTTATTCAGTCGATGAAGATTTTGCGCGTTTGCAGGAAAACGCACGCGTGGCACTGAAGTATCTGGTTGAAGATTTCCGTATGGCCGGTTATGTGGGTTGTGCCAAAAATCTCAATTTAAATTTTCAGAATTTTTTGACCAGTACCGGCGATGTCAATAACGATCAATTTATCAACGCCGTGGTCACAGGCATCCAAGGCTTTGAAGCACAAGCGAGCGGCCCGGGCGCGACAGTGAATCTATATTCACCTGCTGCGGGCTGGTTAGGTGGCACTGTGCCGCCCATTATTTCCGGCATGCAAGCAGGTTCCGATATCGTTATCACCCGCCGCGCCAACAGTAAAAGTGCGCGACTTGCACAGGATAAAGACAATGCCTTTTTCTGGATTGAAGATGGCGGTGCTGGTGTCGTCAATACCGGGCCCGCGGCTTGCCACACCCCCACGGATTTTTGCGAAGGAGATATCCTGATCGCCACCAATTGCGAAAAAACGCGTTTGTTCCAGCTTTCTACCGGCATGGCACAAACCGGCACCATGATCAAATTAATTCATAACAACACCGGTACCCCCGGCAACGCCACTACATCATGGGGTGGTGCCGCCAATGATGTCAATTACATGTCGCCGAATGATACCGAGATCATGAAGATTAACACCTTCGCTTATTATGTCGGTACCGGTGTCAGCGGTGAGCCCGCGCTGTTTCGACAAAGCCCGATCCCAGGTGTCGCCGCAGAAGAACTGGTTGAAGGTGTTGAAAACCTGCAAGTTCTATTTGGCATCGACACGGAAAAAACAGGCGGCGCGATGGGCGATGGCATTGCGAATCGTTATGTCACTGCCAATAACGTCAATCTGGCGGATGATAATATTGTCAGCGTGCGCCTAAGTATCCTAGTCCGCACCAAAGTCAATATTCCCGGTCGACCCAGTACCAGTGATACCTATGATGTTGGCGGTACGAATGTTACCTGGGCAGCCGATCAACGCCTGCGCAAGGTATTCAGCACCACCGTGAAAGTCCGTAACAAGGGGCTATAACCATGAATTTTTTTTCACCCCCAACAACACAACAAGGCAGCGCCCTGATCGTTACCCTGTCGATCCTGTTGATCCTGACCTTGTTAGGCATCTCCGCCATGTCCACCTCAACGCTGCAAGAACGCATGGCGGGCAACGCACGTGACGCCGAAGTGGCCTTTGAATCAGCAGAGACTGCCATCCGTGCAGCAGAAAAATACATTGAATCCATTGCCACCACCAGTACTTTCAACAATACCGCCGGTAAATATGCTGCACGTGGTTCCAGCGCTGAGGCCTGGAAGACTGAAGGCAACTGGAGCGGCGCCGTTAATTACTCCATCAGCTCAAACGTGGCAAAGTCCCCGCACTACATGATTCAAATCATTGAATCGACGCTGGGTGAGTCCGATGAAGTCAATTCCGGCGTGGCCTATGGTAGCGGTGGTGACAGCACCGATAAGCCGACGGTATTCCAGATCACCGTGCGTGGTTATGGCTTAAGTCCGAATTCACGCGTGATGTTGCAATCCTATTATGGCCGTTACTTCTGAATTTATTTTAAATCACTTAAGGAGTGATGTATGAATATCTCCTGCATTATTAATCGTTATACCTGGTTGGCTTTATTGATCTGTATCAGTACGATGGGTACCAGCTTTGCTGCGCCTGGTACTTTATCAAACACACCGTTGTTTCTTACCAACCGCGCCGAGCCAAATATCTTTTTCATGCTGGATGACTCCAATAGCATGAATACCGAAATGATGACACCCGAGGACATCCCCAGCTGGGGCGGGATCATGCGCATACAAAATAACGCGGGTAACGTCCGGGATTACCGCTACGAATTTGGTATCGGCGGCGCTACTGCATTCAGCCTGGCTAACAGTCTTGCTAATACCAGCGTCATTCCCACTGAAGCGATAATGCAAGCCTTTTATGGCGTCAACTATGCAACCCAACACGCCAGCATCCGCGGCGCTTGGCGTGCTCGCAGCAGCAGTTACAACGGCCAATATTACAACCCGACTCAAACCTATGTACCCTGGGCCGGGCTCAACAGCTCAGGCGCGTTATATAACGACGTCATTCTGGATACCGATGTCACCGATACAGGCGCACAAAAAACCCCGATTGACCCATACACCTTCAATAGCGCCACGGCTACCACCTACGTTAATATCACGGCCAATTTCAGTTTAACCTTCACTTTTCCCGGTGGCGGCACCGGCACCTACAGTTATTACGCGCCCAGTTATTATGTCTGGCAGGACAGTAATACCAATGGCGTAGTGGATGCCACCGACAGCTACACGCTCATTGAGATTAAGGCGGGCACACCCGTGTGTGCTGGCGGCCTTGCCGCCACCGCAGCAGTGCAAGCCACCAACGGCTGTATGTTACGCAGCTACGTCTCTGAAATGCGCAATTTCGCCAATTGGTTTGCCTATCATCGCCGCCGTGAGTTAACCGCCAAATATGCTTTATCACAAGTCATTAATAACTCAACCAATGTGCGTATGGGCGTGGGTACGATTCACAATGACGCCGCAAACGAACGCCTGCAAATGGCCAGCATGAATGCCTCCCCCACCACGGGAAATAAAAAAGCCTTGCTTGATGCGGTATTTCTCATGGATACCACACCTAGCACGCCGCTGTTTAGCGCCATCGATATGTCTGGAAAATATTTTGAATGCGTAACCGGCAATCCCTTTGGTACAGGCGCCTGCGCTATCCAGAAAACCGTCACTGCCCCCGCCACACAGGCACCCGGTGTGTGCCAGCAGAACTTTACCGTACTGGTTACTGACGGTGACTATACCGACACCACACCTACAACGATCACCGGCAATAGAGACGGCGGCACCAGTACCTCATTTACCGCAACCCATTACCCCAATGGAGTTGCCACTTCCACCACCTTCAGTTTTGATGGTAATCCCTACGCGGACAGCGCTTCCAGTACCTTAGCGGATCTATCCATGCATTTCTACGAGCGGGATCTGGATACCAGTCTGCAAAATCGCGTGCCGATTATTTGCGGTGTTGATGAAAATCCTGCACAACACATGATTACCTATGCGGTAGGTTTTGGTGTCACCGGGCAAATTAATACCACAACCTTACCCGCACACCCGCAACGCGGTTATGCGCCGAATTGTACGGCCAATACCAGCAGCGCCACCACCTTTACCTGGCACGATGGCACTATTGACTCTTTTGTTGAACGGGTCGATGACGTGATGCACGCGGCCTACAATGGACGCGGTGAATACATCTCGGCACAAAGCCCGGAAGCCATCACCTCAGCATTGTCCAACACCATCCGTAGCATTTCCAACCGCGTCGGCGCCGCATCCGCCGTTACCTTTAATGCCAACGTATTGAGCAGTACCACCAATGTGTATATAGCGCGATTTAATTCTACGCAGTGGGGCGGTGAACTTGTTTCCTATCCATTGCTAGGCAACGGCTCCATCAGCGCAACCTCCAACTGGGAGACCGACACCTTGTTAGATGCGCGCAATCTGTCCTCATCCACCACGGATCGCGCCATCGTCACTTATAATCCGGGAAATTCCGCCAGCGGCGCAACCATTCGCAGCGGCATCCCTTTTCGCTGGGACCTGACTACACTCTCCAGTACACAACGGGATGATTTACGCAGCGACAGCGCCGGTGCATTGGAAAGCACCGCAAGCTACCCCGTGGCGCAAAAACGTTTGGATTATTTGCGTGGTGATCGCTCCTGTGAAATTGGCAGCGGCTTGAGCTGCTCGGTCAGCACTCAATTTCGTACCCGTGCATCACGCCAGGGTGACTTGATTTACTCATCACCGATTTATGTCGGTAACCCCGATGGCAGATTTCCCGATAAGGCACCGTTTGGCACCAGTGGCGAGACCTATAGCAAATTTAAAACCGGCGAGACCAGTGCCTCTGCAGCCTTTCTCTCTGGCAAGACTGCCATGTCGCGCACACCGGTTGTCTACGTGGGTGGTAATGACGGCATGCTGCATGCCTTTAATGCCAATACAGGCGAAGAAATATGGGCCTATATGCCGCACTCCTTGTTTACTGCGGGCAGCACCGATGGCTTGCATAAATTAACCGAGACCGGTTATGACCACCGCTATTATGTCGATCTGTCGCCCACTTTACTGGATGCCTATGTGGGATTAAACGGTGCGAGCGCAAGTTGGCATACGATCCTGATCGGCGGCTTGCGTGCCGGGGGAAAAGGTTTGTTCGCCGTTGACGTCACCGATCCAGATTACGTCATTGACGGATCAGGTGTGACCACGCGTGAAACACGTGCCGCATCCAAGATCCTCTGGGAATTTTCGTCGGCCAATGATGTCGATATGGGTTATAGCTTCAGTCAACCCTCGCTTGTCGCCCTGGGTAATTCTTCGAGCATTGAGTGGTATGTGGTCGTTGGTAACGGTTACAACAGTACCAATACAGCAACCGGTAGCAATCCCTATTCCGCCAAACTCTTTTTACTCAAACTCACTGGACCTGGCGCAGACGGCGTGTGGGACTTGAATACCGATTATTTTAAACTCGATACGCAATTACCCAGTGGCACCAGTGTCAGCGAAGCAGACCGAAATGGTATGTCAACCCCAGCCACTGCTGACAATGATAATGACGGTATCACCGATTACGCGTATGCCGGTGACATGTATGGACGTATCTGGGCATTTAATTTGACCGGCAATGTACCGGCTAATTGGAAAGTTGCCTACAATTCTGCGGGCACGCCGGTTCCCTTGTTCACTGCCACTGACGGTAACAATGGTGCAGGCAACCGGCAACCGATAACCGTGAAACCCATTCTCGCGCGTCACCCCACGCAATCCACAGTGACCTCGGGGGCCGGGATAAATTTACCGAATATCATGGTGTTTGTTGGTACCGGTCAATACCTTGTCAACAGTGATACCAATAACACCAGCGTACAATCCTTTTATGGCATCTGGGATAAAGGCGTGGGTAATCTTTTGGTGGATCGCAGCAGTAGCGTCAACACCAAGCTGGTTAAGCAAACCTTCCTGACTGGCTTCGCCGCACAGGGTTTGCGCGTGATCGATAGTGCCAACACCGTGGATTACAATAGTAAATACGGCTGGTTTATGGATCTGCCGGATGCGGGCGAACGCGTGGCTTTCAGACCGCAGATACGCTCAGGTTTTGTTTACTTCAATACCTTGATCCCCTCGGTGAATCCGTGTGAGTACGGTGGTTCAGGGTGGGTCATGTCTGTCACACTTGACGAGGGGCATTCACCAGGCGACCCCGCCTTTGACGTCAATGGTGATGGTGTTATCAACAGCAGTGACATTCCCACTGCGGGTGGTGCATTACCAGGTTCAAATAGTATTGCTGCCGCTGGCATGAAAGATACCTTCAATATCCCGACTGAGTTTTCTTTCTTAAGTCCGGGCAGTGGCGGTGTTCCCGGCGGTAGTTGTCCTGGCGGCACCAAGGCCGATTTTCAATACATCACCATGAGTGATGGCACGATGCAACAACGGCTGGTCTGCAATAATGCGGGCAGTATTCCGCCAGGCCGTTACTCATGGAAAGAGTTACCGTTTGAATAATCACATTTACTCAGGAGCAAAACAATGAAACACAGTCAAATGATCTGGTTTATCGGCATGGCGATATTGTTCACACCGGTCTGGGCAGAGTATGACACTACGCTGCCTAAACATTACCCGCCCTCATTTCATGTCATGGGCTTTGTACATAACATGGATACCATCACCAATACACTCTCATTGGATGGCGTAAAGTACAAGATGGAAACCGGTGCGAAGGTGTTTGCAACAGACGGCCAACCCAGCTCGGTGTACAAGCTACCCAGCGGTGCCAAGGTCGGCGTTATATTTGAAGCAAATACAAAAGGTTCACGTATCATTCGGCAAATCTGGATATTACCCGCCAACTTTTTTGTTGAACCCCATGCAGGATAACCCCTCATGACAACAACAAAACACATCACGGGGCTGACACTGATTGAAATGATGGTTACCATTGCTATCATCGGCCTGCTCGCTGGCATTGCCTGGCCATTGTATAATTCAACGCAGATGGGCGCTCGGCGTGCCGATGCAATCATGGGCTTGATGCGCGCCCAGGCAGAAATGGAACGTTGTTATAGCCGCAACGGTTCCTATACCGGTTGCGCCCCCAGTAGCGCCAGTTCACCACAAAATTATTACTCGATCAGTGTTGCCATTACCAATGACAATACCCTGCCGCTGGCAAAACAAGGGGTGGCCTATGTACTCACCGCTGCACCTATTGCCGGAACCGTTCAGGCCGGCGACACCGACTGTGCAGCAATCACCATGAATAACGCGGGCCAGAAAGCCGGGACAACCACCTCCTGTTGGCCAACCTAAGCCCACATATATCACGCCATGACGTAGTAGCGGTGGGCTGTTCGCGTATCGTGTGCCACCGCTTTTCGCATCACTAACAACATCTCAGAGATATACACCTCCCGCACTGATCAAATATACTGCTGCGGTGGCTATCCACTCACACTGACACCCACCGGCGTACAAGCAACCGGTGCAGAGTGGAACAATTTTACTCTGGACACTACCGGCAGAAAGGCCATCAGCGGCACGGCGACTTCGGCTGCCGTTTGCCGGGGGGCGAATTAAATCGATCCGCCGATCCTTATGTCGGCTGTGTTTTCAACAATTTCTGCAACCCGTCTTCATCCAACATCGTAATCCCCAACGCTTCGGCTTTCGCAGCCTTCGAGCCGGGATCAGCACCGACAACGACGTAATCGGTTTTCTTCGATACACTGCCACTCACCTTGGCGCCGAATGCTTCGAGCGCTGCCTTCACCTCTTCCCGGCTCATCAATACCAGCGTACCTGTGATAACAAACGTTTTATTCCGCAACGGTTGTTGATCCGGCGGTTTGCGTGCAACGTCCGGCCAACACACTCCGGCCTGGCGTAATTTTTCAATCACATCACGGTTATGGGATTCTTTGAAAAAAGTGGTAATACTCGCCGCGACAATCGGCCCCACGTCTGGCACAGCTAATAGTTCTTCTTCACTCGCTGCCATCACCGCTTCCAACTGCCCAAAGTGTTGTGCCAGGGCTTTTGCGGTGGTTTCGCCCACCTGGCGGATACCCAGGGCGTAGATAAATCGATCTAACGTCGTGGCTTTGCTTTTTTCCAGGGCGTCAATAATATTGTTAGCCGACTTATCACCCATGCGTTCCATCTGTGCCAGTGTTGCATGGCTTAAGTGATAAAGATCGGAGACGTCTTTAATCTGGCCCTGATCAACTAATTGATCGATTAACTTGTCGCCTAACCCTTCCACGTCCATGGCGCGGCGTGAAGCGAAATGTTTTATCGCCTCTTTACGCTGTGCGGCACAATACAAACCACCGCTACAACGTAGCGCAGACTCATTCTCAAAACGAATCGCGATTGAACCACACACCGGACAGGTGGTCGGCATCTGATAAGGTTTGGAATCCAGTGGCCGTTTACTCAAAACCACGGCGACAATCTCAGGAATCACATCACCCGCACGCCGTACAATCACGGTATCACCCACGCGCACATCCTTGCGCTCAATCTCATCTTGATTGTGCAAGGTGGCATTGGTCACGGTGACCCCACCGACAAAAATCGGTTCCAGTCGCGCCACTGGCGTTAAAGTGCCGGTACGACCAACTTGAATCTCAATGTCTCGCAAAATGGTCATTTCCTCTTGCGCAGGAAATTTATGTGCTACCGCCCAGCGCGGTGCACGTGAGACAAAACCCAATTGTTGTTGTTGTACGAGGCTATCCACTTTATATACCACACCATCGATGTCGTAATCCAAGCCGTTGCGTTTCTGTTGCAGCGCGGTAAAATAGTCCAGGCAACCTTGTACGCCTTGCACGGTTTTGATCTCCGGATTGATCCGCAAACCCCATGAACGTAACTTTTCCAGCATTGCACTGTGTTGTGCCGGTAAAGTACCGTCTTGTATCTGCCCCACTCCATAACTGTAAAAGGCCAGCGGCCGCGTTGCGGTGATCCGTGGATCCAATTGGCGCAGGCTGCCAGCAGCGGCGTTGCGCGGGTTGGCAAAAACTTTTTCATTTTTGGCTTGTTGTGCCTTGTTCAGCGCAATAAAACCGCTCTTGGTCATCACCACTTCGCCACGCACCTCAAGCACACGCGGATAATCAGTACCACGCAACTTTAACGGGATGCTGTGGATAGTACGCACATTCTGCGTCACGTCTTCGCCGGTATAACCATCACCACGGGTAGCACCTTGTTTAAGCACGCCATTCTCGTACAAAATACTGATTGCCAGGCCATCCAGTTTTGGTTCCGCAGTATAGGTTACATCATCAACATTCAACCGTTCACGCACCCGCCGATCAAACTCCTCCACCTCCGTGGCGGCAAAGGCGTTGTTCAACGATAACATCGGGATAAGGTGTTTGACTTCGCTGAATTCTTTTAATGCGCTCGCGCCCACCCGTTGGGTCGGCGAATCCGCCGTGACTAATTCAGGGTGTTGTTGTTCGAGGTTTTGTAATTCACGCAATAAACGATCATATTCACTGTCCGGTATCTCCGGATCATCCAGTGCGTAGTAACGGTAATTGTGGTAATTGAGAGTGTCGCGCAATGAGGTGATCAGCGCCGCGTTATCTTTTTTTGTTGTAGTCTTCGAAACCATTGTTACGCGTTACTCAACCCTATTCACTGCCTGGTCCCAGGTCCCAGTTGCGACATTTTTTGTTTGAACCGGAATGCCTCAATCTTTTCCTTCAGGTAACCAATGGATTGTGGCGATAACACATTACGTGACTCATCACACAGATCACCTTGTAACAAGTTCGCCAGCTCTTTGCCCTTGTCCAACAGCATATCCAGCGCTGCACGCGGTTCCAGCAGTCCCGGCAGGCGCATGAAGATTACCAGACCCGGCGTGTCAAAGGTCCGTAGCTTGTCGAGCTCAAAAATGCCAGGTTCAACAATATTGGCAATGCTGAATATCGCCTGCCGGTTATTCCTGTTATTGGGATCCAGGTAATGAAAAATGCGGAGATCGCCGTATTCAATCGCGAGTTGCTGCATCGCATGCATAATTGTTTCCCCGGTAAAACGGCGACCTCGTGGCCCAACAATCGTCAGGGAGATAATTAATTGTTCGCCTGTGGCAGTGGCATACAACATATCTGCCGCCGCGTTTGACGCCGGGTCTCTTATTGTGACTTGTTCAGGTGATTCACGATCAGGAATAATCTGCCCAAACGTGTCCAGATCATCAAGGTTTATGGTTTGTTGGCCAGGATCGGTACTGATGTTTGGCGAAGGTATACTGGCGGGTGGCAACACACTGGATTTATCCGCATTGGGTTTTTTACGCGCAAAGATCCCGAACAATCTGGAGCTTCGATTGCGGGTGTGGTCTTGAATCAGTTCACGCCGACTCCAGCCGTAGACCACGGCAATAATGATTACGCCGACAATGATCAGCGATAAACGCAATGCGTCCATCGCACGCACTCCCTCGACTAAATGAAATTACATCGCAGCCAATTTCACTGCTTCATCTACATCCACCGCCACCAGACGCGAAACACCGGCTTCGTGCATGGTGACGCCCGTTAAATGACTCGCCACTTCCATCGTTACTTTATTATGCGTGATGAAAATAAATTGGATGCGATCCGCCATATGCTTGAGCAAATTACAGAAACGCGCCACATTGGCGTCGTCCAGGGGCGCATCCACTTCATCGAGCATACAAAATGGTGCCGGATTCAATTCAAAAATCGCAAATACCAAGGCCACGGCCGTCAGTGCCTTCTCACCACCCGATAACAAATGAATCGTGCTGTTACGTTTGCCAGGTGGGCGCGCCATCACGGTAATACCTGTCTCCAACAATTCAGTACCGGTCATTTCCAGATAGGCACTGCCGCCACCGAATAACCGCGGGAATAAATCCTGCAATCCGGCGTTGACCTTGTCGTAGGTTTCTTTGAAGCGCGCACGGGTCTCGAGGTCGATCTTTTTAATCGCCTCCTCCAACATTTGCAGGGCATCAGTCAAATCTTTATGTTGCGCGTCTAAATATTGTTTACGCTCGGACTGTTGACCGAATTCTTCAATCGCCGCCAGGTTGATGGCTCCCAGGCGCTCGATCTTGCGTGCAATTTCTTCCACCGAGGTATGCCACTGTGCTTCATCCGCTTCGGCTGGCAACCCCTGAATTAATTCTTGCAGCACATATTTAGCTGCCGTAATTTGCTCAGTGAGCGTCTGGCTGCGGACTTTAATCTCCTGCGAACCGATACGAATTTCCTCTATTTCAGTCCGCACCGCTTGTACGGCTTCTTCCGCATTGACTCGTTGCTCTTCCAATTCACGCAGCTGCTGATCAATTTCCTGGACTTTATTGCGTGCAGCATTGACCTGCGCGTCGAGTTCGACACGCACTTTTAACAGTTGGTCGAGTTCCTGCGCCATTTTTTGCATCGGCTGCTCTGCCTCACGCAATGCCGTGTGTAATTCTTCACGGCGTTGCAGCAACTGCGCCTGTTGCATGTCTATACGCTGCAATGCCAGTTGAATCGAGTTGAGTTCGGTACGAATGGCTTCGGCACGCAAACGGGAATTCTGCGCCTGCTCACGAACCAGCTGCGCCTGCTGGCGGGATTGCTGTAACGCCGCTTGTAATTGCTGACGTTGTGCCGTCAAAATTTCGCGCCGTACGACATGCCCTTCGATCAACTCCTGGGCTTGTTGCTGACGCGCCTTGGCCTGTTGTTGCTGCGTTTCTATCTGGATGATCTGGTTTTTCGCTTCGCCGACATCGCGTTGCAGTTGCGTTATGCGTACTTTGCTTTGTTCAAGCCGTGCCTGCATCGCACCAAATTGTGATTTAAGCTCAGCATGATTGCGGCTACCTTGCTGTAGTTTGGCCTGTTCGGTATCACGGGCCTGCTCCAGATCGTGCAACCCCTTGCGCGTGGCCTCAAGTTGTTGCTGTGCCTGTGTCGTCTGCTCTTGCGCCTGGGCAATTTGGATGCTCAGGGTCTTGAGTTCCTGTTCACGTTGTAACACGCCGCTATGAACATCCTGCTCTTTAACAATGCGCAGCCAACTCACGCCCAACCAGATACCATCGCGTGTCACCACCGACTCGTGCCGTGCCAATTGTCCGCGTAGCACCAATGCCTCCGCCAGCGAATCCACGGCATATACCGTGTCGAGCATGGGCACCAAACTAATGGCGGAATTAATTTTGTCACGTAGCCGTGTTGCCTTGGCAGCGGCAACCGCATTATCCGCCGCATTGGTTTCAACAAGGGTTAATTGTCCCTTGGTCAAACTGCTGACTTGATTAAAAATGTTATCTAAACTTGGCACACAAACCGCTTCGAGATGTGCGCCCAGGACACACTCCACCGCGCGTTCCCAACCGTTATCAACCTGTAATGTTTCAGCCAGACGCTTGGCATTGTTGAGGTTCTGGCTGGTCAACCATTGATTGACACCGGCCTGTTGTTTACCCAATGCCGCTTGTTGTAATGCTGACAGCGAGGCTTGCCGACTAAGCAGCCCCTGTAATTGATTGCGGCCTGTATCAAGTTGCTGGCCAATAGTGCTGATTTGTGTGCGGTGCGTGGTGATCTGCTGTTGCTGTTGTTGCAATGTCTGCTGATGTTGTTGTAATTGCGTTTCAAGCGACTGCAACTGTTGCTGCTTGGTATTCACATCACCACTGACGTCTTGCTTTTCCTGCTGCTGCAACTCTTGCGACAGGCGTTCATGCCGTGTTTTTAATTGCTGCAACTGTTGTTCGAGTTGCTGGATACGCGCACCTTCCACCTCGGCCGCCCGTGCCGGTTCCGTTGCCTGCTGATTAAACACATCCCATTCCTGCTGCCAGGTATGCATGGTCTGTTCGGCTTGATGCAATTGGGCCTGTGCCGCCTGTTCATCGGCTTGCGCCGTCGCCAAGGTCGGCTCCAATTCTGTCAGCTCGTGGCGCAATTGGTTAATACGTTCTTTATCGGTATCAATGTGGTGTTGCGCCGCTTGTAAATCTTTTTCTAATTGGTGCAAATCGTGTTGTTGTTGTGCACGGCGCTCGCGCGCGTGCTGGGTCGATTGTTCCAGCCGGACGATATCGGAACC
Organism: Gammaproteobacteria bacterium; assembly: GCA_043719675.1. Lineage (GTDB taxonomy): Bacteria > Pseudomonadota > Gammaproteobacteria > UBA6429 > Thiohalophilaceae > JACQBC01. Next base: position 651 of record JAYSTO010000167.1, on the reverse strand, counting down.
CACGGCGTAAAACCGGCTTTGCACTTTACTCAAGACATCGTTGGCCTCGGTATGCGTCTCACGGTGTTTTTCGATTTCGGTTTCAATATTGCGTTGCCGGGCCCGCGCTGCTTCCAGTGCGGTTTCCTTGTCACGTAAGAGTGATTCGACGAGTTTGGCCTTTTGATCCAACACCTGCCAACGCAAGGCCTGTAATTGGGCTTGCAACAGCCGTTCTTCTTCTTTCAGTATCTTATATTTTTCTGCGGCTTTGGCTTGCCGCTGTAAATGCGCCAACTGTTTGTCGAGCTCATCGCGTAGATCATTCAAACGATCCAGGTTATCGCGGGTATGCCGAATGCGGGTCTCGGTTTCCCGGCGACGCTCTTTATATTTGGAAATACCGGCGGCCTCTTCCAGAAATACGCGCAACTCCTCGGGTTTGGCCTCGATGATGCGTGAGATCGTCCCTTGTTCGATGATTGCATAACTGCGTGGCCCCAAGCCCGTGCCCAAAAAGATATCGGTGATATCCCGGCGGCGGCAGCGGGTACCGTTGAGAAAATAGTGTGATTGACCGTCACGGGTGACCGTGCGCTTCACCGAGATTTCGGTGTAATTGGCGTATTGTCCACCCAATTTGCCTTCATTGTTATCAAACATCAGCTCGAC
>JAYSTO010000166.1:0-14824 GCA_043719675.1 Gammaproteobacteria bacterium | reverse complement strand
GGACCGATGAATGTTATATCAATCATAGTTTCCGCCCCAGTGGTTTGTGGCACCTGGGCTTTGTCTTTGCGATGCGTGATCTCGATGCCGGTAGCGAGGTCACTATGGACTACCGCTATATCCTGGGTGAAAACTGCAAGCCGGAATTTAACGACAGCGAAACAGGTCAGGACATTATTGGCCTACCCTGGCAACACGTCATTCACGACACCACGCACACCTTGCTGACATTGCTCGCATCCCCGGTGACCAAGTAGCTGCACCAGCAGCAGGAAACCACATCACATGTTTATTTTTGAAAATGACTATTTTGTTGTGGCCCACAAAACCGGTGGCGTGCTGACCGTCCCCACTCATCAAGGCCGCGATGACCCAAGACCGATATTGGGCATTCAACTCCAGGAACAATTAGGCATCCAGATATTTCCCGTGCATCGCCTTGATTATGAAGTCACCGGCCTGGTGATGTTTGCCAAGACCCGTGACGCGCACAAACAGGCCAACCAGTGGTTTGAACAGCAGCAGGTGAAAAAAAACTACCGTGCCTGGACCCAGACCCAAACCTTTGCGCATATCCCCGGCCACATTGCCAACCCGCGACAGCCCCTCACTCTCGCCGCCAGGCAATCCTTTGATTGGCAGGGTCGCATCGCCCGCGGCAAACGTCGCGCTTATCAAAGTCCGGACGGTAAAAACAGCCATACCCGCGCCCACTATCTTGGGCCTGAACCCGGACATGCCTTTTTGGTCTGGGACTTGGAACCGTTAACCGGTCGACCACACCAATTACGCGTTGACCTCAGCCGCCACGGATTTCCTATTGTGGGTGACACCCTCTATGGCTCAACGCACTCCTGTCAGGCAGATACTATTGCCTTGATTGCCTACCGCATGGATCTTGCTGCGATCCCGGCTGCACACCGGTTTGGCTTACCGCCGTTGTTGAATATCGAACCCCGCTTTGCCGACATTTGTGTTAATCCGGCTGGTGCTACTGGCTGAGCCATATCGGTAGAATTTTACTTGCCGCTTGTTGAAAAACACAGAACGTGCTGAGAATGCTTTAAACCGACTCACGTCGATAGCCAGAAGCCATATTGATTATGGATTCCGGCTCGCACGGCGTTTGGCCGGAACGACAAAGCGGGGTTCAATGTCGAGTTTTTCAACAAGCTGCCAGAGGGTCCCTTACGGCTAATTTTCTTTTTTTTACCAGCATGTTAGGCTGCGTTTCCATTTCCTTTGGTCTGGTACTATGCCTCCGCTCACAGCCGCTGCGTACAGTCTACCCCCTCACTTGCAACTTGTTGTTGAGTCCTTCTGTAATGACGGCTGTAAGGCTGTGTATGCGTATATTACAGCCATTGAAAACGGTGAACCACTGCTTGCACTGCAAGGCCTAACGACCACGGAACGCACCTTGGTAGTGACCGAACTAAAAAGTATTATGGCCGTGTATGGTCGCTGTAAGACCGAAGCCTTGTCTCAAAGATAATCATTCCATTTTACTGTGTTGTCACCGTACACAAAAAAATAAGGATTCAATAACTCCGCCTTGGTGTTATAGCGCAGGGGTTGCAGATCCATCGTCGTCAAAAATCCACCTGCCTCTTCAACAATACATTGTGCCGCCGCGGTGTCCCACTCTGAGGTTGGCCCCAGCCGTGGATAGATATCGGCGTGACCTTCCGCGATCAGGCATGACTTGAGTGCGCTGCCCATGATCAATAATTCATGCTCGCCCAGGTTATGCAAAAATTGTTGTACTGCCGCACTACTATGGGAACGACTGCTGGCAACAATGACGGGGCTGCGATGTTGCGCGGCGACGTGGATCTGTTTGGGTGCTTCAGTGACATGTTGCTTGAACGCACCCAGTCCACGCGCCGCATAATACGCCAGATCGTAAGCGGGGGAATACACCACGCCGAGGATTGGCTCATGGTTATCGATCAGCGCAATGTTAACGCTGAACTCCGGTGTGTGATTGACGAATTCGCGCGTCCCATCAAGGGGATCCACCAGCCAATAACGTTGCCAACGCGCACGCTCCGCAAACGGAATCGCCGCCGATTCCTCCGACAACACCGGGTACTGCGGTGCCAATTCCTCCAGGCCATCATCGATGGCCGCATGCGCCGCCATGTCCGCCTCCGTCAAGGGTGAACTGTCTTGCTTGTTTTGCACGGAAAACCCCTGTTCGTAGATGCGCATAATGCGCGTCCCGGCGGCACGGGCGATGGCCACGGTTCCTTCCAATAACGAGTTCAATTCGGTCGCGGTCATCGCACCCTCGCTTGCCGACAAGGGTGCGTCAGCATGCAGGTTCGCAGAATACGGGGGGCTTGGGACATACGGCCATTCTGCCAGTAACACGTCGAAAAGGCCATGTGGTCTGCCACCAGGACAAGGCGCACGCTTGGCGTTTACCGCCACGACGCTTAAACTATGCCGATGATCAATTGGCCCGATATCCACACCGTCCTGCTCGATATGGACGGCACCCTGCTAGATTTGCATTTTGATAATTATTTCTGGCGCGAACACGTCCCGCGACGTTATGCGGAAAAACATGCGTTGCCAATAGAAACTGCAAAAACCACGCTGCACATCCAGTACCTCAGCAAAGAAGGAACCATGGATTGGTACTGCGTGGACTACTGGACACGCGAACTTGGCCTGGATATCGCTCTACTCAAGGCAGAGATTGATCATCTGATCGCTGTTCACCCCCATGTGATTGAATTCCTCGACGCCCTGCGCCATATGGGCAAACACGTGGTCCTGGTGACGAATGCCCATCAAAAAAGCCTGCTACTTAAACTCAACAAAACGGCCCTAAATAATCACTTGGATGAAGTTATTTGCGCACATGACTTTGGTATCCCCAAGGAAGACGCGGGCTTTTGGCAGCAATTACACAGCAAACTTCCGTTCAGTAAATCCGAGACACTGTTGATCGACGACAGTCTGCCGGTACTGCGTTCCGCCCGCCGGTATGGAATACAACATCTATTGGCGGTCTATCAGCCCGATAGCAAAACTCCACGTAAAGATGTGGAAGACTTTGCGGCTATCAGCAGTTTTCTCGACATCATGCCGCAACGGCAAACACCTCCATGATCAGCCATATGCATTATGGTCCGGCACGCAGCCAGGCGAAACGTGGCGATAGATTATGAAAATTAATTTTTCTGAAGTTAAACGCAGCCCCGAATTTGCCGCATCGATGATCCGTTTGTCGCTCTGGCTACTGCTGACTATTTTAGTCGGGATGGCAATTCAGGTTCGCTATTATTCGATTACTTGGGAATCCTATATTTTCCTGTCAACCATTTTCGCGATTTATACCCTCGTCACCCTCATCAGCATATTAATAAAACCCAGAGTCCTGTGGCGCAGTTATCTCACCATCCCCTGCGATATTGTCGGCATCAGCTATACGATACTCCTGGTTGAAGACGGTCCGTTTAGCCCATTTTTCCTCTTGTACATGTGGAACTATGTCAGCTACAGCATGCGTTTCGATCGTGGTCACTTGTTTACTGCCACGGCCTGTAGCCTCATTGGCTTCAGTGTCATCTTGACCGTCACAAATACCTGGTACGCCCATGTATACGACGTGATCGCCTATATGACATTTTTGATTGTCGTTCCGGCGTATCTTGATGTGATATTACGTCAGTTGAATAAATCCCGGAATGAAACCAACCGCGCCAACCGCGCAAAAAGTGAATTTCTTGCAGCGATGAGTCATGAAATCCGTACACCGATGAGCGGTATCGTCGGCGTCACCAGTTTATTAGCCAATACACCACTGAGCACCGAACAACGTGAATATCTGGACGCATTACAGGAATCCTCCAGCGCCCTGCATGCCTTGATTGACGATGTCCTCGACCTGTCGAAGATCGAGGCTGGAAAATATATTCTTGCTGAATACAAATTTAATCTTCCCCAGGTTATTTATGGCGTCGCACAAATGTTTGCGGCTAGCGCCAACAACAAGGGAGTGGAACTGTTTTTATATTGCGCCCCGGATCTGCCCGTCTATGTCTATGCGGATGGAAAACGTTTACGGCAAATCCTGTTGAACCTGGTCAGCAATGCAGTGAAATTTACCACGTATGGTGAGATATTCATTCATGTTGATAAAGCCGAAAAACAGTCCGCTGCAGATCATATTAACCTGCGCTTTGAAGTGCGTGACACAGGTCCTGGCATTGACCCTGCCCTGCAAAAACGTATTTTCGAACCTTTTTATCAAATTGTTGACCTGCAACAGCGCCAGCAACATGGTGGTACCGGGCTTGGCACCACTATCTCGGCGAACCTGGTCAAACTAATGAACGGCCAGATTGGTCTGCACAGTGAACCGGGGCAAGGCAGCACCTTCTGGTTTGAAGTGGCCATGCGTAAGGAAGATAGTGAAACACGCAAATACCCCACCATCTCGAACCCCGCACCTGTATTGATTCACGAAGCCCACCCTACGCATAGCGCCTTGCTCTCCCGCTATTTCCAGGCACTTAACTGGCCATACCAGTTGACACATAGTGAAACTGAATTACTGAGTGCGCTACAGGCAGCCCGCCTTACTGACCAGCCTGCTTTGGTCATGCTCAGCGAATTAACGTGTAAGTCCGAGTGCCGTGTTATCGCTGAGCATATTCGCGGACTTTATGATCAAGCCGTTAAACTTTGCTGGATAATCCGCTTACCTCATTTGCAGATATTAACCGCCGCCGATAAAAAATTGTTTGATCAACAACTGGTAATGCCCGTGACTATCAAGCGATTGCACACAACATTATTAGACTTGGCCGATTACAGCGCCACCAGCGAGCTACCTGCATTAACAAATGATATTACGGTATTCCCGCTCTTACACATCTTGCTCGCGGAGGATAGCGATATCAACGCCAAAGTCATCACTACTTTTTTGCGTCAAGATGGCCATACCGTTGATCATGTTGACAATGGCGCAAAGGCATTAGCCGCCCTGACACAACATCGTTATGATTTGGTGCTGATGGACATGCGCATGCCGGAACTCGATGGCCCGCAAACTACCCAGCGCTGGCGGCAACTGGAACAAAATAAACAGCACCTGCCTATCATTGCCCTCACCGCCAACGCCACCACTGATGATCGTCGGCAGTGCCTGGAAGCGGGTATGGATGATTTTTTGAGTAAACCGGCGAGTCAGGCGCAGCTACGGGAGATGATTAGCCGCCATACACAGCACTAACCCGTTTTTAGGTTAACTCACCTGCAACCAAAATGTTACCGGTCCATCATTCACCAATGCAACCTGCATGTCCACCGCAAATTGCCCGGCAGTAATGTTGGTATAACGTTGTTTGGCATGGGTAACACAATACTGAAACAAGTCGCAACCCAAGTCCGCTGACGCGGCGCAGGAAAAACTCGGACGTGTACCTTTCCGGGTGTCCGCCACCAGCGTAAACTGTGGCACCAGTAACATGCTGCCGTGACTCTCGATGACGCTGTGATTCATTTTGCCGTGCTGGTCAGCGAAGAGGCGATAGGTCAACAGGCGTTCGATCAATCGTTCAGCATGGGTATGTGTATCGGTCTTTTCTATGCCGATGAAGACAAGCAGGCCCGGACCAATCTCTGCGATAGTGGCGCCTGCAACTGTGACACTGGCGTGACCGACACGCTGCAACAAGCCGATCATCGCAGTTGTTTGATCATATTGTCCGTGGCAAAAACCAAGGCGGCGGTAATGCCCGGTTCAGCGGCAGAGTGACCCGCATCCGCGACAATTTGCAGATCCGCCTGCGGCCAGGCCTTAGACAAGGCCCACGCGCTTTCCAGTGGACACACCACATCGTAACGGCCTTGCACAATGACACCAGGGATCTCGTGGAGCTTGTTTGCATCACGCAATAATTGATTTTCCTGCATGAAGGAATCATGCATGAAATAGTGACATTCTATCCGCGCCAGGCTTAATGCGGTATGGGGGTGGACAAAGTGATCCACCACATGTTTATTGCCGCGCAAGGTTGCAGTACGCCCTTCCCACACCGACCATGCCTTGGCGGCCTGCATTCTTATCAGCTCATCACTACTGGTTAAACGCCGATAATACGCCGCTACCATGTTTTGCCGTTCTGTTGCGGGAATCACATTGATAAACTGTTCCCAATAATCGGGAAATATCCGGCTCGCGCCTTCCTGATAAAACCATTCGATTTCACGCGGTCGGCACAAAAATATTCCACGCAAAATTAAACCCTGTACCCGTTGGGTGTGCGTCTGCGCATAAGCCAGCGCCAACGTTGCGCCCCATGAACCACCAAACACCAACCAACGATCAATCTTTAAATGCTGGCGAATCGCTTCGATATCCGCCACCAGATCCCAGGTGGTGTTGTGCTGCAACTCCGCATGTGGTGTGGATTTACCGGCGCCACGTTGATCGAATAATACAATCCGGTACACCTCCGGGTTGAAAAATCGCCGATGATACTCTTCACAACCCGCACCGGGACCACCGTGTAAAAACAGCACGGGAATGCCGTCAGGTGTGCCACACTCCTCCACATACAGCTCATGTGGCGGAGTAACCGCCAGTTTGAATTGATGGTACGGTGTTATGGCCGGGTATAACGATCGCATAAAAAACCAAATCCCTTAATCCTTAACAATTTCACCCTTAAAGCCCATGATGGTCGCCACGCCCAATAAGAATAAAGCGGCTAACACAGTCCACGGCCCTAATAACAATAAATTTCCTGCCCAGCCTTGGCCCAGCATTAGCATATATAACATACCAGAATGCAACACGGCGCCCAGAATAAACAACCAGCTGATTACTTGCTTGAAGAGGCGGCTTACTGCAATGAAGCAAAGCGTTAATCCTGCCAGGATATTCAAGATTGATTCAAGATTGCCGTGGGCATGCACCGAGCGAGGCAGGGTAATCTCCATTTGTGCATTGAATGCTTTATTCAACGCCAGCACACCGTCCGTGTTTGCCTGGCCAACGGCATCCGTGGGCAACTTCTGTAAATTCTCTTCAAAATTATTTTCTTTCAGCTGTTGTAACCGGTCTAATGGTGCTTGCTTCTCCTCTCTTGCCTTATCCACATCCGGCAATACCTTGCCCACCATGTAGGGTCCCAGCACGGCGGTTAATACCAAATATAAAAACCCGAACGCAACATTCTTTTTGCCGATCATGATGTCCTCCTGATGGTGTGGAACAGAACGTGTTAAAACTATACACCAAGCCGGACAAACTGTTTAGTGATAGTTTGGAGAAGTGAAAGATGAAATCGGGCCAGGCGGTGCTTATTTTAAGTGCCAGTCCCGCCATCATCGTGCTCGACAAGTTCAAGTCGATAACCCTGATGATAAATTGCATTGAGCCGCCAGCCGCTGCCCGCGGATAAATCCAGTTTTCTGCGCACCCGGCTAATGTGCGTATCCACCGTGCGGGTGGTAAAATCGGTGCCCTGGCCCCACACCGCTGAAAGAATATGCCCGCGTGACAATAAGCGGCCGACATTTTTAAATAAAAAAAAGGCCAGTTCATATTCTTTTTGCGTAAACTTCACTGGCTCGTTATCTTTGTAGATCAAATGCGACGCGGTATTAAACCGAAATGGCGGATAATCGAAAATCTCGCGTGTTGCGGAGCTTTGGCTGCGGCGCGTTACCGCCGCAATGCGTGCTAACAATACTTTTTCACGTATGGGTTTGGTGATGTAATCATCCGCACCCAGATTCAGGATGCGGGCAATATCTTCTTCGCTGTCGCGCAGGGTGACAAAAATAACGGGGGTGGTGTGATCGTTCTGTTCGATCAACCACTTGAGGATTTCTTCGCCGTCCATATCCGGCATCACCCAGTCGAGGATATACAGATCAAAGCTGTCCTTGCGCAAAGCCGCAGTAAATTCAAGGCCAGAGGTAAAATGGATAACGTCATAGCCCTGTGCGGTGAGCCACAGTTTCATCACCTGAGCAAGATGGACATCATCATCCACTAACGCAATACGCAAAAATTTCTCCCACTTGCCGACAACAACGCAATTCTGACACAAGCCAAACCATAGCGCCAAGACAAACCAAAATGATTATGCCAATTCCTGGCAATTTTGTGATACGTGTACGCGTGTAAATGTAAACAAACAGAAGATATCGGAATCCACACCCTTAACTGTTTTACGCCAAGGGATCGTGCAAAAATGCCTCAACCAGCTCACGACGAGCCATGGTGTCATCGTAACCCAAGCGGATCAATTCCCGGCAATATTCTTTTTCAAATAACAGGTAACTCGCCAGGGCAGAACCTTCCTTGCGCATGGCACCAATGCCTTTGAGCAGAAAACGTATTGTCCTTGGCAGGTATTTGACATAGTCCTTGGCCAGCACCCCAATATCGCGACTGGGTGCAATCACAAATGCCTGTACCTTACGCAGCGGAATGTCACCACGCTGGATATTATGGTTTGCCAGCAAATCAACGGTTCTATTGATACGCTCAAGACGTTCCAAATCCGCTTCCAGACTGTCGAGAAAAATACTGTCGAGAATGTGGCCGGCAATTTGTGCAAAACTCGGGTATACCTCCGAACGCATGCGGTTCTGACCGCCATCCTGATGATCATTGCCTATAACGAGAATACGATCTGCCCCCAGGTGTAATGCCGCACTCAATGGCGCCATTTGTCGCATCGAGCCATCACCGAAATATTCCCGATTCACCTTGGTTGCTTGAAACAAAAAGGGAATCGCGGACGAGGCCATCAAGTGCTCAACACCAATATCAGCCTTGGCGCCCAAGCGGCGCACCCGCGTCCAGGTCGGTACACTGTCATCTGCCTGGAAAAAAGTTACTGACTGTCCGGAGGTATATCCTGACGCTGTAATACAGACGGCGTGCAAGTATTGTTTGGCGATCATCTCCGGGATCCGGGAAAAATCCAACCGATCAAGCAACAGTTCACGCAAAGGTTGTCGATCCAGGAGGGCCGCAGGATTGTTCTTCCCCATCCCGCCGATCATCATCGTCGCCAACCACTTCAGGGCGATCTTGGTGATATGGCCGGGGTCAGAATAAAAAACTTGTGACACATGGAAGCTGCCCCATACCCGTAACATCTGCGCGATGGCGTGGCTGTAGTTATCCGACATGGTGGCCAGTGAGGCGGCGTTAATCGCTCCGGCCGAGGTCCCGCATACCACATGAAACGGCGATGGCGCCCCTTTGGGAACAAATTCCGCAAAGGCCTTGAGCACGCCAATTTGATAAGCAGCGCGAGCGCCGCCACCCATCATGATCAACCCGCGTTTTATCGATGCTGCCATGCCATACATTCCGTCATTGATACTTATCTATAGCGGCATGCCGCTACAAAAAATAAAGTTTTCCATTCCAACAGTATCGGTAGCACCAACCATATTCTTTATGTGGGTAGAGTAACTTTATCACTGCGGAGGCGGCAACCCAAGCAACCGCAGACACCAGGCATCAATCACCTGCCGCGCCTCAATGGGTTTTTCCGTGAGTAACCAGTGATCAGCGTCAATGACGGCTATCTCGCAGCGCGTTAGCGCCGTGAGTATCTCCTGGTTATGCGCCACGTCACTGGTGCTCGCGCCTTTTGATAGCAATACCAATACCGGCACCTCCACCTTGGCCAAGTCCGGCAGAGGTCGTGTCACTTCATACAAATCCTGACAATAATTCACCAGTGGCATGTATTTTAAATCCGCGAAAGGATCCATGTATACCGATGCAATCTGTTCATGTGGATGAGCAGCCAGATACGCACGGGTCTCGACATCCAATTGATGTAAATCGCGATACACGTAATGACGCTTGTGCAGACCTAAGCGGGTAAAAAAACGCAGAACATGGATCAGATATTTTAGCAGCCCACGCCAGCGCGCCACTGTTTGTAAAGTACCGCTGAGGGCTTGCGGAAATACCGGATCAATCAACACCAAGCCAAATACCGCCGACTTATAGTCACAGGCATAATCCAATGCTACTTGTGCGCCCAGGCTATGGCCGATCAAAATACTGTGTAACTTTTCCTGTTCGAGGATCGCCTGCACATCCGCGCACCAATCGGCACGACTGAAGGGCTGAAAAGTGTTGGAGCGGCCGTGACCGCGTTGATCAATTGCAATTAACTCACAGTATTCGCGCATCGCTGAATGCGTCATGAGTTCATGCCAACGGGTGGCATTGCTGGCAAGCCCGTGCAACAGGGTTAACCCGCACGCCGACACCCGGCTACCCAGGCGTTGGTAAACGATGCGTTCACCTTCCCGTATAATGCTGCTTTCTTCACCGATCATTGGCATCCTTTAGCCACGGGCTTGCTATCACTCTGTGTCTGATCGGCATTTGTCAGTATCGGCCTACACAATATAGCGGCATTGACTGACATACCTCGGTCATGACCAACCGCTAGACTACGCCACCAGCCGGATAGAATAATTCACCCTTTACGGAGACAGCGACAATGAAACATACCATCCACCAATATATCGCGTTAGTGATGATGTTGTTATTTCTGGTCGGTCTCGTCAGCTTGCTGCCGGACAGATCGCCGCAAACCCCAACGGCAAAGGCTGGCCATAGTTTGTCGCTCAATGATAGACAGTAACGACATTGTATCACCCGCGCCGGTTGCATCGATCACGATATCACGCAACGGGGAATAACTCATCAGTTACCTTTAATGATGAGGTCATTTTTAACATCTTTAATCCCCTCTACCTCACGCACCAATTGCTCCGCCCGGGTTTTTTCCTTCTCACTGCTGATGAAGCCGCTTAACTGCACGATACCTTTAAACGTTTCTACCTTGATACTAAATGCACTGGTAACGGGGTCATCAATTAATTTCGATTTCACTTTCGCCGTAATCATACTGTTATCCAGGAATTCGCCGGCACTTTCCTCATTGACCGTGCCTGCACAACCCGCCAGTAACAACACCAAAACACCCGCAAGCAACACCACTGGCCATCTTCGCCACGTCATAAAACACCACCTCATTTTGCAAAAATTTGCTTAAAATCCTTAAACGCCTTGAACTCTAATGCGTTACCGGAAGGGTCGAGAAAAAACATCGTTGCCTGTTCGCCTACCAGCCCTTTGAAACGAACGCAAGGTTCGATCACGAATTCAATATGGTGCTCACGCAATCGATCCGCCAAGGCATGCCAAACATCCCACGCCAGGATCACACCAAAATGCGGCACCGGTACCGCCTGCCCATCCACCGCATTGTGTTGTACAACGGCAGGACCCGTATCCATTTTGAGATGGGCGACAAGCTGGTGTCCATACAAGTCAAAATCAACCCACCTCTCACTACTGCGACCCTCGGCGCAACCCAGCAACTGCGCGTAAAAATACCTTGCCGCCGCTAAGTCATGCACGGGAAATGCCAAATGAAAAGGGTAGATGCTCATCGTTGTGGAGGTGCGCGCTCGTTAAACAGACATGCCGACATGCAATGTCGTGGATTTTATCGCAAACCTCACCCGCATTAAAGCAATGCCCATTCGCCACATCACCGCTGTTGCCTGGCAATGTCGATCCAGGCCTTTTGCACGCGGCGATAATATTTAGGCGCACGTCCCGTGCGCCGCACCACCTCGTTAAATATTTTTACGGCCTCGGCGATCTCACCCTGCGCCTTTAACATTAATGCGTAGCGTACCCGCGCCTCTTCCCCCGGATAGCTGTCGCACAATACCTTGTACTCCTGGGTTGCAGCGGGAATGTTACCCAACGCCTCCAGGCTAAGCGCATACAATAAATGCCCTTCACTGGATTTATAGGTGGGATTGTCTTGGATCAGCGCTTCTAAAGTTTGTTTGGCTTGCGCATAGTTTTGCAACGCAAAATACGCCTGCGCCAATTTTTCCATCAGCGCTGGGTTATGTGCCTCGGCCTGTAAACAGCGTTGATATAACTCTGCCGCCTCCCCTGCGCAATCTGCCTGTAAACACGCGTCAGCCAATGCAAGACGATTCGCCTGCGTATTTGCCGTCTCCAAATTATCGCGCACCGCACGCACCTCCCGTAGCGGATCAATGGCCTTAAACAAGCCTTTTTTTGCCCGATTAAGCTGCCGATCATGGCGCAGCCCCGGAAGGATTTCGGTAATAAAATAGGCCGCACAGCCGATGCCCGGTACCAACACAATAAAATACATCCAGCGTTGATCTCGTCCATTGCGGATCACATGCACCACACAAAAAACTTGGATAAAAATAGACAACACACCTAACAGAGGCATACTGATTATCCCTTAATCTTCGTGTCTTCGTTTGTTCACCCGTCTCGTCATTTGATAGCGCCGCCATAAACCAATCACGAATAAACCCAGGCTCGGTAATCCTATCCAAATCATCTCGTTGTATAGGATATACAAACCACGTGTGTCAAAGAAGGCCCGCAGCCCTAACGGCGACACCGCCAGCGGTCGAAACGAGAAAAAATACCGTGTCTCATCAAAAGGAGCAAAAAAGGCGATCCCCAGGCCGCCATTGGTCATTGCATCCAACAGACCATGCGAGACGGTGATGACAAAAAACACGATAAACAAGCCAACGCGCTGTCGGCGCCAGTTTCGGCCCCAGAAAAATACGCCCACCATCACCATGCTCCACAGACCGGCAAACAACAATGAATGCGTCATACCGCGATGGCCCCACAGGTCACCGTAGGCAATTCCAGCATGGAACCCCAACACATCCACATCCGGTAAGATCGCGCTGATCACCGCCAATAACCAAAAATACCAGGGTAAAGCGCCGCGTAATCCCGCTCGCGCCAGCGCGAGCGCCACGACTCCGTGCGCAAAAGCACTTGCCATATTAAGGTAACCTCGTCGTAATCCCGTCCTGAATCCAGAAACAGCATATTACTGGGCAATCTTCTCAACACCAACTAGACTTTAGCGAAGTCCTGCCTGAGATAGAATGAATGCAAACTGCTACAGCCCAAACCCTGGTTGATGATATCAGTGGCCTCGTCTCATTACCTGAGGTGGTATTACGTCTTAATCAAATGGTCAGTGATGACCACAGTACGGCCGCAGAAATTGCCAACGTCATCAATCAGGACCCCGGCTTGACGACCCGGCTACTCAAAATCGCCAATAGTCCCATGTACGGCACCTCGCGGCAGATCGACAATGTGGTTCGTGCCGTCACCCTGCTGGGCCACAAACAAATTCGTGATTTGGCCTTTTCCACCGTCGCCAGCAAGATGTTCAAGGGCATGCTCAGCGAGGTCATTTCGGTCGAAGACTTTTGGCGTCACAGCCTGTATTGCGGATTGCTGGCGCGCACCCTGGCGCAGGCAGGCAAGATTGCCAATCCGGATGCCATGTTTACCGCCGGGTTGCTGCATGACATCGGCCAGCTGATTATTTTTCACCGCATGCCGGAACAGGCACACCAGATTATTTTGTTAACTGTGCAAGGCGATGCTAACAAAGACATGGTGAGCGCGGAACGAGACATCATCGGTTTTGATCATACCGAGGTCGGTGCGCAACTCGCCCGCAATTGGCATCTCCCGGAGGTATTATGCGAATGTATTGCCTATCACCACACCCCGGCACAGGCCACCCACTTCCCCAATGAAGTCGCCGTGGTGCATATCGCCAATGTCATCGCCTCCCTGCCCTACAGCGACTTTCCCAGCATCGAGGATCTGCAACGCATCGACCCTGTTGCCCTGTCACGCGTCAAGCTCAGCACCGATAAATTCAATGAGGCCATCAGTCAGGCCCAGGCACAAATCAATGCAACTCAGGAATTATTGTTTGGCGCGGACAGTTAGGGCATCGCCGACATTCGCGATGTTATTTGTTATGTTTCCGCCGCCGCGCACGCACCGCCTGCGCCAACTCTCGTAACAATGGCACACTGTCCTCCCAACTGATACAGGCGTCGGTAATACTCTGTCCGTAACTCAGCGGTTTCCCCGGTATCACATCCTGACGGCCGGCATGCAAATGGCTTTCAATCATCGTACCGATGATCCGTTGCTCACCATGGGTAATTTGCGTTGCGATATCCCCGCCGACATCGACCTGACGTTGGTGTTGTTTGCTGGAATTGGCATGACTGCAATCAATCATCATGATGGGCGGCAAACCTGCCGCTGCCAATTCCCTGGCCGCCGTGGCCACGGATGCGGCATCATAGTTGGGCTGTTTACCACCGCGCAAAATAATATGGCAATCATCATTACCTGAGGTGGAAAAAATGGCGGAGTTGCCTGCCTTGGTCAGCGATAAAAAATGATGTGGCCGACTCGCGGCGTTGATCGCGTCGACCGCAATTCTTAACGTGCCGTCAGTACCATTCTTGAAGCCCACCGGGCAGGATAAACCCGAGGCCAATTCCCGATGCACCTGACTTTCCGTGGTGCGTGCGCCGATGGCGCCCCAGCTGATCAGGTCAGCCACGTATTGTGGCGTCACCAGATCCAGGTATTCGGTGGCCGCCGGTACACCCAGATTATTGATGTCCAGCAATACCTTGCGTGCCAACCGCAGGCCTTTATTGATGTGATAACTGTCATCCAGGTCCGGGTCATTGATCAAACCTTTCCAGCCCACCGTGGTACGGGGTTTTTCAAAATACACCCGCATAACAATGAGTAAATCCCGGCCCAGTTCCTCGCGCACTGTCCGCAAGCGTTGCGCGTAATCCAGCGCGGCAACCGGATCATGAATCGAACACGGGCCGATAATAACCAGCAAACGATCATCTTCACCGTGCAAGATCTGATGAATCGCAT